>JAITOL010000001.1 GCA_031289955.1 Synergistaceae bacterium
TTGTTGCTCGTAGCAATGTTAAGAGCTTAAATAGGGCCACAAAATAATCGAACCATATTTAGCAGAGCTATTTTTGTGATTTTTCTCGGGTCTGCATATGGGATCCGGCTATGTGAAAATGAACCTGCGGTTTGAGGGCACATATTGATCTCTTGATTTCCTTTCTGGAAACGTATATACTGAATTCAATTGGTTTCTAAAATACTCTCTTGTGAAAACTATAGAAAGCGTTTTGCATATGACGGAAAAAATATACATCCAATCTATTGTAAGAGCGGTTAATATTTTAAATCTGTTTGCAAATAACTCGGAGTTACGGCTTTTAGATATTAGCAAAATGATGAAACTTAACAAAAGCACTACTTTCGGCATTTTAGAGACATTGGTTCATTTGGGATACCTGGAGAAAAACGAGAAAAGTAATTTATATCGCTTGGGGCTGGGGCTTTTTCGCATCAGCCAATGCATAGATTTGGAGCTCGTGCATATTTGTAAACCGTATTTACTCGGCATCGCGGAAATATGCAAGGAAACTGTCAATCTTATCGTTCTGGAGGGTAACCACTTGGTTTATCTCGATAAGATCGAGACGCAATATTCAATCAGGATTGGGACCAGAATTGGGCAGCAAATCTCCGTATACTGTTCGTCAGCTGGCAAGTCAATTTTAGCTTACATGCCGGATAAGGAAGTTGACGATATTTTAAACAGTATTGAATATATTCCGCTTACTGAAAAAACGATAACAAACAAGGATAAATTTAAAAATACCCTGAATGACGTCCGCTTAAACGGTTTTGCGACGGATATCGAAGAATTTGAAAAAGACCTTATTTGTATTGGCGTGCCGCTTCTTGGGCATAAAGGAAGCCCTTTGGCGGCTATCACCGTATCGGCTCCACTTTACAGGATGAATAAAGATCGAATCGAAAAAATTGTCGGCATATTGAAAGAAAATGTGTTGAAAATTGCTACGAAACTTGGTCATGAAGAATAGAGGCAAGTCGGTATCAATTCCGATTCTGAATCAAATTGTCCTTTATTTGATTCAGAATCGGAATGCGCGGCATGAATGCCGCGTTTCAACGCGAAGCGGTATTATATGATAGTCACTTTTTCCATAGAGGAGTGACGTCGATATTTTCTCCAACGAGGCCAACGTGCTGGCCCGCTTCAGCAGCCTCGGGATGAACCAGCAGCCACTTATTTTTCGCGGCCAGCAATTTCTCCTCTTTATTGCGCGGAACGAAATTGGGCCCCACCGTATTGGTGCCTCTCGTGAGCGCCAGCGCAACCCGGAATCCTTCCGGCCCGGTGGCGCAGGGCGCGTAATGCAAAGTCGTCGCGTAGTATCCCACAGCCACGCCGGCGGGCAGCAGAAAAGCGCGCACATGCGACGTGTCGAGCGTTAAATTATCCGGATTTATTTCCGTCAGTTTTGCCAGTAACACTATGATATCGTTCGCGGCGATATTTACCTCGCTGTCGCGATGATATTCCAATCCGTTCAACTTTACGTTATATCCGTTACAATATCCCATCTGAATCGACATGCCGCCATAATATCTCTGTTCCAATTCTTCGAAGACCTTGGTCGTTTCAAGCGATTTTTCGGAAGGCACATACACCAAGTCATTTGGCTTGCCGGTATTCTTCAGCGCGTCGAGCAGCTGGGAGAAATCGTATCCCTCCAAAATTTGTCCGTATTCCCTGAAAGCAGCGTCATGGACGGATTCCAGTTTCATCAATCAGTCACCACCATCATATTAGAATGTGTACGAATAACTCTCAGTAGCCGTCAACTTTGGCGTTGTAGCTATATTCCGGCGTCGGGAAAGCTCCGCTGAGTGTTTCGTCGTAGAAAGCGTTTAGAGCTTCTACCATGGGCGCCCTCAGTTCGGCGTATCGCTTTACAAATTTGGGCTTGAAATCCGTGAACAGCCCGCACATATCGTAAAGATTCAACTCCTGCCCGCTGCAATCGGGACCAGCGCCTATTCCCATCGTGGGGATCTTTATGGTTTCCGTTATCTTCTTTGCCACGACGCTGGGCATGCATTCGAGGCAAATGGCAAAGGCGCTGGCATTCGCTACGGCCACCGCGTCCGCCAGCAGCCGATCCGCCGCTTCCTTCGAAGCGCCCTGCACCTTGAACCCGCCCAGAGCGCTGATGGATTGCGGCGTCAATCCGATATGGCCCAGCACGGGTATGCCGGACTTGACAATGGCCGTTATTTTGTCGGCCATATTGACTCCGCCCTCCAGCTTGACGCAGTCGCAGCCGCCCTCTTTCATGATGCGGTTGGCGGTCTCGATTGCCTGCTCACAGCTGACGTTATATGAGCCAAAAGGCATGTCGCCCACGATAAAGGTATTGGGCGCGCCTTTGACCACTGCTCTTATATGATGAATCATCATGTCGACTGTGACCGGCACAGTGGAACCCATGCCGAGCACGACGTTCCCCATGGAATCGCCCACCAGGATCATTTCCGTCTTGCTCTCGTCGATGATGGAGGCCATCGCATAGTCATAGCATATGGACCAGGTCCACTTGATCCCCTCGTCCCTGTACCGCTGCAAATCCAACACCGATAGTTTTTTCTTCATCATTGATTCGCTCCTTTATGTTTAGTACATTTGATCGTCGTAGTGATTGGAGATCATGGAAATTAAATTGTAAATAGTTCGGTTGACCGGGACGGGTACGCCCAGACGTTCTCCATCACGGACTACAGCTCCGGTGATCATTTCCACCTCGGTCTTTGCCTTTTTTTTCGCATCCTGCAACATGGATGGGTAGTGAGGGCTGCTGGAATAGACGTCGAAGAAATGTCCGCTGACCTTTTCCCAATCGAGCGGCAGACCTTTGGCGTTTGCCACCGCGCATACTTCTTTGATGACGTCCGTCAGCAAATTTCGGCCGAAGGGAGCCTCACAAACCTGGCCGCAGGTGAGGCGCGTAATTGTGCAACAAGCGTTGGTGCAGCAGTTGACCGCCAATTTGTTCCATATAGCCTGCTCCGCGTCCGGCGTCGCTTCGGTCTCCCAGCCCGCTTTATTCATCGCATCCACAATCATTTTCACAGCCGGCCCTACCTCGCCCTTCATCGGCATGATCTGCGTAAAATTATTCGGCGAACTGTCGAGGACAAAGCCAGGCTCGATCATTCCGCCGGCCGAGAGGGTAGTTCCCATCAATACACGCTCCTGCGGCACATATTTGGCTAGGATATCGGCGTTTCCCACCCCATTTTGCACAGTCAGGACATACGTGTGGTCGCCAATGAGCTTTTGCGCGCTCTTTATAGCGGCTTCGGTATAAATTCCCTTCACGAAGATGAGCACAAGATCGACGAGGCCGATTTCGGCATATACCGCGTCAGCGCTGATCGCGGCCTTTATTTTTATGGTATCGACGCGATCGCCTTTCTTGATGCGCAACCCATTTTGATTGATGGCATCGACGTGCGCCTGAAAGATATCCACTAGCCAAACATCATTGCCAGCTGCCGCAAGCCGCCCTCCTAAAATCGAACCCATGGCGCCCGCGCCAATAACCGCTATCTTCATAATTGTCACACTCCTCCAAATCGCAGTATCAGGCAGCGCTGCTCGATTTATTTTTCCGCAGCGTATCGACGTAAACCGCAGCCAGTATGATGAGGCCCTTGATAATCCTCTGCATCCCCGGGGGGATCGCCAGCAAATTCTGCGCGTTGCTCAGGGTTCCCATCAACAGGACGCCCAGTATCGTGCCAATGACTCGCCCCTGCCCGCCGTTCATGCTGGTGCCGCCGATGATGACAGCCGCGATGGCGTCCAGTTCGTAGCTCTCTCCCGCGACGGCGACGGCGGAGTCCAGACGGGCCGTGAGGATGCAGCTCGCCAGTCCGCATAAAAAGCCCTGCACCGAGTAAATAGCGATCTTATAGCTATTTACATTGATGCCGGACAACACGGAGGCCGCCTCGTTGCCCCCTATGGAGTAGGTATATCTTCCCAGCTTCGTGTATTTCAGGATATACCAGGCAGAACCCACCACCGCGACCATGATGATGATGGGCAGCGGCACCCGGGCGATATTCGAGGCAAATCCCAAAAAAGCGTCTGGAAAATCGAACAGCGGCGCGCCCTTCGTGTTCAGATACGAAAATCCCCTCAGGATGGACATGGTCCCCAGTGTCGCTATAAAAGGCGCGAGGCGTCCCTTCGACACCAGAACGCCATTGAGACATCCAGCCAGCGTCGTCAGCAGCAGCCCGCAAAGCACCGATGGAAACGTCGACCAGCCCATTTTCGTCATCAGCACGCCCATAAGCATGCCGCAGGCCGCCACATTGGAGCCGACGGACAGGTCAATTCCCCCGGACAGGATCACAAAATTCATGCCAACCGCCACGGTGGCGTTGATGGAGATCTGGATCAATATATTCCTGAAATTAGTTATCATGAAAAATCTTGGCACAAACAAGCTGCAAAGAGTAAACAAAATGACCAGAGCGATCGCCGCGCTCGTCTCGGGTCCCCAGTTGAAATGGGGTTTATTCGACGTTCCTATTGCCTCGTCACGCAAGATATTTTCCTCCTCCTGCCGCATAGTACAAAATTTCTTCCTGGGAAGTGTTCCTTTGATCCAGATCCGCCAGTTTCTCGCCCCGGCACATCACTATGATCCTGTCGCTGATGCCCAGAATCTCCGGCAATTCCGAGGAGACCATGATGATAGCGGCGCCGGCGGTGATGAGTTCGTTCATCAGGTTGTAGACCTCCACCTTCGCGCCGACGTCGATGCCTCGTGTGGGCTCGTCGAATATGAACACTTTGCTTTGGGAAAGAAGCCATTTGGCCAGAACAACCTTTTGTTGATTCCCTCCGCTGAGGTTTTTCACCAGTTGGTTGGCGGAGGGCGTTTTGATGTTCATTTTGCTAATGTACTGATCGGAAATGCCGCGCTCGCTGCTTAATTTTATAATCCCCGATTTCGACACAAAGGACAGGTTTGAGAGGGTGATATTTTGTCCAACGCTTAAACTCAGCACAAGCCCGTATTTTTTTCTGTCCTCCGTCACAAAACCAAGGCCCTCTCGGATCGCGTCCTGAGGCGAATGAATGTGAACCTGGCGACCGTCGATATAAACTGCGCCGGCATCCAGCCTGTCAACGCCGAACAAAGCCCGCATTATCTCCGTGCGCCCGCTGCCCACCAGACCGGAGACGCCCAATATCTCTCCGCTGTTTACGTGAAATGACACGTCGTGAAATACGCCGTTCCGGGTCAGTCCCTCGGCTCTCAGCCTCACATCCCCAATTTTGTGATCGATACGCGGGAACTGATTTACCAGTTCGCGCCCGACCATCAGCTTGATTAGCTCCGGGATCTTGGCCTCGCTCAGGGGCAGCGTTTTCACTGTCCTGCCGTCCCGCATGACGGTTATGCGATCCGCAATGCGCTCAAATTCCTCCAGGCGATGGGAAATATAAAGCGTGGATACCTCTTTCAGCCTCAAATTCTTAATGAACTCAAACAGCTGATCTATCTCCCGCTCCGTCAGGGTAGCGGTGGGTTCGTCCATAATAATCAATTTTGAGTTAAGCGACAGCGCCTTAGCGACCTCGACCATTTGCTGCTGTCCAATCCCCAATTT
>JAITOL010000010.1 GCA_031289955.1 Synergistaceae bacterium
CGGAAGGCACGTTTTTGCTGGAGGATATATCCGGCGATTTCGAGATGGCGGAGGAGCTCGTGTGGTGGGCTGCGGTCGGCCGCGCGTTTTTCCACAGGCTCGAGGAAAACGGCGCGGTAATTCGGAGGGTTTCGCCGTATGAGGATCCACCGGCGACGGCCGCCGAGATAATACCTTGTTCGTGGGAGGGAGAGCATCTGGGAAGCCTCGCGATCGAGCTTCCGGGCGAGATGATGGCGGAAGCGCCGCCTGATGACGACGCCGCGCCGAAATCCGCCGGCCCGGGTGATCGTCATGTGAAGGAAATAACCCCGCCCCGCGAGGCGCGGCATGACATGGAGAGCGAGGAAGCTCCCATGAATCCCGAACTCGATGAATCGAAAGGCAATAGCGGTAACATCGCGAAGCTCAATAAAAACGCGGCGCGCAAGGCTTATGGCGGCGGGGCCTCCAGACGACCGGCGTCGTCCGATGAGCAAAAAAGCTGAGACCGGATTAAATGGCGTAAAACTCATAATCGGTCTGCTATACCCACCGGAGGACGCAGAGCTCTTCCGGTGGGTCGCGGGACGCCTCGAGTCGACATTCGGCGGCATAGAGCGAGAAAGCCCCTCCTATTCCTTCGATTACACGGATTATTACAAAAATATATCGCCGAACCTGACGAGGCGTTTTTTCATTTTCAAAGGATTAAGACATCCTTTTGGGCTCGTGGTCTGGAAAAAACTCGCAATATCCATAGAGGCGGAGAGCGCGAGTGAAAAACACGGACGCAGGGTGAACATCGATCCCGGTTATATAGACGGAGCAAGGCTCGTTCTGGCTTCAACGAAGGACAACGCTCACAGGATTTACATGTGGGACGACATATACGCCGAGGTGACTCTGATCCACAGAAAATCCGGCTGGGAGAGCTTCTCCTATACGTTTCCCGATTTCGCGAGCGGCATATACAACGAATTTCTGGATCACGCCCGGGCCGACTGGCAATCCGACCTCAAGGCCCTTCGGAGCGTCCGGGCGGCACGATAGATCATAAGGGAAGGACTGTTCGATTTGATAGAAAAATATTGTACGGAGGCAATGAGCAAAATATGGACCGACGAAAACAAATTTCGCCGCTGGCTTGACGTTGAGCTGGCCGCGTGCCGGGCATGGGCCGAGGACGGGGTCATCCCAAAACGCGATCTTGACGAAATAACGGAAAAAGCGGCGTTCGACGCAGGACGCATCGCCGAAATAGAGGAGGAGACCCAGCACGACGTCATAGCGTTCGTGAGCGCGGTGGCCGAAAAGATAGGCCCTTCGGGAAGGTTTGTGCACCTCGGGCTCACGAGCAGCGACGTCATAGACACAGCCGCTTCGCTGCTCCTGTCGGACGCGCTCGACATTCTCATATCTTCCGCGCGGGAACTTCGCGAATCTCTGGCGCGCCTATCGTGGAAATACCGACACACTCCGTGCGTCGGACGCTCGCACGGCATACACGCGGAGCCGACCAGCTTCGGACTGAAGTTCCTCGGTTTTGTCGCAGAAACGGGACGCGACATAGAGCGTCTCTCTCAGGTCAGGGAGGAGATAAGGGTCTGTAAGCTATCCGGGGCCGTTGGCACGTACGCGAACTGCCCTCCGCGCATAGAGGAGCGCGTGGCGCGCGATCTGGCCCTCTCGCGCGATCCGGTGTCGACGCAGATAATACAGCGTGATCGCCACGCCAGGGTGACGAGCGCGCTCGCCCTCTATGGCGCGGGGCTCGAACGCCTCGCTCTCGAAATAAGGCATCTCCAGAGGACGGAGGTTCTGGAGGCGTCCGAACCGTTCGGCAAAAAGCAGAAGGGCTCTTCCGCCATGCCCCACAAAAAAAACCCAATTCTGTCGGAGCGGGTGTGCGGGCTGTCGAGGCTTCTTCGCGGATACGCGTCAGGAGCTCTCGAGAACGTGTCGTTGTGGCACGAGCGCGATATAAGCCATTCGTCGGTCGAGAGGGTCATCTGGGGAGACTCGTTCAACATAGCGCATTACATGACAGGGATAATGAAGAGGATAACGGACGGCCTCGTGGTGAATGAAGCCCGGATAAGGAGAAACATCGATCTGACAGGAGGGCTGCTCTTCAGCGGAAGGGTTTTGCTGGCTGCCGTAGAGATGGGTTTGTCCAGGGAGGACGCCTACGCGATCATTCAGGAAAACGCCATGAAATGCTGGGAATCGGTTCAGGGCGGAGGGCACGAAACATTGCTCGCTCTTCTCGAGCAAGACTCCCGTGTGTCGGGTCTTTTATCATCCGACCGGGACGCGCTCAAAAAATTGTTCGACCTGGATTTTTATCTCAGATACGTGGACGAAATTTTTAAAAGATTTCCGATATTTTCTGAAATCGGTCTCACCGATTAACTTGCTTGAGTTTTGAGCTATTCCGTGCGCATGTATTTGGACAAACAGCTATTGACTCATAATGTTCCTGAGTTTAAGATTAATTAAATTGCAGCATAAGCAGAGGTGATATAAGTGAGTGAGGAAAAGAGCGCGGCATCCGGAGTTACGGTTTATTCGACGAGCAGTTGCCCGTGGTGCGTCAAAGCTAAAGAGTATCTCTCCTCTCTGAACGTAGCTTTTCAGGCCGTAGATGTGGGAGTCGACAGGGAAGCGGCCAAAGAGGTAGTTCAGAAAACGCGTCAGCGCGGCGTTCCCGTCGTAAAGATCGGCGAGCGTTATATAGTCGGTTTCGATCAGGACGCTATCAAATCGGCGCTGAAGGAAGAGGCTCTTATTTAAATTTAACCCAAACGACTGATGTGTTATTTGTCGTGACGGTTTGGCGGCTGGCGGCCGTGAGGGTGATTGTCGCATCCTCACGGCCTTTTCAGAATTTCCGGACTCGACGCGGCGCGAAAGCAGGGGAGTGATGAATGTGAAGAGCAGGCACGCGGTGAAGGGAATGAGTTTTCATGCGTTTCATGGGGTTTTGGAGGTGGAGCGCGAGCTGGGGCAGGTCTTTTCTGTGGATGTGACCGTCGAATTCGACGTGAGCTTCAACGATGGTGATCCACGGGCGGAACCGATGATAAGGGACGCCGATGTGTACGAGGTAACGAGAAACGTCATAACCGAGACGAAGTACAGGGATATCGCGAACCTTGCGGGAAAGATCGCGCGCAATATATTCGCGAACTACCCGAAAGTCACTAAAACAGAGGTTTCTATAAAGAAAAAGCAGCTTTTCATACCAGGAAATGTCGACAGCGTCGTGGTTGAGGTGGAGTGCGGCCGCGAGGATTTCGAGGGCTGAGGACGAAATGAAGGGGTTGTTTTGAGATGAGCGAACTTGGAATATCATACTCGTTCGGATGCGCCTCGGGCTTGGCCGGAGGGTTTGACAACCGCGTGTCGGCTCTCTCCTTGGCCGCTTCGGAAGCGGCCTCATGGATAGCGGATGGAGCTTCGTCCGGTGAGTCCGGTTTTGGCTGGTACAACCTGCCCGAACAGGATATATCCGCGATACTGGACGCCGCGCGATGGCTCGCCGGTTATGACGCGATAGTCCACGTCGGCATCGGCGGATCGGCTCTCGGCAACCTCATGCTTCATCAGGCGCTGCTGCCCTTGTATTTCAACGAGCGCGCCAACGGCAAGCCGAAGTTTTACCTGGCGGATAATCCGGATCCTGAAAAAGTAAACGCCATATGGGAGAGCGTCCGGGGCAAAAAAACGGCGCTCATAGGCGTCAGCAAATCCGGCGCCACGGCGGAGACCATGTCGCAGTTCCTGTGGTTTCGCTCAAAGATGGAGGAGGCCTCCGGAGGGAAGGTCGACGGGGATATACTCGTCATCACCGATCCAGCCGGCGGGGTATTCCGCTCATACGCAAACGCCGCAGAATGCCGGTCGCTGGAGATACCTCCGTCCGTCGGCGGAAGGTTTTCAGTCCTGTCGGCTTGCGGGTTGATCACGGCGGCCGCACTCGGCGCCGATATAAAGGGAATATTATCGGGCGCGGCGGAGATGAAGCGTTACCTCGCGTCGCGACCCGCGCTTGCCGAAAACCCGGCGTTGCGTCTTGCCTCGGTGAGTTATCTCCATTCGATTGACGGACGACCGATGACGGTTTTGATGCCATACTCGAACAGGCTCGAGACGTTCTCGGAATGGTTCGCGCAGTTGTGGGGCGAGAGCGTCGGCAAGGACGGAGTGGGTTCGACCCCTGTCCGCGCGCTGGGCGCGATAGACCAGCACTCGCAGGTTCAATTGTACACGGCGGGCCCCGACGACAAACTATACACGATAATCAACCTCGCTCGTCGAGAAGTCGAGATAGAGCTTCCCAAGGTGGCCGATGAATCCCTCGGCAGCCTCTCGTATCTCTCGGGGCAGAAACTGGGAGGCATGCTCGGCTATGAGGCTGCGAGCACCGCTGCGGCGCTCGTCAAGGCGGGACGCCCCGTCGTGTGGATAGAGCTCGATCATCTGGACGCGCCGACGCTCGGCGGGCTCGTGTTCTTCTACGAATACGCGACCGCCGCGGCGGGACGGCTGCTTCGGATAAACCCGTTCGATCAGCCCGGTGTGGAGCAGGGCAAACGCTACACATACGGCATGATGGGGCGGGACGCCTACAAGGCGGACGCGGACGAGGCGAACGAGCTATTCAAGAGGGCGCGCGGAAACACGATAAGGGCGTAAAACAGTTCATATCACACAAATCCGGCCGACGCGAGGACATAGTCCGCAAGTCGGCCGGATTTGTGTGATAAAGGATGATGAGCCGAGACTATAAGGGGCAGCTGACGATTCCTATGTTCTGATCCCCGTTCATATAGACGGAAAAACTTCCCTTATACAGCCTGATGGCTTTGTGTTCGCCGTATTCGAACGGAGCTTTGGCGAACCATATTTCGTTGTAGACGTTGTTCTTCTCTCCCTGGAAGACCGGCATATAAAATACCTCGTCCGTTTCGAGATCGGAGAAAAAGTGTGTGCCGTACGACAGCTCCGGCATGTGCCCGGTTCTCGGGATGCCGACCTCGACTATGCAGGCCACGTTCGTTATCTCGTCGTATCTCACCGGTACTCCCAGTTCCGGGCTGCTCGACCCCACCCGACCCGGCGCCACCAATATGTATTTATCCGGAGCGAGCCTGCTGTTCATGTCGCCGAGCGCCCGCGCGACGCTTTGGAAGTCCGCGCACGAAGAATAAACCTCGGGGTCGACGAAGACGAGATATTGTATGGTGTCGCAGCTTCCGTCCGTTACCATCCTGTCGGCCATGAGAATTGTCTCGCATCCTTCCAGAGACGGGCACGCGGATGAATCGCAGCACTCCTTTATCCAGAGGGGACGGGCCTGGAGAAGCTCCAGGCGGTTCTCTAGCGGCTCGTAGGAAAACTCTATATCGGCGTAAGTGCCCATATTCTCCTGAAGAAGGGGCAGCAGCGCCGACATTGTCCTGAAAAACGCGGCGTGGGTCTTGGGGAACGACTCGAAAGGCATGCAGACCTTGCCTTCCGCCGGGGAGAATATGCTCATTTTGTCGAGCGATCCGAAGTATCCCTGGTTTTCGTCGTATATATAGAGGCTGGCATATGTGGAAAAATCAGGATGCCACCTGAACGCGTCGCGCCATACCTCTTTTATGTCTATCGTCGTGAGCTCTCCCGTAGCTTTGTCTATCACGTGAAAGTGTTCCTGTGAATGTTTCATTATCTTGTATGCGCTCGATCCCTCCGGGCGGAGGTAGGGGTTTGTGAGGGAGTAGGTTCTGGCGTATCCCCGCTTGGTGCTCATTGTTCCGAGCCCGAACACCATTCGTATGAGTCCATCCTCGCGCTTAATCCGGGTCGTCCAGCGGCGTCCGTTGTAGGAGAACCCGACGCCAGCCGTCGTGGGATAATAGTGGTCGCCGCGCCATCTTCCCGATATGCGCATTACCACGATGCCCATGAGGTCGTCGGGGAGACCGTGCTTCTCCCTGTATATGGCGGCGGCCGGGAAGTATGTGCGCGAGTACACCCGCTTTATCTGCCGTTCAACGGCCTTCACCCTGGCGTCGAGCGACTCCTCGTTGTTTAAGAGAAACGGCGACATGTATTTACCGGCGAACGAGTATTTCAGGGAGTCTTCGAGCGCCGAACTGCTGCGGATGGCCACAGGATCCCTCATCTCGGCGAGATAGCCGTATAAGGCATGAGTGACGTAATCCGGCAGATCCGCTTTGAGAAATTCGGCCTCCAGCTCCTCTGGAGGGGCGTTATGTCTAAGATCGTCGAGATTGGAGATTTGAGATGTGAATTCCTCGAAAACTTTCGTTCCTATGTAACGCGAGCGAGGAAGAACCACATCTCGCAGATTATCGTCGTTCGAATCGCGCAGAACCCTGATCGCGAAAAGCAGCGATCTGCCTTTACCGCCAATCGTTCCCTCTCCTATGATGAAATGCGCGAACTCGGGATCTTGCGCCGGATCCCACGCAAAATATCGCTCCCGAATCTCCTCAGTCGTCATGTAGGTTCTCCCTGTTTTTTTCCGCAACGCCCAAAATTCCCGGTTCGGAGTTTTCTTTATAGCTTTAACATTGTACCATCAGTAAATCGAACACGAACAGTGATAATATTTTTTTAAATTTGCGGCATAATGCGAAGAATTAAACAACTCAACTCGTTTAAGCGGGATATAAAGAGGGAGTCCAAGTGAGCGAATTAAAGCGTTATAAAGGTTTTTTTAACGGCAAAGTTGTTTTGTGCAAGTTAATATCTGGCCTTTGTTCCTTATATTCTATCGCTATATGGTAGCGACTTGATGTATTGCTCCATATAATTCCAATCGGGAAAACCTTGCGCAGTAAATGGCAATTTAATAACTAATTTTTTTATTCTTGCAGAGCCGAGTTTACGCCCATATCCATATTTGAACTTTTCACATTCAATTACTGTCTTTATGAACAATCCCACATAAACATTCATCGCAAATTTAGGGGTTAATATTCTTATATCGTCGGGTGAAGCGCAATAAGCTTGTGGCTGATAGAAAGTCGAGCCAACGGAACCATTACGCGCGATGGTTAGTGTATTGGCGATTTGAGAAGGCTCTGAATCAACCAAACCAGTAACGCCATTGTTAAGTGATGATGACGCAATATACTGAATTGTTCCACTATAGCTATTAAAAATATTCTTGTCTTTTGAAACAGAAACAACAAACAACTCATTCACTGATATTTCGTTCCAAGTATCAGGCGCTTTCAAACCAATCCTATTTTTAATAGCATAATTTACCGACAAATCAGTATAACCACTATAAATCAAAAAAGCTAAATATTCCCGTACAGTCACTTCAAATTCGTTATCTGATAGTTTATTATAATCGGTTTTCATATACGCTTCACATAACCATTCATCGCTATGCTTGACGCAAGCGCGAGCGGAAAGCCCGGCGACTACATCGCGGTTACGGTAAAGTTTAAGCCATTCGGCGAGTATATCAGCCCACCGACCATGATAATCTATGCGCCCTAACTTTTTGCGCTTTACATAACCGTCATTCTTGCAATAGCCGAAGAATGTTTCCTGTTTGGTATCGTGCGGCGCGTGGGCTTGCCATACCATAACACAGGGGTTAGTGCCCGTCGGATAGAAAATATCGTCCGGCATACTAAAAACAGCTTTAAGGGTATGTTTCTTAAACAGTCTTTCACGCACATCCTTAAACTTTGTGCCAATAGCGCAGGACATAGGCACGACAACGACACCTATACCGCTGACAGTGAGAATACCAAGCAGATGTTCTACAAACTCTAATTCAACCTTACCGCCTTTAAGCGAATATGGCGGGTTAATCAATCCGAGATTGATATTGAGCATTTTTAACTCTTTGGTAATATTTGCGTCAAAGCAATCACCCTTGATAATGTTCGATTTGCCGTCTTGTCGGATTATCATATTAGCGATAGCAAGCGTATACAATCCGTCGTCTTGTTCCACGCCGTATAAACACGCTTTACGGATAGTTTCAACTTCAACTGGGTTTGCGTCTTTAAACATTTTAGACATAGCCGTAACCAAGAATCCGCCCGAGCCGCAGCATATATCAACAACTTTACTATTCTTGTTCACTCCCGCCAATTCAACCATAAATTCGGCGAGGTGTTGCGGGGTTAGGACAATACCCAAGCCGGAACCGTCGCCGCCGGAATATTTTATAAATTCGTGATAGAACACGCCAAGCGCGTCAAGCGTACTATCCGCATAGTCCATCATCGGCTTTATCTTCATTTCCAGTTGCTCAACATACCAAGTAATAGACTTTTTCTGAATTAACGGAATAGCCGAAAATTTTGAGTTGTCTTGTAACATCTTGAAAATTTGTTTGATATACGCCGTTCTGTCGTTGCGTATATCGCCCTTTTTCAATTCGTTCTCTATCGCCGTTTGAACAGCGGACATAACCGCGTTGTATGACGGCAAGTGCGCGTAACTCTTTGAAAAATCGTTGTTGTTAAGCGCAATGAGAACACCCGCGATAAATATCGGTTTATGTTCCTCTCTGACTGCTATTTCCCGTAAATAATCGTGCATTTCAATAGCCGTTTCTCGTATCTCATCGAGGGAATAGTCTTTTTGTAACTTTTCACCTCTGACGAGTTTAACATAGTTTTTCGGCTCTAAAACAATATCTTTCGCTTTTTTTAGCAAGTCCGTGTCATAAATAGTCAGACCTTTGCCCCAATAGAAAGCATCAACCTTGAGATCGGCCGTCTTTGTTCCGCTTACGGCAACAGCGATAACATTAAAACTCTCCTTTAGGAATTTAGCATAATAAAGAACACCGTCCACTGCGTAGGCATTTGGGCAGTCAAGGTTTGCCGACTGGTGCTTTTTAACGGAGTTTTTGCACTCGACAACAATGATAGTATGTACATCGTCGTTAAACGTGATTATAAATTCGGGCTTTGCTTTGCCTCCTCCGCCCGTTGTGAAATCTTCAAGGGCACGTTGTGTGGGCTTGCCGCCCGCCTTTTTTAGCGAATCCGATATTTTTTCAGCGTCGGCAACATCGCCTTGCGGGAATACGAACCCCCAACCGTTATCGCCGAGCGTACATTTCATTTCATGGAGCGTTAGACTTTCGGTGTATTGCTCAATGGGCATTATGCGTACCCCCTTTCAAGCAGAAACGTACATTGTAATTGCCCATTTCGGGCTAAAATTAAGCAATAATTACAAACGAATCAGATTAGCGAATATATTATTGCTATCGGCTTGCCCATAGAACAAATTCAACCCCTTCGCCACCTGAAAACTGGTGAACGGCGGGGTTCGGATTTGACAAATTGTGCCGGCGTGTTCATTTTGTTTTGTGTTCCCATATCGTCCTCCGGCTATCCTGCGCAAGGCAATTACAAGCACACATTACCATTGAACGTTGCGAAACACAAGGAGAACATAAGATGTCATAGGGCTCAAAAATCTTTTCAAGAAACAGTTCAATATATCAATGTGATTATCAGAGTAACGTTTTTCGTTAGAAGGCGACAAATCCAGTACAGCTTATCAAAAAATACGTGTTACGCTCGTTAAATATACTATAATGTATTAACTTAGAGCGAAAGATTCAGTAT
>JAITOL010000027.1 GCA_031289955.1 Synergistaceae bacterium
TTTTTTGCTGTCACCGTAACGCGAATATCCAATCGAGCTCTGCAAGGCATCGGTCAATTCATAAAAACGCCGGCTTTTTTCCGCCGCGTTGAATTTGTCGGCGACTTCGCCCTTCTGAACATCTCCGCCAGAAAAGTACGACTTGAGCACATCAAAAAGCCCCCGCTCGTCCTTTGAGACGGTTGCGGGGGCCTGTTCCGGCGGCGCGTCAACGCTTTCATTGCCTGCGGACTTGAAAATCTTGAATGTCTTCTTGTTGGCGGCTTTCGAAACGAGGCTGATCGTGTCGATCTTCACATCCCGAAGCTCGCCTGGCGTTGTGGGTTTGCTCACTTTGTATCAATCCTCCTTTTCTTCAATCAATTCACCTCTGCCCTCTATTGAAAATCCAGTGATCTCTCCTTTCTGGACGGCATCCCAGGTATCCTTGTCACTTACCTTCACTCCGACCACCCAAGCTCCTTCCGTAAAATCCGGGTCGTCCTTACGCACGATGAACGATTCGACAACCACGCCCTTGTCTGTGTTTCCGTCGTGGTTCTTATCGATCTGAGTCAGGCGTAAGTCCTGCATGAATCCGTGCGCCATCTTTTCGATGGTCTCCGACGTCATCCAGTTGCCGTCGGTGTCCTTCTCATCCGGGACATAAACCTCGCCGTAGACGATTTGCTTTGTTGCGTCGGATTTCTTGAAAACAACCTCGCGCGTGATGTTCTCCATTTGTTCACCTCCTTATGGGCACAAAAAAAGACCCGCCGAAGCGGGCCTCTTTCGCGATACTTATCCTACGTTCTTGTATGCCCGTATCAGAACGAGCTTGACTCGACTACCAGCTTGGTTATAATTTCCCTCAGCCTCTCACCTGTATGCACAACGTAATTATCTACCATGTCGGGTACATCTTTGAAACTGCGTATCGTCTTGTACGCCTCCCACGCTTGCGGGGGTTTATAGTCCGCTACGCAGTAAGAATGACCGTCATAGTCAAATTCAATTTCATTACACCCGTGCTCCGTAAGCGCCAAGATAAAATCTTCTACGCTGGCAAAGTGTCCGTCGATGTCGTAATAATCCCCGCCGCCGAATTGATTGTCGGTATCGGCTTCGTCGGATTCTTTTTTTGTTACCGTGATTCCAAGCTCTTCAGCCATTTTTTTCTCCCATCCCTCAAGACCATTCATATCTCCGTCAAAGAATCGCCTCAACCTCCGCGAGCAAAATAACATCTTCCAGAACTTCACCGGTTGTCAATTTTCCGGTTTTCAGCAGATCGTCGACGGTTTCAAATTCTTGATGTTCGGCGCTCAGCGCATTCTTTGAGTTTGTCTCGACCAGAAAATATTTTTGGTCGTTATCCTTCGATGTCAGGTATTCATGCCCATTCCACTCAAATATAATCTCAAGCCCCTTGGAAACATCTTTGATAAAATCGCGCAGTAAGGTGTAGTACCCGGATTCTTCAACTCCGGGAACATAAGCCAGAGGGAATCCCTCTATTTTTACAACGCGCTCCTTCTTCAGATTTTCCAGCATTTCCTTCTCCCAGGTTTTTGGTCTGCGAAGCACCCTGTCTTCATTATTTTTTCCCTGCCATTCATGGGCATGTGAGCCGCTAAGATCGTTTTCATTATCCCCGTGCCCCGTGGGGTGAATGTCCAGTCTGACGTCACCATTTTCCCCAAAGAATCTTCGCTCCCGGAACCGGCCTTGCTTGTCGAGCAGGTCATATTTCCATCCGGGCAAACCCTCAAGTGGAAGATTTCGTCCCTTAATAGTCGCAATCCTGGTATCGGCGTCAAAGCTATTCAATTTACACTCCGGCCCCAGTGTTGCAAAGCTCTTTTCGGTGACATCATTCTCACTATCGTGCTCGACTATTATACAACGGCATCGGCCATGAAACGGGGGAACGGACTGCCCGTCGTCCATCAATTTTTTCCCGCTTATACCGACGGGTGGTTTCGACTGCCAAGGCATTGCTTTTTTAAACTCATCGGGTGTTGAGATACCAACCACGCGCTTCGACAGGTTATCCGCATCCCGAACGCTAAACACTCGCCCGCTCATCTCTCCGCATATGTCACACATGCGCTCGTCGCCCATCGCGAGTACCTCGAACTCGGTTATTCCCGCTTCCTCCATGCCAGATATCATGCCGAACGATCGGGCGCGAACCAACGCGGAGGAGGAAACGACATCCCAATATTTATAGTCGTCCAGATCGTTATCGGCAGCAGAAGATGTTTCTCCCTCGCCACCGCCGCCGAGAGCGCGTTTAAGCTCCACCGCGAGCGCCCTCCGGCCTATCCCTTCGCGCAGGGCCTTTTGTGTCAGCGCGCCGATACTTCCGCCGATGTGGTCGCCGTAGTGCTTGCCCAACCAGAAACAATTATTTCGGCTCAGGTAATCTATCGCGCGGTAGTCGATCAGAGACAGGAGCGAAGACGTTTTGTCGCCCGGAACCGGCATGATCCACCGGGTTTTTGCCATGCTATATGCACTCTCAATATATGAGTGCATCTGGCGCCGTACGACCGGCGACATCCCAAAGGCGTCGCCTAGAGCTTGTAGTAATCCCTCCTCTATGATCTCGATAGCCTCTTCCGATATCTCATCCGGAATGTTCTGAAATAAATCGCTCAGGGCATCCGTATACGCCTTTCGCCAGTTCGTCGCGAGGCTGACGGACAGTGCGTTTTCGAGAGTCATGAAAAAGCGTTGATCATTGACGTCTTCGGTTTTCTTTTTGCCCTTCCTGACTTCTACGAAATCGATGATGGAGTTCAGCAAGAATCTGGCTCTGCGCCTTTCAGCTACACTCAGGACAGGAATGCCCATTTTCCTCACCCTCTTCGAGTGACTTTCGAATACCCAATAAGGAATCAAGGAACAAATCGGCCTTGCTTATCGTTTCGCCCTTGCCCTCGTCTGCGATACCCTCAATTACCTCGCCCTGTCCTGTTGCGCCGCGTCCGACTCTCAATGTTTCGATGTACACCGACAGCGGAAGATCGAGGTATTCCCCCTCGGAGCCTTCGGGGTCCGTCAACGTGCGATTCAAGAGCCGCCCCATTTCCTCTCGCGCTTCCCGTACAGTAAGTCCGCACCGGCAGAAGATATCCAAAACATTAGCCATGACCTCTACGTCGGTCGTGTCGGGAGCAAGGCTTTTATACTCCCAATACCGGATGTTCATGTCGGGGAAAAGTCGTCTGTTAATGACAAAATCATGATCCGCTCGCTCAGGCGCAAAGACCTGTTCCTCCGCAATGCTCTTCGATTCGTGAGCCGTCGCCCTCGTGTAATCCGACGTCAAACCCACATAGATTGGAGGCAGTCTGAAGGAAGATCGTATCTTTTCCCTGTTCGTGTCGTCATAATTTTGGAATAGAGCGTCTTTCTGTTGGGCATCAGAAAGCGGCTGAAATTGGATAGATACCTTCGGAGTCGGCATACCCGGGACAGGCTGCGTCGCCGGAGAAGCTTCAATGACCAGCATCTTGTGAAAGCCCTTTCGCCCTCTCATGTGGTCGTCAACAAAATCCTGGACACGCTTTACCGTGTTTTCCCCCAGTTTGCCGGAGACCAGTAATGCCAGCGGCGGAACCGTGTTGTTCTCGAAATACTCGTAGTTGACCTCTTCCGCCTGGCGTGAACCGAGCACGGCCAGCAAATTGCCGATCCAGCGCGGTACCCCATATTGGGTATGTGGCGAGTAGAGCTTGAAGTGAATGACCTCGGTCGCGGGCGAAATAGCATCTCCACTGTCAAGTGCACTCTCATTGAGGACTCTGCCAGTTCGGGAGTCGATAATTCTTGGATCGCCGAACTCTTTAAAATATACCTTCACGCCGTTTCTAATCTGCACAAAGCGCCGAAAGCGCTTATTAAAATCCTCCTCGCGGTACGCGTTTTCCGCATCGTCGCGAATCTTGATTTTAACGTCTGTGTTTTCAGCGTCGAGCTTCGTCATGCGCATCGTATAGCTCTCAATGTGCTCTATCCATGATATTTCGCCCGTAGCGTTTCGTATAATTTCCCAATATCCATTTCCAGTTGACTCAATGTCCCGGCGTGTCCTGCGTCTCACCTGCGTATATGGAATATCGGGGTTACAATAGCTGAAGAAATTCTCCACAACGCGCTTTTCGACCTCGGCCTCCCTTGAAAGTTTGCCATCGTTTTCGGGGTCAGCCTTGCCTATGGGGTTGAGCGTGAAACCAAATGCGTCAATGTTCGTTTCCATCGCTTCGACGCATTGTGGCAGGATGTTTGAGTGATCGAGGAGAAGCGCGAGGAATTCCAGATTATAGGGAGGCTCCAGAATGCCGTCACCGTACTGTCCCGCAAACGGATCCTCGACCATTCTCAAGCTGTGGGGAATAGCTACATCCCGCCCTTTTATGACAGATATCTCCTCGTGCGCGGTTTCCGACATAATATCCATGTTTTACCATCCCTAACCAAAGACATAAACTCTGTCGTGCTGTAGCTCTTCCTCTGAAACCAACGGGAATATGTGCATACACGCGTATCTTATTTTGTCCATATGGTGGTCGTTCTGCTTCATGGGAACATC
>JAITOL010000063.1 GCA_031289955.1 Synergistaceae bacterium
GGAATAAGACATAAAATCCCTCCTAGTAAAAATAATTTATTGCCCACAAATTCTCAATTTGTATTGTATCTCATATACAATCTCAATAGTACCCAATTTTACCTATCCAAAGACATCAAATCAGAGGGGCAACTACATGTGATAAGTCACGCAAAAAACAAACGCCGCGAACACGCGCGGATTTACTTTTACAGGGATTGCTGTGATAATTGATTCGCGCTAAAAATAATTACGGAAACGTGGATCGTCGCGAGGGGGAGTTTGATATGAGCATAAAAACAGACCGCTGCCGGTTTTGGTTGCGCGCACTCTGTCTTGTAGTGTCGGTCGCGATGTTCCCCTCGGCGGTTTTCACCGATGAGAAATCATCGTCCGCTGATTTTCCCTTTACGCTGATCTGGGTACAGGAGGATATTCTGCGCGTTCTTCCCGACGACTCCGCTCCATTTGTGACAATACGCAAACCGAACGGCGGCAGCCCTCCGGATATAGAGGTTCTTTCCGTTCAAGGTGATTGGGAGGAAGTGCGCTTGAGTTACTGGTTCAAGTATAACGGCTCAGAAGACCCAAATATTTGCAAGCTGTCGCTGTTTGAAGGAACGTTCACAGGTTTCCGCAGGATTGAAAGGTAGGATGAAGCCGGCATGACCCACGCATCCATAGAACTGTATCTCAAACTCTCTTTCGGCGTGATACTCGTCGGGTTCGCGCTTATGGTAATTTGGGCCAGGAAAATATTAAAACCGCTTGGGGCAAAGACGGACAAGGACGGGGTAATTTCCTTACGCGCTGTATCGGTCAGGTCTTTTATCCACATGCTGCCGGGTCTGATGATATTTTTCGCCTCATCCCTTCCGGCGCTTTATTTCGGCAACTTGCTCCAGCGGTACGATTATTGCCTGCAAATAATAAGAGCGAATCCGGGAATGACGAAAGATTCGGAATTTCTGCGCGAGCGCCTCGGCCCCATAGATATCGACGAACTTTTTGAGCGCGCCGCCGCGGACGGCGAATAAATTTCCCGGCAGGGACAAAATCCAAAGGAGGCGGTTTCAATGAGCGTCTGCGTAGTTGCGGTCATATCGACAGCCAGCCTGATAAAGCTATTGGCCCTCGCTGGCGCTATGGCTGCGGGGTCCGCGATACTGGGGAGGCAAATCGAGAAAAAAGAGGAGCGCGATGCCGTCAGGCGCAACGTCATGATGGAGATCGCCTCGGAATCCGACCGAATCTCGTCGTTCGACGACGCGGCCGCGTCGTCCGCGCTCATGGGCGAACTGGACGCGATACGGAGCTCTCTCGACTCGAAGTTGAGCGACGCGAAATCATCAAAGGGCGTCTACGAGGAGATAAACGCCCTTGTCGTCAGAATACGGGAGGCCGAATTGGACGACAAACAGTGCCGCGCCAGATCGGACGACGTCCGCGCGAAGATCGAAGCGCTGTATCTCACGAGTGACACGTCCTCCGATAAATCGTACAAAACAGAACTTGAAGCGCTCGAAAAAAAACTGGACGACGTCCGACGCATACCGTTCGAGGAACGCATGTCGGAGCTTCAGGGAATACTGGACAGGCTGGAAGAGCTGGAGCGTTTATGCCGCGAGGCGTTCGCGACCGGCTTGAGGGAGACGGGATTCGCCGCCGCGCCGACTCCGCGCCGCAACGACACTGAGGCGGACATCCGGGGAATACGTGACCTGGCGGGCCGCATTGCCATGCTCGACGAGGAAGAGGGAGAGAAAATAGCTCCGACAGTCGCAAAATTGAACGCCGGCACCAACTTCCCGGACCGCCTCGCGGCGCTTCACAGACAGATGAAAACGACATGGGGCAAACTCAGGGAACGCGCGGCTCTATCCGCGTTTTTCCGCGACACGCTGACGGCGCTCAGGAACGACCTGTCGGTTTCCCGGGCGGCGATTTCGTCCAAAGAAGGATCGGCGCTGATGTCGAGATGCGACGCGCTCCGCGGCGGCAAGTACATCGACAGGGAGGAATTCATGAACCTCTATGAGGATATGGCGCGTTTCGTGGCCTCAAACGAGGAGGAAATCGCGGACTCCATATTCGCTCACAAGGTGAAGAACACCCTGGCGGAGTTGGGCTACGAGCTCATAACCGACGAACTCCCGGGCGAAACGAGCGAGACCGACCAGTCTCTCGAACCGGGGGCGGTGCGCTATTTCGACACGCCCTACGACGATTACAGGGTCATGCTCAAAGTCGACGAGCGCAAGGGCGTCACGACTCGCCTCGTGCGAGCCGCTGAGGATGAGGATACGTCTTCCGAGGACGATGTGAAGCGCGACGTGGAGACGGGCAAAAAATGGTGCGCCGATCTCGACGCGTTCCTGAAAAAAATGAGCGACGACGGGCTGCCGCTCGACGTAACGCTTCGCCAGGAGCCGGGGGAAGTTCCTGTACTGAAGGTTACGGACCTCGCCGCCAGGCGAAAGAAAAAGTCCCGCAAACGTTCGCGCACGGGCGGCAAAGACGCTCTCAAGAGCGCTGAATACGGAGGCGACACCGAATGAACGACGTTTCGTACAAACCGAAATGGGCTCTGGAGATAGAGCGGTTCATACCGATAAAATCACAGTTTCTGCTCTACGGCAACGTGAACGACGTGTACCCGTCGGAGCTCGCCGGAGGAACCGCCACGCTCGGAATGGCCGATTACCTGACCGAGCTTCTGAAAAACCACGGATACGCCGTCATAGCCAAATTCGAGCCGATCAGCGGATTTTCTCTGCTGTTCGGGGATACGAAGCTCTACGAGCGCGTCGTCGGAGAAAAGCCCGACAGGGACGGCTATATCCCGTGCAAGCTGGACAGGGCGTCCGACATAATCTCGCGCATGGCGTCGAGCGCGGAGGGACACGCCGCCGTCATACTGCGCTTCGCGTCGCGGGTTGAGGATCTATTCGACGAGACGGACGTCGAGACGTTTTTCTACCGGATGTTCCGCCTCGCGATGGACACATCTCCCCGCCTGTCGCCGGAGGACTCGCGCGACGACCCGAGGCCTCTCTACAATCCTGTGTTCTGGATAATGGACAAGGAGAACGACCTGCCTCCATGGTACATTCTGGACAACCCCCGGGTTCGCGTACTGCCCGTCCCTCGCCCGGATAACACCATCAGAAACTGCGTAGTCGAGGCTGTCTCTCCCAAAATATCGGGCTACGGCGAGCTATCCGAAGAGGCCAGAGTGGAAAACCTGGCCATTTACCGCGATCAGACGACGGGTCTCCTGGCCGGGGAGATCGCGGCTATCGCGCAGATGGCGCGTCACGAGAACATACCGTTCTCACAGATAAGCGACGCCATACGCCGCTACAAGCTGGGCATACAGGAAAACATGTGGGAGAAACTCGACTCCGCGAAGATAAAGGGCGCGGAACAATTTCTGAACTCGCGCGTGATGGGTCAGGGAGCGGCGGTGAGACACGCTTCCGATATACTGAAGCGCTCGCGCTTCAACCTGTCGGGGGCGCAGTTTTCGCGCCACTCGCAGAAGCCGAAGGGGATATTGTTCCTGGCCGGGCCCACCGGCGTGGGCAAGACTGAGCTTGCCAAGGCGATGACGGAGCTCATATTCGGCTCCCCAACCCACTACATACGATTCGACATGAGCGAGTTCGCGCACGAACACGCAAACCAGCGCCTCGTCGGAGCGCCTCCCGGCTACGTCGGCTACGACGTCGGAGGCGAACTGACGAACGCCATAAAACAAAACCCGTTCTCGGTCGTTTTGTTCGACGAAATAGAAAAAGCCCATCCCAGGATACTCGATATATTTCTCCAGATACTGGACGACGGCAGGCTGACGTCGGGGCGAGGCGAGACCGTTTATTTTTCCGAGAGCCTCATAATATTCACGAGCAACCTCGGCATGTTCGAACAGCTCCCCGACGGCACAAAACGGGCCTCCGTGACCCCCGACATGCAGCGGACGGAAATATCCTCCCGCATAGAGCACTCCATAGACGACTTTTTCAAATACAAGATAAACCGCCCGGAAATATTGAACCGCATAGGCAGAAACATAGTCGTCTTCGACTTCATACGGCACGATACGGCCGGAAAAATATTCGACAGGATGCTCGGCAACGTAAAATTCCGCCTCGAGGACAGCTACGACATTCGTCTCGTATTCGGAGAGGACGCCTCGTCACGAATTAGAGAGCTCGTATGCGCGGATCTGTCGATGGGAGGTCGCGGCATAGGCAGCAACATGGAGAAAATCCTGATGAACCCTCTTTCGAGGGCGCTCTGCGAGAGAGGGATAAGTACGGGCGAAGTGCGCGTAACGGGTATCAATGGTTCGGACGAGAACTGGGAACTCGAGCTGGAGTGAGCGGCGAGCCGGCAATGACAATATCCCTCCATCTCATCCACTTTCCCGTGTATACGCTCGGGCCCGGAACGAGAATAGGGGTATGGTTTCAAGGGTGTTCGATACGCTGCCCGGGATGCGTGACTCCGGAGAGCTGGGCACAGGACGAATCGGGCGGCATACCCGTAAGCGAGGTCGTCAAAAAAATAAAAAAATACATGAGGGGCGTCCTTCCAACGGACGGATTGACCATATCGGGAGGCGAGCCGTTCGACCAGCCCGACGCTCTCTTTGAACTCGCAAGGGCGGCCAGGCGTATGGGAATGGACGATATTTTGGTCTACAGCGGACGCGAGCTCTCCGCATTGCTCGGCAAATATCCTGAAATACCGGGCCTCATAACGGCGCTCGTCGACGGGCGATTCGAGGCGGGAAACGAGACTGACGACATATGGAAGGGCTCCGGAAACCAAACTCTCACGGTGTGGGACGAGAAATTCGAGGGCGTATACGGCGAATGGCGGTCGCGCTCGACGCGAAAACTGCAAAGCGCGCGTCGCGGAAAACGCGGCTACCTCATTGGAGTGCCGAGGCAGGCCGACGTGCCTCGCCTCAAATATCCATAAAAACGCGATACGGGAGAGAGCTATGTGATGGAAATGATAAAACTTTGTCCGGCGTGCAACGAGGAAAACCCTGTGAGCGAGGTCATCTGCCGGGTCTGTATGACGAATATCTCGTCGGTATCCCCAACTCCGAAGGGCGGAGCCGCGCCTCCCGAAGAGCTCGAGTTTTTGCCGCGCGAATCTCCGCGCGAGGCAGGAACCTCGGCCGAGACGATTTTCTCGCCTCCCGAGGTTCTGACATTCTCTCGCGCCGCCGACGGGCGGGTCATATCCCTTTTGAGCGGATCGACAGTTGGAAGAAGCGGCGACATGAACGCGTTCTTCGACGGCTGCCGAACGGTATCGCGCCGCCACGCCCTGGTCCGATATCAGGATGGAGCGTGGACGATAGAGGATCTGGGATCGACGAACGGCACATGGGTAAACGGAACCCGCATAGAGCCCGGCCGGCCTTGCCAACTTAGGAAGGGAGACTCCGTGGCTCTTTCGATGGCGTGCGAGATGAGGATCGTCCAGTGAGGTTCGCGTACTCTACAAATCGCGGGGCCGTCCGGGCGGAGAATCAGGACTCCCTCTGTCTGGCTGAAGAGGTGATAACGGGCGACATGGCGTCCGCCGATATAGGCGGGTCGGACGACATACCGATGCTCCTCGCCGTAATAGACGGAATGGGAGGATACGGCGGGGGCGAGCTCGCCTCACGCATACTGGCCGAAACGTTCGCGCTCGCTTCATCCCGAAAAATTTTCGCCTCCTCCGGCGACCCTGTTTCCGACGAGCGCAAACTGCTGGACATACTGAACGAAGCGTCGTCGCTGATGGCGGACGCGGCAAAAACCGAAGATTCTCACGCGCGGATGGGGGCGACGGTTGCCGGAATACTTGTCCGCGAACAATACGCGCTCGCGTTCAACTGCGGAGATTGCAGGACATACAGGATGTCGTGCGGCGTTCTCGAACGTCTGACGCGCGACCACTCGTTCGTTCAGTCTCTCTTCGAGAACGGGAAGATCGACGAGGACGGCATGAGAAAACACCCTAAAAAAAACGTGGTGACGAGCGCGGTATCGGCAAATCCTCCCGAGAAACCCGAGCTTTACGCGAGGGCAATCTCCAGGGTCGCGGAAGACGAGTATTTCATCTGTTCCGACGGAGTATGGGAGGCGCTGTCCGTCAGCGAGTTGGAGGGCTATCTCGGCGGCGGGTTTCCGGATTCCGCCAGGATGTTGGGCGAAGCTCTCATCGCTCGCGGATGCCGCGACAATGTCTCTTTCATCTGGGCGGCCTCGCTCTTTTAAAAAAACAGCGATTGCCCTGACAGGCCACTTCTGGTAAAATACGCCCGGTGTTCAAATTTAGTTTTTTCAGGCTGGAAGTGGTGAATATGGCAACACAGAAAAATAATTCAGATGTAGAGATAATGACCAGAAACGGATATGAGAAACTGAAGAACGAGCTCACCCTGCTCCGCACGGACAAAAGGCTCGAAATAGCCACAAAACTCGAAGAAGCGCGCGCCTTCGGGGATTTGAGCGAAAACGCGGAGTATCACGCGGCGAAAGAGGAACAGGAGAAGCTCGAAGGACGCATCAGCAGGCTCGAATACAAGCTGAATAAAGCCAAGATAGTGGATTTCGACGACATAGACACCAGCCACGCAAACCTCGGAACTACAATCAAGATTCAGGATATGGACAGCGCGAAATCGTACACCTATATGCTCGTAGGAACCGAAGAATCCGATCCGAAAGAGAACAAAATATCAGTATCGAGCCCGGTCGGCAAGGCCATCATAGGCAAGTCGGTCGGAGATGAAGTCGCGGTGCGCGTACCTAAAGGGCTGCGACGCCTCAAGTTAATGGAAATAAGCGCGCAGCGCGGTTAATGAGAGAAGGGGTCTGACAGTTCCTCCCCAAAAAGACGCAGCCCGCCGTGCGGGAGTTCCTTGATGGAGACCGACAATCCCATCCAGTCATCGTCTCCACGGCGGTCATCCCTGTATATAGCTTCCCATATCAGGCAATGTTTGTCGTACGCCACTTTGTAGACCATCTCCGCAAACTCTTCATCCATAAGATCATACGCCGCCCTGAGCCCTATTATCCATGACGTGTCGTCAGATTTTGTCGGAAGGGAAAATTCAATCTGCTGATATATTTCCTCGCGTTTGCTGTACGCGTCCCAGATCATCGGAGAGCGCCCCCATACCCACTGCCGCAGATACGCCGTCCCAAAACCCACGCCGCCTATATTCCAGAGCGCCCCAACCCTGGCGTCAACTATCTCCTGGGAGTCGAATACATCGTCATCGTACATGTAGTTCATATAATACACATTGTAGAAAGGCCGAAAATTGCGGGAGCTCCAGAAATCGCCGCTAATTTGCGCTCCGAGGCCGCTTCGCTCATGCGTTTGCGACCCGTTCTCCTCATACTGTCCCCAGGCGCCGAATACTCTGAACTGTCCGCCCGTCACGGCATCCGGAAACCATGGGCTCGATATGTCTATCTCCGGGTTTCTCTCCAATATGTGGCGGGTGGTAATGCCGGCTTTTCGTTCGACGGAGAGCAATTCCTTCCTGGTCCATCGAGCGGACATATCCCATCCGCTCAGGCTGTAATCGACTCCCCACCTCGGTCGCCATTCAGTCTCGTCTAAATCCTCGTCATAGGCCCTCTCGATTCCGGCATAGACCGACAGTTCCCGTCCTATCTTCTGACGCAGCACCGCGTCTCCCTCGACGATGCCCTCGCTCCAGCCTATTACATTGAGAGCTACGCTGCCGGTTCTCCAAGCCCACGATCCCGCTATCCCCAATCCGACGCCCTTGTCCGATTCATATCCAATACGGGGAAATATGGTCTGCCGGACGGCGTCGCCATTGCTTCTTCCCAGAGGCAGCGTGATGTCGAACGGAGAGGCCATAACCAGCATCGAACCGAGATACACCTTGGGCCTGTGCAGTATCATCACCTCTTGCGGAAATATGGTTACCTCCCTGACATCCAGCCGGTAGTGCGGATGCGGTTCATTGCACGTCGTGAGAGTCGCCCCTCTCCAGATGGCGGCCAGCTCATCCTCCGCCTCGTCATTCTTCTCCTTCCTCCCGGTTTCAGATTCAGGCATGACGTCTATCTCGCTTCCCTTTACGTAAAACACATCGACTTTCCCGTTCGGCCTGGACATTTTCCCCCGGCGCGTCGATAAATTGTAATCGAGCCTGTCCCCCTGAAGGCGCTTGCCCTGTGTGAAGAGCGTCACTCCTCCGGCTTCGGTCGAGGTTGCCGTGATCTGCTGCGTGACGTTGTCGTATTCCAGATAAGGGGCGGTCGCGAAAAACGCGGTATCGGTCAACCGAACGTTGCCCTCGGCGGTCGCGACTCCCGTAAACTCCTCATATGAAATTTTGTCCGCGTTCAGGTGGATCGTGTCGGTCTCGGCAGCATATACGGGAAACAAAAATAAAAATGTTGACAATATAAAAACGAAGCTGAATATAACGAATTTCACATGATTTGTCACTCTATCGTCCAACGTGCCCGCGCCCCCTTCCCTATGCTCAAAACTCCGGATGAATTGATACTGGCGACTCCGCCCGTAACGCTAATTTTGTCATCGCTTGCTGACAGTCCATCGGCGAAAAACCACGCATCAGACGAAGAGTTATAATCCGCCCGCGAAGCGGAGAAATCGACGCGCCGCTCCCCGAGAAAAACCCGGCCTAAAACGCCCCACAACCAGATATTTGAGCTCTCACGCGAGAACTCACCACGCCCTGCGCTGATGTGCGCGATGCGCTTCGTCTCCCGATCCGTAACTTTTATATCAAGGGATCGAGCTCTTATCATGCCGGAATCGCTCTCCGCGTCAGTCGCGCTCACTCGCCAATCCCTGCTCTTTATCGTGCGGGCGAAATCGAGATGTTCCACGACTATATCCGGCAGCTTCCGCAGCAGTGCGGTATGCGGGAGCGCGAGATCGCGCCGCAGATACATGACCATCACAACTACTGATATCAGAATCATCACGATGATGATTTTACCACGAGACACGAGACGAACCGTTTTCCTCGACGAAATTTACCCGCTTTGTCTCCAGCGTGCGCACGAAGAGGACTTTTTTCGCGACGGTCACATACGCGGTATCATCCGACCAGTTTACTTTATAGCCGTTTTTGAGGGCGCTCCTGAAACCCCCGGACATCACATCCCTGGCGAAGAGCTCTTTCGATATTCTCCCCTGAGACTCCGATGAAAGCAGCGAATACATTTTATCGGCGTCTCCGTCCAGCCATGCCTTCAGATATATCTCCAACACCTGCCTGCCCCCGAGCTTCGGGGTCTCGGGCTTTGGCGCGGTATCCGGCGGCGGCACGTCGACCGACGGCACTGGAGGGGGGGTTTGCGGAACGGTCGGAGGGAACGTCTCCCCCGGATCCTCGAACACCGGCGCCTCCGGCCGCGGCTCAATGGGTTTCTCGGGAGGAGGAGTGGTTTTCGTCGGTATCTTCACCACGACTTCCTTCTCCGGAACCTTCTGAGGCTTTAGCGGGGTTCTTGGAGCTTGCGGAACGGTGGCGATGGCGACGGACGCCCCTGGCGCCCCGGCGAACGCGAAACTCGTCTCCCTGTTTGGCCTCAGGCCTTTTAGCGTCACCTTGAAATCCCTGTCCTTCTGAAGCGGGAAGAAGATAAAGCCCTGAACGAGGCCCGATATGGGGCTGTCGAGCTTTTTCTCGAACACTATCGGGCTCACCCTGTTGCCCGAAGAATCTATGAGCGCTATGTTTTGCCCTAATGGGCCGATGTCGACGGGAGAGGCGCCATAAGCATACACGGAGAGCAACACAGCAGTGGCCGAACCCATGCGCAGCTCGTTCGAGAACGATTTGCGCAGTTCCTCGGCCTGTTCCGGCTTCAGTTTCTGCCGCTCCGCCTCCGAGCGTACCCATGGATCGACGAGCTCCTCGGGATAAAACACCGCCCACGCGATATTATCCTCTCCCCAGCGGACGGATGTCCATTCGTCGAGTATCTTATACGCGTCGTCCCTGTCGTCCGCCATTGCGGACGACCGCGTCAGCGCCGCGGTCAAAAACAGTATGGCGAGCAGATATTTAATTCTCTTAGTTTCCCGCATGACGTTTGAAACCGCGCCGCCGCACATGGACAAAACCCATTGGCGGCGAGGGCGAATCAGTATGTGTTCCCCTGAGAAGACCCGTCGTTTATCGGCACAAAATCCGATTCTCCCGGCGGCGGAGAGGAGTAATTGACCGCGGGCGTGTCGGAGTCCGCGGGAGCCGTATTAGCCGCCGTGGGATAACCGGTCACCGTCGTGTTTTCCACAGTCTCGACATAGACGGTGGAACCCGCTGGTATCTGTTTATCGCTCCCGCGCACGAGAAAACCTCCGGCGAGTCCCAGCGGCCCAACAAGGATGGCGCCCACCAACGAGGTACCGACAGCTCCGGCCGTGCCCGCGTCTATCTCCATAGCCTTCTTAGCCTGAGCGCCTATCGTTACGGGAGTATGATAACCGTTCAGCGATTCGATGGCTTTGAAATCGACCCCTATCTCCGAAGTGCGCCCAAAACTTCTCGGCATTTTGACCTTCGTTATCTCGGCAAAAACCCGGTCGCCCCTCGCTATGGCGAGCGTGCCGCTCTGAACGAAGTCGTCCATCACGTTGAGCTCCACCACATCCCCAACCTTTACGGTGCGAACGGTCAAGGTTTTGGCGAACGCGGCCTTGAACACAGTGCCCGATGGTATCTGAACGGCAGCCGAATATACTCCGTTTGGCAAAAGCTTCGTGAGTATCCGTTCGAGCCTCGCCGAGAGTGCGCCGATCTGAGCTTCCCCTTCCAGATTGACTTCGAGGTTCGACACTCTGTCCGAGAGAGGAATTGCCGGATTGACCTTGTTCAGAGTTACCCACTCCGCCACGCCGATCTTGAAAATAAGCGACGGCTGCGTGGGCGTGCCCTCTTCCACAAAGTTCAGGAGCGCCTGCTGGCGTTCCGTGAGACTGCCGGGCAGTTCCATGCCGAACAGATCTCTTTCGGCGCGCGCCAGCCTTATGAACATGCCTCCGCTGCCCGGGGATCCATATACCACCGTCTCGACCTGCTCGAGCGACTTCTGCTGCGGAGTGGTCTCTTCCTCGCTCTCCGCTGCCGGAGCGAGACCCGCAAAAAATACGACGAACAATAGAGCCAACAACGCAAACGCTAAACGCTTCATTATTATGCCCTCCCTGTGTTTTAAAGTCTTTTGCATTACAACCCCGCGTTAATCTTGGCCGCGGATATGAAATCTCTGAAAAGCGGATGCGGCCGCAACGGGCGGGACAAAAATTCCGGATGAAACTGAACGCCAACAAACCAGGGATGTGACGGTATCTCCAGTATCTCCGCCAGATCTTTTTTCTTATACAGACCAGTTACGTTCATTCCGAGGCTCTCCAGCCTGTCCCTGTAACTGTTGTTGAATTCGTAGCGATGTCGATGGCGCTCATGTATCTCGGGCCGGCCGTAAGCGCTGTGGGCACGACTGCCCTCTTTGAGGCTGCATGGATATGTCCCGAGGCGCATCGTGCCGCCGAGGTCGTTCACGTTTTTCTGATCCTCCATCATATGCACTACAGGGTTCGGCGTGCCCGGATCCATCTCAGAGCTGTTCGCGAGCGCAAGCCGCGCGATGCTGCGCGAAAATTCGATTATAGCGGCCTGAAGACCGAGACAGAGGCCGAAATACGGCGTGCCGGTCTCCCTTGCGTAACCTGCCGCTGATATTTTGCCCTCCATGCCGCGCGAGCCGAAACCGCCGGGGATCAGGATGCCGTTCACGCCCTTCAGCACCTGTTCCGTGCCGAGTTGCTCGATCTCTTCCGCCTCTATATGCCTCAACCTGACTTTCACCCTGTTGTGAATCGCGGCGTGAAGGATGGCTTCGTTCACGCTCATATAAGCATCCTTGATGCTCGTGTATTTGCCTACGAGGGCGATTTCGACCTCGCTCTCCGGATGCGAGCGCATATCGATGAAGTTGAGCCAGTCGGACATCTCGACATCAGCTCCCGAAGGGAGTCCAAGCCTGCCGATAACCGCGCGGTCAAGCCCCTGTCGTTCGAGATTCAGAGGCACGCTGTATATCGTTTCCGCGTCTATGGCGTCGAATATGCTGTCGCTGGACACGCTGCAAAACAGCGCGATCTTGTCCTTGAGATCCGGGGGAAGGGGAAGCTGCGAGCGGCAGACTATTATATCGGGCTGGATGCCTATCCTGCGCAGTTCGTTTACGCTGTGCTGGGTGGGCTTGGTCTTGAGCTCGCCCGCCGCCGCGATATACGGTATCAGCGTGACGTGACAGTACAGCACGTTTGCCCTGCCGACCCTGCCCGGCATCTGCCGTATGGCTTCGAGAAACGGCAGCCCCTCTATGTCGCCGACAGTGCCGCCAATTTCGGAGATGACAACGTCGTTGTCTTTGGCCACACGAAGTATGCTCTCCTGTATCTCGTTGGTCACATGAGGAATGACCTGAACTGTGCCTCCATTGTACAGTCCGGCGCGCTCCTTCCTTATGACCTCCTGATATATCTTTCCCGCTGTGGCGCTGTTGTCGTTGCTGAGCGGTTCATCTATAAAACGCTCATAATGCCCCAGGTCGAGATCCGTCTCGGCGCCATCGTCGGTGACGAAAACCTCGCCGTGCTGAAAAGGATTCATCGTCCCCGCGTCCACATTTATATAGGGATCCATCTTCAGGATGGACACCTTGTATCCCCGCCGTTTCAAAAGGGTGCCGAGCGAAGCGGCGGTTATGCCCTTACCCAGAGATGAAACCACACCCCCCGTTACAAAAATAAATTTGGCCATTTTGCAAGGTCACTCCTCAAAAATATTAAAAAATTACCTAAGCAGCTTTATCGGATTCATCGGAGAACCGCCGGACCTCACTTCAAAATGAACGTGGTTGCCGGTAGAACGTCCTGTGCTTCCGACCAGCGCGATCCGCTGCCCTCTTTTCACGGTCTGCCCGACATTCGCGAGCAGTTTGCTGCAATGTCCGTAGAGGGTCGTTATATTGCCGGGATGGGATATCACTATCGTCCTTCCATAGCCGCCCATCCACCCGGAATGGACGACCCTCCCAGCGGATGACGCGACTATCGGTCTGCCGCGGGGCGCTCTTATGTCCAGCCCCGTGTGGAAGTCTCTTCTTCCGCGTATCGGATCCTTTCTCCAGCCGAACGAGCTCGATATCTTGCCGACCACCGGCCAGCCAAACCCGCGACGCGCCGTAACCTGATCTTTGACTCCGGAAGCCACAGCCCGTCTCGATCCATTGGTCTCGACGTAGGCCGCTACCTTCGCTCCCGGGAGAAATATCCGGGAATCCTGCTTGAGGGAAGAGGCGTCCGCCATTCTGTTCGCGGACATGATCGCTTCGGGGTAAATGCCGTACTCCTTCGCCAGTTTGTCGACAGTCTGCCCTTTCTTCACAGTGACGTATATACCGTCCTGGTTCGGTATCTTCACTATAGAGCCGACCTTCAGGATATCGCCCTCCGAGACTTTGTTGCATCCGAACAGGGAGTTCACGTCGAGGTTGAACGCGTTCGCGACGCTCCACAGGGTATCGCCGTTTGAGATAACGTAGTCCGTCATCTCTAGTGGAGAGGCCTCTTTCAGCTTCCTGACCGCCTCATTTTTGAGTTGAGTCACATGCGCCAGAGTGGAATCGACCGCCTCGGGGCTGTTGGGGATATAGAGAACCTGACCTTCGCGCAGCCTGTGCGGGTCGGTCAGCTCGTTCGCTTTCATTATATTCTCTCCCGATATGCCGTGCCGCTCGGAAATTTTGGAGAGAGTCTCTCCTGATGCGACCGTGATCATCTTCCAGTCGCCGGACGTCTCCGGCGCGGGAGGAGCTGCCCCGGGCGCGCGATCCTCTTCCGCGCCGCCCGAGTCACCTTCCTCGAACAGCTCGACATCTTCGCTGTCGAATGAAGGCTCTCTGCCCTGATATGGGCCGATGCCCTCCCATTCGGAGTTTCTGGCGTCTATCGCGTCAACCACCACATAACCGGAATAGTAGTCGCCATTGATGCCGTTGTCGGAGTCGATGATATACCAGTAGGTCCCCGCGCGTTTCGCGGCGTAACTGATGCAGGTGTAGGAAAGAAGTACGGTGATGGTGACTACCGCGACGAAAAAAGATCTCTTCATTTTTTGAAGTTCTTTCATCATGTTTAGCAACCTCCAAACCACACTCGCTACCCCACCTTTATCGTGCCGAGGAATTCCTTATTCGAAGCTGTGGATTTCAATTTATCTAACATAAGCATAAGAACGTCCGCCTCGTCCATATTGGCTATCTTTCTGCGCAGACCCCAGAGACGCTGGAGCTCATCGTCCGGTATCAGGAGATCCTCGCGGCGCGTGCCCGAACGCGTTATGTCTATCGCGGGGAATATTCTCTGCTCCGAAATTTTCCTGGACAGATGGATTTCCATATTGCCGGTACCCTTGAATTCCTCATATATGACATCGTCCATCCTGCTGCCCGTCTCGACCAAAGATGTTCCTATTATAGTGAGACTTCCGCCGTTTTCAATATTTCTCGCCGCTCCGAAAAACTTTTTTGGGAAATACAGCGCGGCAGGATCCATACCTCCGGACAGAGTGCGTCCCGATGGGGGGACTATGAGGTTCGAGGCGCGCGCGAGACGCGTTATCGAGTCGAGAAGCAAAACGACGTCCTTGCCCACCTCCACGAGACGCTTGGCCTTTTCGAGCGACAGCGACGCCACCCTCATGTGTTCCTCGGCGGGGCGGTCGAACGTCGAAGCTATTATTTCCCCGTCCACGGAACGGCTCATGTCGGTGACTTCTTCGGGCCGTTCATCTATGAGCAGAACCATCATTATGACTTCAGGATGATTTATGGTGATCGCGTTCGCGAGATGCTTCAGGAGGGTCGTCTTTCCAGCTTTGGGCGGCGAGACTATGAGCGCCCTTTGTCCTTTTCCTATGGGAACGAATAAATCGACAAGCCTGGTCGACAATCTGCGTTGTTCCGTCTCCAGATTTATCTTCTCGTCCGGGAATATCGGCACGAGCGCCTCGAACATCGGGCGGCGGCGCGCTTCCTCCGGGTCGGAGAAGTTTACCGTCTCCACTCGGATCAACGCCTCGTAGTGCTCCGGGTCGCGAGGCGGACGAACCATGCCCCAAACCACGTCGCCGTTTCTGAGTCCGAAACGGCGTATCTGGGACGCCGACACGTATATATCGTTGTTGCTCGGCAAAAGGCCCGATGGCCGCAGGAATCCGTATCCCTCCGGAAGACATTCGAGCGTCCCGCCTCCGAACCTGAACCCCATAAGCAGGGACTGAGCGGAAAGAACGCTTAAAATGAGATCGTCCTTCCTCTGCGTCGTGGGGCTTGTAACGCCGAGCTCTTTCGCCACTTTACGCAATTCAATTATGGACATTGCCTGAAGTTTGATGAAATCAACGCGGGAAGAAGAGTTTTTCAGTTCCGCCATATCTGCGGCGTACGCGGGCGACTTTGCTTCCTCTAGTTCCTGAAGTACGGCTTCGCCCGGATTAATATTGTTATTCATGTAATAAATTGGCCTCCCAATGGCATTGAACCTTTTATATATTTATATAAGTTTGCTGCTTATTGAATGCGAAATTAGCGCGAGAATTACGGCGTCTTGGCGCGGCAAAACCTATGAGAAGGATTACCTCATCGACCGCACTGATTTTAGCCTGAATGTTGAAAAATGCAAATAGTTTTTGACCGTTTTTTGTACTGATACAAAAAATTTACGGATAAAAACTTCGGCGCCGTTGGCGACGCCTGCCGGAATCAATCCCAAATGACCACGTTTCCGGCCGGAAAATCCTCGCTGGTCGCGGCGACAGTGAAATTGAGCTCCCCTTTTTCCCGTCCGTTGCAGTTTATAAAAACAGAATAAAACCCGGAATCGAGCAGCGCCCCATCCTCCTTCAAGAGATAAAATGCCCTCGTTCCCGACGTTTCAGACAACCGAACCGTCTCCTTCTGAATAGCGCGCTCGTTGAGATACCACGAAATTTCTATGGAGTCCCCTCTTCGCGCCTTGGAATAATGAAACCAGAGGCAAACCTGCTGTGAATCGGCAGGCATATTCTTGTCGGCCCGAATCGGTCTCAAATCCTCGTCGAGCTCCTCGCAAATCTGGACGTCGTCCATATTGAACGCTCCCGCTATTATATTGCTCGCGCGAAAACTCCAGGAAAGACATATCATCAATACAAGCACGGAAACGCCAACCAAAATAAGAGCGTCCGCTTTTTTACGATTGTCCTTTACCATCGACAGTTCACCTTTCGAACCTGTGATTGCGTTCATGCCGAATTAAACAGCTCCAGCAGTTCGCCGCAGATTTCCAGATGTTTTTCCAGCCCAAATCCGTCCACAGACATGCCGGGTTTTTTAGTCACGCCGTCCACGGCGCCCGACGAACGAAGGGCGTCGAGCATCGCGGTCTCCTCGGACGCGCTATGCGTGACCCACTTCCCCGCGTCTATGGACAGAGCCGCCGACAGAGCGTAAGCTCCCCAGTTCGAAACGTCCACAGGTATGCAAATATCGGCCCCCACGGAACAGAGACAACGTTCGTAACCATCCATTATCGCGGCAAGCTCATCGCGATAATTTCCCATGCCAACCTCGTTGCCGCCGTCGCCTATTCCGAGTACCCGTGATTTTCCACTGAGGGCGAAACCGTCCAGAGGAGAAGTCACCGACGAAATATCGTTGCCCCTCATGTCATAATAAGCGCCGTCCGACGCCCTGCCTATCCGCTCGATGTAAATCAACGCGTCCGGATACTCGGTCCCGTCCATATCGCGCGAGACGTCGATCACCCTGTCAGCCGGAAAACCGAGAACCTCCGCGCAGGAGAGAAAACAACCCTCGCACCTCGAATCCACCCATACGGCAACGTCATAGCCAAGCCTCAAAAGAGATCTCGCCAGGGAAACGCTCCCGGTTGGCCCGTCAGTCTCAGGAGCGTTCGCGCTCATGACGTAAAAACCGGACACAATCGCGATGGAGCGCGACCGTTTTATAAGCTCTAAAGCCGATACCCACAAATCGTCCGAGCAAAGGCCCGACGGGCCGCGTTTTGAATCGCCCGGCGCCGCTATCTCCGTAAGTCTTCTCGTATGACGAGGTTCAAGCATATATTGTCCGTCAGATGCCCAGGATGTCGACGAGCGACATCATATCCTCGTCGAGATCTTTTTTCTCCTCCCACGCGTACTGAATGGGATGAGTGACTATTTTCCCCGATATGCGTCCGACCATAACCCCGGCCTCGCCGCGCAGCAGAGCCTCCACCGCGCCGCCGCCGAGACGGGACGCCAACACAGCGTCGAAAGACGAGGGACTGCCGCCGCGCTGGATATGGCCAAGCACTATGATCCTGGCGTCATACCCCCCGGTGTCCTTGAGCTGTGAGGACAGATCGGAAGCAGACATCACTCCTTCGGCAACGATTATGAGGGAATGGGATTTGCCGCGCTGGTGGGCGTAGTGCAGCTTCTTGCAAAGATCGTCTATCTCGAACTTTTTTTCCGGAACAAGCACATACTCCGCGCCCGCCGCGACCGCCGCTTCGAGGGCCAGAAAACCGGCGTGACGCCCCATTACCTCGACCAGAAAAAGTCTCTCGTGGCTCGAAGCGGTGTCGCGAAGCTTTTCAATACACTGAAGGGCGGTATTGCATGCCGTGTCAAATCCCACGGTGCAGTCGGTTCCCGCCATATCGTTGTCTATCGTACCGGGAATGCCTATCACCGGATAGCCAAGTTTGTGCAGGTCGTAAGCGCCCCGAAAGGAACCGTCTCCGCCGATGATAACGAGGGCGTCGATGTCATATTCGCGCAGGCGCAGCAAACCCTCCCGCACACCTTCGGGTTTGACGAAACGTTCGCTCCGCGCGGTACGGAGTATCGTGCCGCCGCGATGGATTATCCCGCCTACCGAACTCGCCGTGAGAGGTATTACATCCCCTTCCAGCAAGCCCTCAAAACCTCTGCGGAAACCTATTACGTCGAGTCCGTTATAAATAGCGGTGCGCGTAACCGACCTTATCGCGGCGTTCATTCCGGGGGCGTCGCCCCCGCTTGTGAGTACACCTATACGCTTCAAGGTAATTCCCCCTTATCTGTTCTGAAGTTCCTCTATTCGGGCGTTGACTTCCTCTATCTCTTTATTCTTTGCCCCAAGCTGGGATTCAAGATTCGCCTTTTCGGAGTTGAGTTTCTCCATTCTGCGCAGGAGACGGTCGACCTCGAGCCTGTCCGCGGCGGTTCCGGAGACGGCGCCCGTCGTGTCCTCGGCCTGAACGTCCCACGTGAAACGAAGCTCCCTGTTGTTCAGAACAGGGCTGACGGCTCCGTTCACAACAAGCCTCAAAGACATTTTGCGGTTAAGAAGCGGCTTCCCCGTCTTTTCATCGAATCGCGGGAAGTATATCATTCCGTCGCGCTTCCCCTGAAGAGGCATGTTGAAACGAGGATCGTAATCGGTCGTGGAGTATTTCGTCTTTCCTATCCACATCGCCAGCATCTCGTTGAACGGCGCCATATGGGCGGTTGGGCCGAGCTCCTCCATTTCTATATGGACGGCTATATTCTCGTCCAGGTTGAGCCCTTTCAGAAAATTGTATTTGTAGTCCTCGAGCTCGGAGGAGGTCCACATGTTCTTTTCCGCCTCGCTTTGCATCAGCGCCTCGATATACTCGGATGTATATAAAGTGGCCTTTAACGTGAAGGCGCCTCCCATATTATCCTTGATTTCTTCCGTTTTGCTCCACCGGTTCATAACTGTTTCGTAATTCGTAGCGGACTCCGCCGACCGGCAAAACATCGTCAGCAACACAGCAATCAGCGCCAGCACAATCGGTCTAAAATTATGTTTCATATTTACGCCCCCTGAAAATTTTTGCTTTTGTATATATGCGCGGTACATAACTCGTGAAGTTTATCACAAGAATATGCGATTTAGCTATTTGACAGATGAAAAAGGATTTATCCCTCCAATTGAAAAAGAGGTTATGATTTTTTCGGCATCGGCCCCCGTGAACCATTCGATATATTTCCTGGCGTCCGCGGCGCGGTCTTTCCGGAAACCGGAGTTCTCGAGCAGGCACGCCGCGCTCGTTCGGAAATATTCCGTGTCGGCCATCTTGGTTATCGACGGTTCGAAGCGTTCCGCATCTATATATAGGGCGAAAGACGCCTCTCCCACCAGCATGAAACCTCGTTCGTCCCCGACCTGCATGAGCGCGGACACCGGATCCCGGCCGGTCTCGACGTATCCTTTGCCGTCCTGCGGATAGTCCACTCCGGCAGTTCGCCACAGCTCGCTCTCGACCTCGATGGATCGTTTGTCCGTGAGAAGCGAAAAGAACAGATCGCCTCCCGCGTGGACTTTTTTCAATATATCCCCGGCTGAGAGACCGCTCATCTCGCCGGTTCGGTCGATAGGCCCCACCAATATTATCCGTTCATTCCAGACCGGAGTTATCTGCCGGACCACGCCGCGTTCCTCGAGCTTTTTCGCGTATTCCATGTCTCCGGTCACTATCATATCGTATGCGCTTATGACGAGCGTATCGTCGAGATTGGCGATATCCTGAGGCGTCGCGGACATAAGCGTCTGCCAGGCCGGAGGAGTCGCCCCTATATCCCTGAACGGAGAATCGAATTGCAACAGCAGCAATTGAGCGGCCGAATCGTTGAAACATTCGGCGATGCGCGCGCGTTTATGGCCGTCCCGTTCCACAAGGCCGGCCGAAGCCGCAATGGGAAACGTCAATATCATGATGAAGATACACGCCGCCAGTTTGAGATTGTATTTTCCATTCATTCCATTCATCCTCATATCGCGTCTCTACGCATCAAGGGCTCTCGCCTTGTTTCGTATCCTCTGGAGCGCGTTGTCGACCTTTTTTCTGTCGCATCGCAGCGCGCGCGCCGTTCCGGATACGCCGCCTTCCCTGAGATACGCCCCGAGCGTCTCCGTCTCAAACGGGCTGAGACGCTTCAACAGCTCATAGAGCGCTTCCCTCTTCTCAAACGCCTCCTGCTGTATGTTTTGATTAAAAGATTCATCCCTGGCCGACAGATGCGCGTCCAGGACGTCGTCCTCCATCGGGGACTCATGTCCGTTGCGCCTCAGATAAGAAATCATCCTGTTGCGCGCGCAAATCCGCACATAACCGCCCAGATTACCGCGGCACGGGTCATACGACTCGAGAGCGCGCATAGCCGCGATTATGCCCTCCTGAGCGAGATCGTCCGCCGTAAAGGGGTTCCCGTAGGCAAGCTTGCGAGCCTCGCGGGTCACGATGGAGATGAACGAAGCGACGCGAGGGTCTTCGCGCATAACGTTCATGCCCGTTTCGGCATACTCCTTATGAAGGCTCTTGTCAGGCGCACCATCGAGTCGGCGGCGCGGGCCATGCCGTCCAGGACTTCCTGGTGACTCAGCTTCTCCGATTTTATCCCGGCCGCGTAATTCGCCACGCACGATATGGCCGCCACCCTGATGCCCATGTGGTTGGCCACTATCACCTCGGGAACGGTCGACATGCCGACCAAGTCGGCGCCCATAGCCCGCGCCATCCTTATCTCGGCAGGGGTTTCGTACGACGGACCGGAAAACGCTATGTAGACTCCTTTGCGAAGAACTATTTTTTCATCCCTGGCCGCGTTCTCCAGCGCCTCTATATATTCCCTGTCGTACGCGTAGGTCATGTCGGGGAAACGCGAACCCCATTTTTCATCGTTGGTCCCTATGAGCGGGTTCGTCCCCATGTGGTTTATATGGTCGTACACGGCCACGAGATCCCCGGGCCTGTATCCCAGGTTTATTCCTCCGGCCGCGTTTGTGGCGACCAGCGTCCCAACTCCCAGTTCGCCGAATATACGCACAGGAAACGTCACTTCATCCATCGAGTAACCTTCGTAATAGTGGACGCGTCCCTGCATGGCCACCACCGGAACACCTTCGAGCGTGCCCAGCACAAGCCTGCCGGCGTGCCCAACCGCAGTGGTGCGCGGCCAATATGGAATCTCCTCATACGGTATCGCGACGCTGTTTTCGATATGATCCGCGACCGCGCCAAGCCCCGAACCAAGGATTATCCCCACTCGGGGATTGATGGAGCTTCTCCTGCCGATAGCGGCGAGCGTCTCCGTCGTCTTCTCGGAGTTGATCATGCTTATGCCCTCTTCGGTGACTTCCTTTATCGTCCTGATCAATTCATGCGCGTGGGTGAAAACTGTCATATATATCCCTCAGCTCCGTATCGAGATGTGCGTATTTTTCCGTTACAGCTATTGACGAATGCCCCAACAGTTCCTGAAGCGTGCGAAGATCCATGCCTCTTCTCTGGAGGTGCGTCGCGAAAGAGTGTCTCAAAACGTGAGGATGCAGACGCGACCTCGCTATGCCCGCTGCGGAACCCCTTCTCTGGAGTATGCTCCACAACTCCTGCCGTTTCATCTGCCTGCCGCTCTTTGATAGAAACAGGAAATCGAGCGCGCCGTCTCCTCCTCCTTCCTGAGGTTTTGCCAATTTTTGGCGCGAGGAAACAAGATATTTCCTCACCGCCTCCTTGAGAGAACCGACATATGGGACGACTCGCTCTTTGCGCCCCTTGCCCTTGACGTACATAAGTCCGCCGCTCTCATCCATGTCGGACAGCTTTAAAGAAACGAGCTCGCTTGCCCGCAGCCCACAGTCGTAGGCCATCTCTATCATCGTTCTGTCGCGTATCGCTATCGGAGAGTCCTCTTCGCCGCATACCTCCATCAGGCGTTCGATCTCCCCCTCCGTCATGACGACCGGGAGCGTTCGGTCTCTCTTGGGTATCGGCGGAAGGTTTTCCGCCGCGTCCACCCTGCCGTCGTATATCAAAAACCTCGTGAAAGCGGCCAGCGCCGCGGCTCTCCTCTGCCTCGTCCCCGACGACAGCCCGGACGCCTCCAGCCGCGTCATAAACCTCGACACAGCTTCAGTTTCGGGGGGATAGAGATGTCGGCCGGTATCGAGACAAAAATCGCGCCAGGACTCGAGATCCCCGCGGTAGGCGTTCACTGTGTTGAGGCTGGCCCCGCGTTCATATTGCATATATTCGAGAAAATCGCCGATCGCCCCGTCGTCGGGACTAGTATCGACGCCGCCTTTATCACGCTTCCGGAACTCAGGCATCGGCGCCGGTCACTCCGCCGGTTTCGGGCAAGCGTTTCTGTGAAGCCACCAGTATATGCCGCACAGGCTCTTGGCGTCGCGGACGCGCCCCTCGCGCGCGAGGCGCGTCACAGCTTCCGGCGAGATAAAACCGGAAACTATGAATTCATCCTCGTCGGCCGGCAGCTTATCCCACACGAGATCGGTCGCGTAATACAATACGAGCAGTTCGTCGCAAAATCCGGGCGTCGTGTAAAATTCGCATATTTTAGCTATCTTTCCCGGTTTCCAGCCGGTTTCCTCCCTGAGTTCCCTCGCGGCGGCGATTACGCAATCCTCGCCCTTTTCCACTATTCCGGCGGGCAGCTCCATCAAAACCTCCCCAGCCGGATATCTGAATTGATTTATCATCAGAAGTTCGCCCCTGTCGTTTTCAGCAAGCACTACCACTGCCATTTCATGCTCGATGACCTCGCGCGGGACGATACGCCCGTCCGGGAGTTTTACGCGATCGAGCCTCAGGTTCAGTATTTTCCCCTCGTAGATAATCCTGCTGTCGACGGTCTCCTCCCGAAGCTCGCCCGCAGCGCGCTGATTGTCGTTAATATCGTTCATACAAAGTATTCCTCCGCGTTTGCCCTCAGTCCGTTTTGCCAGTTTATGGCCGGCTGGGGCTTTTTGCCCTCCATCTGCACCATCGCCAGAGAGATAAAACCGTCCCCGGTACATGCCGCAGGCTCTTCTCCCACAAAAGAGAGCTCTCCGGGGGTCATATCACGGCAATGCCCTTTTGCCCGGCGCGCCGATAGAATAATGAGCCTTTTCCCCCGTATGGTCGTCCACGCGCCAGGCTTTGGGGACAGAGCCCGGATTTTGCGTTCTATTTCCGCCGCGGAACGCCCCCAGTCGATGCGCTCCTCTTCTCTCGCGATCTTAGGAGCGGAGGTGGCGCGTGACGAATCCTGCGGCTCGAACGTCCAGCTTTCAGGAGGGGCGCTATTCGCCAATTTTATAAACGCGTTCGTTCCGATCACGGCCGTTTTTTCGCGCAGAGATCCATAATCGTCGTCGGAATCGATCAGCACGCGCTCCGTCAGGAGAATTGGCCCCGAATCCATGCCGCGCTCCAGCCTGAACACGGTAACTCCCGTCTCGGAAGCCCCGTCCATCAACGCCCGCTGAAGAGGCGCCGCCCCTCTGTATAACGGCAGCAGAGACGGATGTATATTGAGACATCCTATTTTTCCCGCCGACAGAAGCGGTTCCCTGATAAACTGGCCGAAATCGACCACAAAGACAAAGTCGACGGGCATATTTTTCAAATTGCGGAGCACCGACTCGTCCGAAGAAACGTCGGACGTCTCCGTGAGGGGCGCGAAACCGCCGACCAAAACCAGCTCTCCCACAGGGGTGCGCCTGAGATTTTTACCTCTGCCCGCGCGCCCTGGAGGGGACGTGACGACCCATGCCGGCGGGGCCCATCCGGACAGCAGTTCCAGACACCTCGCGGCAAAGGAACCTGTTCCGAAGTACGCGTAACGCAACGCGACGGGCCGCGTCAAGCCGAGCGGGCCTTCTTCCCCATTCTCTTCCGCAGAAAAGTTCTTTTCAGCGCGGAGAGATGGTCTATCAAAAGCCGGGCGTTGAGATGGTCGGTCTCGTGAGCGAATACCCTGGCCAAAAATCCCTCCACGACTTCGTCATGACGCCTTCCGTTTTCGTCGTGGTAAAGGATTCGTATCTTATTGGGCCTCGCCACTTCCTCATAGATGCCCGGAAAACTAAGACAACCCTCGTCGGTTCTCTCCGAGCCTTCGGCCTCTATTATCTCCGGGTTCGCCAGCACATGACGCCCGCCTTCCCATTCGGCCACAAAGAGCTTCAATGGGACTCCGACCTGAGGCGCCGCGAGACCGACTCCTTTAGCGCTGTACATAGTTTCGAACATATCCTGAAGCAATTTTTTCAGTTTATCGTCGAATTCCGTGACATCCCGGCACTGAACGCGAAGCGCCGGATCCGGGTAGATAAGTATATCCAGTATCGCCATGTATAATGATCTCTCCCCGACATATAATTATTCCTTCTTATTTTAACAGTTATCGGGTCTCATGCAACATACGCAATACTCAAATATCGGCATAAAGCCGTCCATGTTCGATTCGGCTCACGAGCGCCGGTTTTTCTTGATTCTGTCTATGAGAGCGTTCAAACCTCGGTTTTCATCGTCGGTCATGCGCCTGTCCCTGAAATAAATCCCGCCGAACGACGAGACAAACCGGGCGGCAGGTTCGTATATTTCCGCCCCTCGCGAGAATTTCCTCACCGAATCGACAAACTCCTCGAGCCCCTCGCTGTTTTTTTTCTCAAATCCACGCTGCCTCATCGCGTCAAGAAATTTTCCGCGAATGGCCTCCTCTCGGGATATTTTGCCGCGAGCCGCGCCGCGCCTCAGATATCTCGCGAACAGGGCGCCAGCGAACAGGATGACCGCTATGGACGCGGCGTAAAAATTACGGCCGATGTTCCGGAGGTCGTCCAGGGCGGACGCCATGGCGCCGCCCGGGCTCGCGATGATCCCCCTGATCGCCTCGATGGCCGCCATCTGGCTGTCTCCCCCATATTCCAGAAATATTCTCGAAAGCTGATAGTTCACATAATCGATATACATTCGAAGCGTCCCATAATTGACCGACTCGTCGGCTTCATCACCGGCCTCCGCCGAAGCGGGGGTGGGATTGTATCTTATCCACGCGCTCTCGCGCTCGCTCCACGCTTCGACCCAAACGTGCGCGTTGGACTGGCTCACCATGTAATATCCCCCGCCGTCGTTGTAAACCCCGCCGTGATAACCCGACACGAGCCGCGCGGGGACGCCGGTCATCCTGAGCATAACGGCCATGGCCGCCGCGAAGTATTCGCAGTTGCCCTTCTTCCACGTAAAAACGAAATAATCGAGAGGATGGGAGGAGACCGGCAGATCGCTCATCGTGTACGAGAACTCCGGAGACAAAAGATGTTTCATTATCGCGTCCGGTTTTTCCTCGTCGCTCAATCCCAACACGATGGCGTTCGCCAGGTTTTCAAGCTTGGGGCTGAAATTTCTTGGTATGTTCGTGACATGATCCCTCGTAAAATCGCCTGTCGTACGCAGCCTGTCCGACAGTGACGATATAACCGTATAGCTCCTCACGCGGTTTCTGTAGTTCGTGTTCAGAAATACGCCGTCCCCGGCGGGCGATATGCCCGGGGTGTCCACCATGATCGGAACGTCCAGGGCGAAAACCGCGCTCATATATCTTCCGCTCTCCATGAAAATATCCTGTTTTACCGTCTGCTCCCCGGGCGACGCGATATGTTCGGATCTTCCCCGCGCTCCGACGGACCAGGCGCGTCCGTCGAATATGCTCATCACTATTCCTCTCCAATACAGATCTTTGGGAGCGACCTGAGGCATACTGGCCCTGAACGCGAGGGAACCGTCCTCCTGTATGGCACGGACCGATCCCAGCGTCATCCGCTCCGTAAAACCGACCCGGCTCTCCTGTCCCGACAGCGGGGGAAGCTGCCCCAGCGTAAGGCGGGCGCGCGGCGCGGCGAAGAAAAGCGTTACGCATAGCGGAAGCATCATTATCCATATCATGATGGATTTGCCGACTATTTGAGAGAGCTCCCTGAGGGAAAGCTCGCCGTCCGGATCGCGAGCGAACCAGGTTCCCAGCATGAGCTCGAAACCGGCCAACACGCTCACCAGAACGCAATAATAGATAAAAGTCCCGTCGATCGCGTCGATAGCGGCGCTTATCACTGTAAAAACGACAAGCGCCGCTATCTGAAAATAATCGCGCGCTCGCTTTTCCTCGAGGATTTTCACAGCGGTCATCAACAATATGGCCTCCGTGAAAACGATGATGAACGTGTCGATTCTCATCCTCATGACGGAAACAACCAAAATTCCGACCGAAACCACGTTCAGAATCGACCCCGGAGGATGCCGCCTGCCGGTAGCGTCCGTGACTGCCGCTATGATGAGCAAAATGGAATAAAGAAGGGCATACGCGGGTTCGACGAATCGCAGGCACGCCAAGAGCGCGGTGAACCCAAGCATTACCGTGTTTACGAGTATGATTTTTTTTAAAGTGATCGATCGGCTATTCATAGACAGCCAGATAAGACATCATCGCCAGCTTGTCGATCCTCGACGACGAAGGCGGCCATACCGCGCCCCGGCAGGACATTCCTATAAACGCTCCCGACTTGATGGCTCGCGCTATTTCGTAAGAGGCCCTCGACAGACCTGGTTCGACGCCCCTGGACACGAGCGAGTCGACGTCTATAATCCTGGCCCCCGGGTCGTCCGCTCCCTCATAAAGGCGCGAATTGAGCCGTCCGGTGCGGGCCGTCGATTTCCAGTGAATGATTCTCATAGGATCGCCTTCGTTATAAGGCCGCACCCCTATCATCTCCCTGTCGAAATCATCCCGTCTCGCGTCGTCGTCCGTTCCGTCCGCTCCGGTCCAGACGCGGGCATCCGAAGAGACAGCCGGGAGCGGACGCGGAAACACTATCGCCTCGCCCCTGAACTCGACGGGCCAGTAACGGGTGAAAAAATCGAACGGATACGCGGACGAGAGTTCTATATCGCGAACCTCCGCGACGCCTCTCGACGGCAGCGTGAGGAGAACAGGCCGGGACATAGTCTCGCCCGGCTGTATCACAGAGAAAAAGGCGTGAGCGCGGATCGCTTTTACGTCTATCAGGAAAATCGGCGTCCGGCCCTTGTTACGCACGTTTATATTCATGAGAAAAGGCGACCCGGCGTATATTTCGTCCGGCAGCGAGAGCGACACCTCCGCGTTGCGTATGTTGCGCCGCCCGGCGATCCCGGAAGCGAGCATATAACCGAGAACGGCGGAGGCGGCGAGATAGTGGAAGTTGTTGCCCCCATTTATGGCGAGCAGGCCGAGCGCTATGGACATGACTATATAGATCGTGCCGGATTTGTGTACTTCTATAGTTTTTTTCATGGCGCCGGAATATCTCCCAAAACGGACTCTATGATCCTTCGAGCCTCAGCCTTTGAGCCGGAAACCAGCTGTATTCTGTGTTCGAGTATGTCGGACGCGAAAATCTTGACGTCCTCGGGCACGACATAATCCCTGCCGCGCATCCAGGCGACGCACCTGGCGCATTTGGAAAGCGTCATCGCGCCGCGCGTCGATATCCCGGCCTCTATCATAGGATGGTGTCGCGTGGCCTCGGATATTGACAATATGTAATCGAGTATCTTGTCCGAAATAGTGACGCCTCCGTCGATTTTACGCTGGCATTTTGCCACTTCCTCCGCAGTAAAGACCGGGGGCAGATTTTCTATCGACGCCTTCTGACTTCCCGAGCGCAATATATCGCGCTCCGAATCCCTGTCGGGATATCCGACGGGAGATTTCATCATGAATCTGTCCATCTGGGACTCAGGCAGAGGAAATGTTCCCGAGTGCTCTATGGGGTTCTGTGTGGCCACGATTATAAACGGCGTCGCCATTTTGTATGTCGTGCCGTCTATGGTCGCCTGCTCCTCGCCCATAGCTTCGAGCAGGGCGCTCTGAGTCTTTGGGGTGGCCCTGTTGATCTCGTCGACGAGAACGAGGTTGTTGAATATCGGCCCAGGGTGAAACTCGAACGCTCCCCTGTCTGCCTTGAAAATATTGAGGCCGGTGACGTCAGTCGGAAGAAGGTCGTTCGTGCACTGCACGCGGCCAAACGACATGCCGAGCGCGCGGGCGGCGGCAACCGCCACAGTCGTCTTGCCGAGGCCCGGAATATCCTCCAGCAGCATATGCCCCCCTGAGAAAACACAAATCAAAACCCGGAGCATCACATCTCCCTTGCCGTGCAAGACATCCTCCAGACACTCCATGGTTCGCGCTATCATGCTGTTTTTTATCTCGAATACACTCATTCGCCACACTCCGTCAACTAAATGATCGCGTTATAATTGTATCTCATAAAACAAGTCATCGTTCGAGACGCGAGACGAAATCTCCCATCCTCGTCAACGCCTCTTTTATCTCGCCGGCCGGCCGGCAGTACGTCAGCCTCATATATCCGTCCTCCGCTCCGAATGGCTGTCCGGGCACGGTGGAGACTCCGGTCTCGGACAACAGGCGTCCGCAGAATTCCGGGGACGACATGCCCAGCGCCTTTATGCTCGGGAACGCGTAGAACGCCCCGCCTGGGGTCGGCACGTCTATGCCGTCTATGCTCCTGAGCATATCGACCATCAGGTCGCGGCGGGTCTTGTACTCGCTTATCATCCGGTCGACATCCGGCCACGCGGATCGCAGCGCCGCGGCGACGCCGGCCTGGGCGAACGAGTTCGCGCAGGTCGCGAGCCCCTGATGGCACTTCATTATGAAAATCCTCATCTCCGAGGGTATCACCAGCCAGCCCACTCGCCACCCGGTCATCGAGAATGTCTTCGACGCGGCCGAAATGGTGAGCGTGCGCTCTTTCATCCCCGGCAGCGACGCGATGCTTATGTGGGGGACGCTCTCGTCATACGCGAACTTCTCGTAACATTCGTCGGACAATACCAGCAGGTCGCGCGACTTCGCGAGCCCGGCGATGGCCTCGAGCTCCGCCCGCGTGGATGTGGCGCCGGTGGGGTTGTTCGGCGAGTTTATCATTATCATGCGGGTCTTCGGGTTTATGGCTTTCTCTATATCGTCCGGCGAGGGCCTGAAGCTGTTCTCTATCCTGCACGGCACGGAGCGGAGCACGCCTCCGGCCATCTTTATATGGTCGTCGTACACCGGAAAGTAGGGAGACGGCACTATGACTTCGTCCCCGGGATTTAAAATCGTCATGAAGACCGTCGAGAGCGCCTCGACAGCGCCTGCCGTAATCACTATCTCCCTGTTGGGATCGACATCCATCCCGGAATCCCGCTTGAACTTCAACGCCACTTCGTTCCTGAGTTCAAACGTCCCAGCCATATCCGTGTAATGCACGTCGCCGCGATTCAGAGCCTCGATGGCCGCTTTTTTAGCGCACTCGGGCGAATCGAAGTCGGGACGGCCTATCTCCATATGCAGAATGTCCTTCCCGGCTCGCTGCATCTCGTCGGCCTGGGCCAGAATCTCCCTTATTCCTCCGTCGAAGCTGACGTTTTTCATCTTCTCAGACGGCAGTTTGTAGTTCATCTGATAAAAACCTCCTCGCGTTTATCGCGGCGTTATATGGCGGCGCCTACGGTTTGGGATAACCGCTTATCTTGCCCGTCATCTCCCTTATCGCTATGCGGGCGACCCAAACCGATTTCGATCTCTCCTCGGTTATGTCGGTATGCGGCCCTTTGTACTGCCTCATCAGTATCGCGAGAGCCCTGTTCTTTCCGTCCAGGTCCGTTATCTCCTCTATCGTCCCGAACCCCGTGACGCTGCGGTATTTGTTGCTGAACTTCTCGCCCGCGTCGTCCCGCATGAGCTCTACGCCGACCGATACGTTGAACGACACCCTGGGGTTCGCCGCCATCAAATCATTCTTGAGGCCCTTCGCGGCCCCGTGCAGATAAATCACCCCGTCGTCGTAACCATAACCGATCGGCAGCACATAAGGGTCTCCATCCAAAGAGGCGAGGGCCAGGCATACGACCCGGCCTTCCGAGAGCACTTCCTCAATCCAGCCCCTGTCGGTCACGAGCTTGTCCTTCCTCCGCGTTTCAGGTATATCGAGCATGTTTTTACCCCCTGTCAGATCACAAAAGAAGTCTTTTTATATTCTGCCGCCGTTCTCAACGATATGAAATTTCGGTATGGGAACTTATCGCGTATGAAATCCTCGCGTCGCCCCAACTCGTCCCATGAAGTCGCGTGAATCATAATATAAAGATTATAAATCCATTTTCCCGCGAGTTCATAATCGAATATTCGACGAAGATAACAGTGACTTGCCCATGGCAAAACCGATACGACTTTTTCGGCTTCCATCGCGGCCTCGTCGTCGCTCCCGGACGTCTCGAAGGCAACCAGGCTGTTCGCGGTCCATCCGGCCCTGTTGTGATCGAGGGAAGCGCCTATCCTGCGCAAAATCCCCCGCTCCAGCAAATTCTTCGCCCGGCCGAGCAGCTCGCCCTCGCCCATGCCGGCGCTGTGAGCGGCCGCGGCAAACGGACGCCGCGAAATTTCACATACCCTCTGGAGCGCGCGAACCGCCGGCATCTCCCTCTCGTCCGTTTTTTTAAAATCGCGGGCGGCAAACACAACATTTTGCGCGGGGGCCATCAAACATGATCCGGCGAACGACGGCCGGAGCTTTATCATGCGCGACATCCCGAGCGCGACGAACCCGCACCCCATATCCCTCAACACGCGGCAGACGCCCATGGCCTCCGCGTCATCCCGGACAAGAGCGGTAAACCACAGGGAGATATCGTGTTCCCTGCCGTAGATGTGCGTTACGTTCCGCGACACGCGCAGAAGCGATATGAGCCGCTCTTTCGCGCTCTCCGGCACAGACGCGCCGAACAGATACCCCCGCATCCCGAGCCTGTGAAAGTCGAAGAACGCGCCAAATCGCCGGATGAGGCCGGAACGCCTCATTTCTCGCGCGGCGGCTATCGCGGAATCCTCAGAGAGGCCGAGTCCATCGGCCAACGCCGCGAACGGATACTCCGCTATCGGCAGCCCCATTTCGAGCGCGGACGCCAGAGCGTCGAACTCATCCGGCACGTTTATATCTCGCTCCCATGTTCGCGGACATGACAACTCCCGCCAAAGCCCCCGACGCGCGACGAGCATATCTTCCGCTCCCGCCACAGGCAGGAGACGCACTCTTCGGCTATCGCGGCGCCTGCGTCCGATGTTCCGGCGATGAGTGCCATATCCCTCCAGTTTCCCATGGGGCGATCCCACAAAAACTGGTTTTGGTACACGATCCCATCCCATCTGACCGACAGTATGCCCGTTCCGCCGATCCGCCCCGAAGCCGCCGACATCAGCCGGAGCGTCCCCTCAGGCGCTCCGGCTGAACGGGAGGTCATGTGCTCGTACACCCTGACGCTGTCGGACGAATCACCTACGGTGAGCACTTCCAAAGCGTCTGTGCCGGCGGCTCTTCTTCCTATTTCGTCAGCCCAATCTATCACGCGGCGAAACGCCGCGTCCTCCGTCAATTTTCCCGGCGCGAGCGAAGCGTCGAGAGCTCCCCTGCCGGAGGACATGAAGTGATAAAAGCAGATGCGGGACAGAGGAAGGCTTTCCGCAATCCTGAATATTTCATCCAGATGATCCGTCTGAGGGAGCGCCATCGTCACGCGAAGTCCGACCCTGCATCCGAGCGAAGCCAGCAGTCGCGCGGATCTGAGCGAGGCGTCGAACGAACCTGTTTTTCCCCTGAAGGAATCGTGAACATCTCGCGGCCCGTCCACGCTTATGCCGACGTACGATACGAGATCCGCCATTTCCGACGCGCGAGCGTCATCCAGCGAGGCGCCGTTCGTCGAAACTGTGATTTTCAGGCCCAGTTCCGCGCAGGCCCTCAGGTATCCCGAAAAGTCCTCATGCAGCGTCGGCTCGCCGCCGGACAAAAGCAGCGCGGGAACTGAATTTGCCGCCAGAAGGCGT
>JAITOL010000183.1 GCA_031289955.1 Synergistaceae bacterium
CATATCGCGGGTTTTCACCATGATGCTGCACACCATGCCGCCGCCTGTCGTGAGGTATGGCGACGTCACCGTGACTTCCGTGTCGCTCGAAATCGCCTCCACATACCAGGAGCGTTTTCGGGGATCGTAGTGGGCGGATTTTATATGTCCTTCGGGCGCCTGCGCGTACTGGCCGTCGTCGTTCGCCATGAAAACGAGCCCGTAGTTGTCGTTCGAGCGCGACACGCGGACGAACTCGCCGTATATGGCCCGCTCGTAGGGCGGATGGTTTTCGTAGAAAAGGGTGGTGGTCTCCTCGGTGTCGAGATAGCTCGTCAGTTTTCCCCGCGAATTCCGCGTAAGTTCCAGGCCAGCCAGATACCGCACACTCATCGCGCCGGGTTCGAGGAATGTGTTGATTCGTTCCTCGACACGCTCCAACTGGCTGCTGGCGAGCACCTGAAACGCCTCCTGGCTGGATTTCCGCGCCGAGGAAAACACGACGAACGCGATGCTGCCGTAGGCAACGCTCAGACATATTGAAAAAACCAAAATTAAGCGAGCGCGAATAGACGTACTACCACCCCCGATGATTCTAAGGAAACAAACTAAATTATTGACTGACCATCAAGGCAGCGCAACAACCGATCCGGTGAGCCCGCTTATGACGCCGCGTTATATCCGAGGTCGCGTTTTTCTCCGTGCCCGAGATACTGCGCTATGCAGATGTTTCTTGTCGTCTTGAGGTCGAGGAACACAGGGGCGTTGGCTTCGCGGCCGTCTTTTTTGTCCTTTTCTTTTTCCTTGAGCAGGATGACGGGGCGGACGAGGTCTTTGCCTCCTCCGGAGACCACTATCCCTATTTTGCCGTCCGAAAGCGCCACTATGGAGCCCGGAGGATACAGCCCGAGGCTCACCAGCAGTTCGCGGGCGACCTTTGCGTCGAAATGGACTCCCGAATCCTTGAGTATGAGGGTGATGGCGTTTCGCGACGACATCGAGCTCTTGTATACGCGTTTTGCCGTGAGTGCGTCGAATACGTCCGCCACGGCGGCTATGCGCGCTTCCTCCGCGATTTCGGTCCCTTTGCGTCCCATCGGATAGCCTTTGCCCGACCATTTTTCGTGGTGCCCGACGATGACGGATATTATCACGGGATCCTTGACGCCGGTCTTCAATGCCATGCTGGCCCCGAGGCTGGGATGGCGCTTCATCTCGTCGAACTCGGCGGACGTGAGGGGCCCCGGTTTGTTCAGTATCTCGATGGGGATCTTGGCTTTTCCCATGTCGTGGAGCAGCGACCCCATTATGACGCTCTGGAGGAAATCCCTGTCGTTCGGACGGAGGCGGTTCGCGAGAAATCCCGTCAGCACCGCCACGTTGAACGAGTGGACGAACGTGTACTCGTCCGCTTCCTGCACCTTGCCGAGAGAGAAGGCCACCTGCGGGTTTCTGATCAGATCCTCGGTCAGGTCGGCGCTCATGTTCGACATCGCCGTCGTTATCTCGGAGGACAGATCGTCCTCCCTGATGCTGTGGAACATATTGTCCACGCCTTTTATCACAGTGACGGCTTTTTCCTTGCTGATCAGCTCCGAACCGTCCGAGTAAACTTTTTCTATTATGTTGTTTATATCGGATTCCGAGAGCTGCTGGGGGATGTTGAGAAACACGTGTTCGATGCCCTCTTTTTCCATCTTTTTGATGATGGTTCCCATGGATGTCTCGAACAGGGAAACGTCGACTCCAGCCGGCATTATGACTGCGCCCTTTTTCGTTTTGACGTCGTGCGCTATGACTCCTTCGCTTTCGGCAAGCATTTGCACCGGAACCTTGATCATCATTCCGGTTTTTTTAGCGTTATCCCCGGTGTCCGGAATATCCACAACAATAGCTTCGCTGATATTGGAATCGCTCATTAACGCTCCGCTCCGCCGATCTTTGTTAAAAAATTTGTCGCTTATGCCATATAAATCTTTCCTTTAACGCTGTTGCGGAAAAACACAAGGATTATCTCATTCAACGCACATTTATAGTATCTCACTTATTCTCGCTAATTGAAAGTATTTTATATGAAATTTTGGTTTGGTAATGTATAATCCACATATTCCAGTGTTTTCCGTTATTTCCGGATCATTTTATAGTTCGGGAATACGCGGAATATCAGTTGTGTATTATTGATATACTGCTTTAAACAGTTATTATATTCGTATCGAAAAAATTCTGGAAGGCGGGAAATGTTTATGGAAGGTTTGTCATCGTTATATGCTGGTATCGCAGGGGCGGCGGCGATAGCGCTTATCTACGCCGTATTCGCGGCCGCAAGGATCAACTCGTATGTTGTGGAGAACGCTCGCGTGAAGGAATTGTCTTCCATAATCCAGAGCGGAGCTATGGCTTTTCTCTACAGGGAATACAAGTCGCTTCTTATTTTTGTCGTTGTCGTGGCGGCGCTGCTCGCTTATTATCTCGGCGTCCCGTCGGCCGCGTGTTTCGTGGCCGGAGCTCTGTGCAGCGCTTTTACCGGTTATGTCGGGATGAAGGTGGCTACGAAGGCAAACGGCAAGACGGCGTTCGCGGCCATGAGGGGAATGAACGAAGCGCTCGGCGTCGCGTTTCGCGGCGGCAGCGTCATGGGCATGACGGTCGTCGGAGTCGGTTTGCTCGGGGTCTTTGCGGCTTATCTGGTCTTTAAGGATATCGCAGCGATAACGGCGTTTGGGTTCGGCGCAAGCTCCATCGCTCTATTCGCGCGCGTCGGAGGCGGCATATACACGAAGGCGGCCGACGTCGGCGCGGATCTCGTGGGCAAGGTGGAGGCCGGCATCCCGGAGGACGATCCCCGCAACCCGGCCGTCATAGCGGACAACGTCGGGGATAACGTCGGGGATATCGCCGGCATGGGCGCGGATCTGTTCGAAAGCTACGTCAACTCCATACTGGCCGCGATGGCGGTCGGGTTCGTTTCGAAGGAATTTAACGGTCTCGTCTACCCGCTGCTGCTCTGCGCGGTCGGCATCCTCGCGGCCCTTCTCGGGACGTTCTTCGTCAGGGTGAAAGACGGAGGCAATCCCCAGAACGCCCTCAACATGGGGCTTTATACAACCGGCATTTTCATGGCCATCGGCACGTTCTTCCTCACCAGGTGGCTTTTCGGAGACATCGAGCTGTTCTGGTCGGTCGTTGCGGGCGTGGCTTGCGGCGTTATCATAGGCAAGATCACCGAGATGTACACGTCCGCCGATTACAGCCCCACTCGCGAGATCGCCGCGGCCTCCGTCACCGGAACCGCCACCAATATCCTGGCAGGAATCTCCGTTGGCATGAAATCCACTGTGGGCCCGGTGATTTTCATCTGCGTGGCGACGCTCGTCGGCTACAGGTTCGGCGGCATGTTCGGCATAGCGTGTTCCGCCGTCGGGATGCTCTCCATCACCGGCATGGTGCTTTCTGTGGACGCGTATGGGCCCATAAGCGACAACGCCGGAGGCATAGCCGAGATGGCCGGTCTTCCGGAGAATGTGCGCAGCATCACGGACAGGCTCGACGCCGTCGGAAACACCACGGCTGCCGTAGGCAAGGGCCTCGCCATCGGTTCGGCGGCGTTGACGGCCCTGGCGCTCTTCGTGTCGTACGCGACGGCCACAAAGCTCGCGAATATCGACCTCATGGAGCCTAAAGTCATGGTCGGCCTCTTCATCGGAGGCGTTCTGCCGTTTGTGTTCAGCGCCCTCTCCATTCAGGCTGTGAGCCGTGCTGCCGAGCGCATGATAGAGGAAGTCCGCCGTCAGTTCCGCGAGATACCAGGCATAATGGAGGGGAAGGGGCGGCCCGAATACGAGAAGTGCGTCGACATATCCACCGCCGCCGCCCTCAAGGAGATGGTCGTTCCCGGCATGATGGCCGTCATCGTTCCGATAGTGGTAGGGCTCTCACTCGGCGCCGCGGCGCTAGGCGGGCTGCTCGGCGGCTCGATAGTCACCGGCGTGATGATGGCGATATTTATGTCGAACTCCGGCGGAGCGTGGGACAACGCCAAGAAATACATAGAGTCCGGCAAGCACGGCGGCAAGGGTTCATCCGCGCACGCCGCCGCGGTCAACGGGGACACGGTCGGCGATCCGTTCAAGGATACGGCGGGTCCGAGCCTCAACATACTGATAAAGCTCATGACTGTGGTTTCGCTCGTGCTGGCGCCGCTTTTCCATTAACGCGCCGGCCGCGCTATTTCGCGGGCGCCTGGTTTGCTCCCCAGGGCCCGCTCTCCAACTGAAGGGCCCGGCATCCGGATGCAGGACGACGCCTCAGAGGTAAAATCGAGAACCGACATAATTGAAGTGATAGGAAGTTACGTGCAGCTTCGCCAGTCGGGCGGCTCGTTTGTCGGGCTGTGCCCGTTTCATTCCGAAAAAACCCCATCGTTCCACGTGTCCCGGGAAAGGCAATCTTTTCACTGTTTCGGCTGTGGCAAGGGCGGAGACGTATACTCGTTCATCATGGAAATCGAGGGGCTCGGTTTTCGCGAGACGCTGGAGCTTCTGGCCGAACGCGTCGGGGTGGAGCTCCGCGCGTGGAGCGGCGAGCGTTCGAAGCCCGCGGAGAAATTAGGGGTGCGGGAAGCTCTCGAGGAGGCGAAAAATTTCTTCAGTGAGTCGCTGTCCGGCCCGGGTGGATCGTCGGCGCGCGCCTATCTGTCGCGGCGGAATATATCCGGCGACGACGTCTCCCGCTTCGGGTTGGGCTGGGCGCCCCAGTCGTGGGACGCTCTGGCGCGCCGCCTGTCGTCGCGCGGTTTCTCCGAGGAGGCCATACTGGACGCCGGGTTGTCGGCGCATGGGGACCGCGGCCTCTACGACCGATTCAGGGGGAGGATAACGTTTCCCGTGAACGACGAGAACGGGCGCGTCGTCGCCTTCGGAGGAAGGCTTTTGGACGGGGACGGCGCCAAATATATCAACAGCCCCGAGGGATCGCTCTTCAACAAACGCCGTACGCTCTATCTAATGGACGCGGCCAAACGCGCAATAAGGGAGAGGGGCAGGGTCGTCCTTGTGGAGGGCTATATGGACGCCATACGGGCGCATATGGCCGGTTTCACCGAGACCGTCGCGTCGCTCGGCACGTCGCTGACGGAGGAACAGGCTTCCCTGATAAAACGTTTTTCCGACCTGTGCTGCATATCTTACGACGCCGACGGGGCCGGACAGGCGGCTGCCATCCGGGGCATGTATATACTTCAGCGTCACGGGGTCGACGTCCGCGTCGTAACTCTTCCGGAGGGGCTCGATCCCGACGACGTGCTCTCTTCGGACGGAGGGATCGGGACATTCGAGGCCTCTCTCGCGAAATCCATGCCGCTGCCGCTGTATCACGCCCATATCAAGAAGCGTGATTTCACGTCGCCCGAGCATGCCCGCGCCGCGAAAGACGAGGTTTTAAGCGGATTGGCCTCGCTCGCCGCCTTCGACGTCGACGAGTATATACCCCGCATAGCGCGGGTGTTCGGCATGCTGGAGCATAATCTGAGGCGCGAGATAGACGTTCGCCGCGCGGAAAGAGGCATGTCCGGCATTATGAGAAATAAAAAATCCGAAACATATGATAAAGGCATTTCGGACTCCCCGGGCGTATATATATATGAAGGCGTCACGGTGCGCGACAGGAGGTCGGCGGATCTCGAGTGCGCGTTTTGCGCCTTGTTGTGGCGGGACGAGAAACTTCGCTCCCGTTGGACGTGCGGGGAACTTGTCCCGTTTTTCTCGGATGAGGCCGCTTTGGGGATAGTGACAGCTCTCGTCTGCGGGGATGATCCCGGCGAGATAGAGTCGAGATGGCGTCAAATCGGCGAGCGGTTGTCTTTCGAGTGTCTGGCGAGGGGAGACGCGGTGCTCTCGGCGGGGAATCTCGGCGCGGAACACGCCGCAGTAGTTGTGGAGGATATCCGCAGGAACGCGATGAATCGCCGCCTGGAGCATATTCAGCCTGTTGTCATAAGGGGCGAGGCGGACGCGGGGCTTGTCGCGGAGTATCACGATCTTATTAAAAAATTGAAGAGTCCCGGGCGTTTTGGGGTTTTTTGAATGAAAGGAGAGATAGCATGGACGAGAACGAGGATGTTCTTTCCGAACTTGACGAGCCTGTCGTCGCGGAGGGCGGCGGCGATCTTGGCGAGTCCCCGCGTGATATAGACGAGTCCATCGAATCGATAGAATCGTCGGTGGCGCCTGTTGCGGCGGAAATGCCGGCCGAAGAGATGATGGACTACATAGAAAGCATAAAGGATCTGCTGCATGCCGGCAGGGAGAAGGGCTTCGTCACATACGAGGAAATAGAGAAGAGGCTGCCGAAGGAGATACTGTCTCCCGAGATACTCGATAACATCTATCTCAACATAATGGAGCTCGGCATAGACGTTGTGGACGAGCCGAAGGAAAAGGACGAGATAGACGACGAGACTGTGCAGCTTCTCGCGGGCAAGGACGACGCGGCGCTCGAGGAACTGCCGCTCTCCGACCCGGTTCGCATGTATCTGCGCGAGATAGGCAAAATATCGCTTCTCACAGCCGACGAGGAGGTGGAGCTCGCTAAGGGCGTCGAAGCGGGAGACCTCGCCTCAAAGGGGCACCTCGTCGACGCGAACCTTCGTCTCGTAGTGAGCATAGCTAAAAAGTACATAGGGCGCGGGATGCTGTTTCTGGATCTCATCCAGGAGGGCAACCTGGGGCTGATACGGGCTGTCGAGAAATTCGACTATCAGAAGGGTTTCAAGTTCAGCACGTACGCCACCTGGTGGATAAGGCAGGCCATAACGAGGGCGATAGCGGATCAGGCCCGCACGATCCGCATACCTGTCCACATGGTCGAGACGATAAACAAGCTCATACGCATATCGCGCCAGCTCGTGCAGCGTCTCGGACGGGAACCTACAGCCGAGGAGATAGCGGCCGAGATGGAAATATCTTCGGATCGCGTCGAGGAGATACAGCGTATCGCTCAGGAGCCGGTGTCGCTCGAAACTCCGATAGGCGAGGAGGAGGACAACCAGCTCGGCGACTTTCTGGAGGACAAGGAGATGCCGAATCCGGAGGAGGTCGCCGCAAGCCTCATCCTGAGGGAGCAGCTCGAGGAGATGCTGGCCGATTTGGGCGAGCGCGAGCGCGAGGTTCTGCGCCTCAGGTTCGGCTTGGAGGACGGGCATGCCCATACGCTGGAGGACGTCGGCAAACGCTTCGGGGTGACGAGAGAACGCATAAGGCAGATAGAGGCGAAGGCGCTGCGCAAGCTGCGCCATCCCAGCCGGAGCAGGCGTCTCAAGGATTTTCTCGACTGACGGAGTATGCGCATAGACAGGTTTCTGAAATTATCCCGTCTCGTGAAAAGACGTACGATCGCGGCCGAAATGGTCGAAGTCGGGGCGGTTAGGCTGAACGGAAGAACCGTCAAGCCCTCCGCGGACGTAAAATCCGGGGACGCGATCGAGATAGCCTTTCCGCGCCGCTTGCTCGCGGTCGAGGTTCAAACGGACGACGAAGCGGCGATCAAACGCAGGGAGATATCGTTTCGCGTGACGGAGGATCGGGTCATCGAGGCGTGCGAAAAACCGTGGTAACGGCGGCTTGGCTGTATTGACAATAAAGAAAGAGGTGTTCTGCTAATGAGTGAGATAGTAGGCGTGCACGGACGTGAAATTCTTGATTCGCGAGGCAACCCGACCATAGAGGTGGAAGTGTGGCTCGATTGCGGAGTCGTGGAGCGCGCGGCGGTTCCGAGCGGCGCTTCGACCGGTTCTTTCGAGGCGATAGAGCTGCGCGACGGCGGTTCCCGTTACGGCGGCAAGGGTGTATTGCAGGCCGTAGAGAACGTCAACAAAGTCATAGAGCCGGAATTGATCGGCCTCGACCCGTCGGATCAGGCTGAAGTCGACGACGTGATGATAAAGCTCGACGGTACCGATAACAAGGGCAAACTCGGCGCGAACGCGATACTGGGCGTGTCTCTGGCGGTGGCCAGAGTTGCCGCGCGCGAACATGAACTGCCTCTGTGGGCGTATCTCGGGGGACTCGGCCCATACGCGCTCCCGACTCCGCTCATGAATGTCGTCAACGGCGGCGCTCACGCGGACAACAACCTCGACTTCCAGGAGTGCATGCTCGTTCCTCACGGCGCCGCGTCTTTTTCCGAGGCGCTCCGCATGGGAACTGAGACGTACCACGCGCTGAAGGGCATACTGAAAAAATCCGGACATCCGACCGCGATAGGCGACGAAGGCGGTTTTGCCCCGAACTTCAAGACAAATGGAGAGGCGTTCAAGTACCTGACGGACGCGATATCGGCGGCCGGCTACGAGCCCGGCGTCCAGATCAGCCTCGCCATGGACGTGGCGGCGAGCGAGTTTTACCGCGACGGCCTGTACGACCTCGCCGGAGAGGGCCGCAAGCTCAAGGCGGACGAGCTGGTCGATTACTACGCCGATATATGCGGGAAATTCCCGATTATCAGCATCGAGGACGGTATGGCCGAGGAGGACTGGGACGGCTGGGCGCTTCTCACGAAGAAGCTCGGAGGGAAAATACAGTTGGTCGGCGACGACCTCTTCGTCACAAATCCAGTTCGTTTCGAGCGCGGCATAAAGAGCGGCATCGGCAACGCCATACTTGTGAAGCTGAACCAGATAGGGACTCTCACCGAGACGCTCAAGGTCATCGCTATGGCGAAAACTTCCGGGTACGGCGTCATTGTCTCGCATCGTTCCGGCGAGACGTCGGACTCGTTCATAGCCGACCTCGCGGTCGCGACGGCTGCCGGACAGATAAAGACAGGCGCTCTCGCGCGCACGGACAGGGTGGCGAAATACAACCAGCTGCTTCGCATCGAGGAGGCTCTGGGAGAGCGCGCCGTGTACGCTGGGCTGTCCGGCGTCCGGGTCTCGAAGTGAAAAGAGTCCTGTGAGATGAAAAAAATCGTATCCACGGCCGCCGCGCCCGCCGCGCTCGGGCCATACAGCCAGGCTGTCTGGGCAGGGGATTTCCTCTACTGCTCCGGTCAGCTCGGGATAAATCCCAAGACCGGCGCGATGGCCGGCCCGGACGTCATCTCCCAGGCGGTCATGGCGCTCGAAAACATCAAAGCTCTTTTGGCGTCGCAGGGGCTCTCGCTCGATAACGTCGTGAAGACGCTCGTTTTCCTGACCGACATCGGAAATTTCAAGGCGGTCAACGAGGAGTACGCGAAATATTTCCGGGACGACCCCCCGGCTCGTTCCTGCGTCGAGGTTTCTAGTCTGCCTCTCGGCGGCGCCGTGGAGATAGAGGTCATAGCCCACAGGTAGACGCCATACTTCCCGGTTCGTCGCTTGTCACGCGGCGGCGGATCGGGTATATCATGTGCCCTGCCGGTACGGGGGGAGCGGTATTTTTATCTCCGCGTTCGGTCTTTTGCCCGAATCATGTTAAAATATCCGGGCAGCATCGCAGGGAAGAACCTACAGGAGGGGATTTTGTTGAATCAATTTGTAAGTGTCATTGCCGGGGCGCTGCGATCGGCGGCCGCCTACGCCGAGGACGCGCCCGCGGCGCCGCCAGTAGCGGCACAGTCTCAGCAGGGGGCGGTTGGGCTCGTTCTTCCTATAGCTCTCTTTATCGTCATATTCTATTTTCTGATGTATCGCCCCCAGAAGAAAAAACAACAACAGCACGAAAAAATGATCTCGTCCATAGGACGGGGGGACACGATCATCACGGCCGGCGGTTTCTTCGGACGGATTACCGAGGTTCTGGAGGATTCATACATAATAGAGCTGGCCGACGGGCTGAAGGCCCGTATTCTGAAGAGCTCCGTATCGACGAAGCGCGAAGGCGGGGACGACAGACTGCGCCCGCGCAAACTGAAGAAAAAAAAGCGCCCTGTCGCCTCGGATAATCCCGACGCGATATTTCCCAGAGCCGACGAATCGGATAAATCTCTAAAGGCGATGGAAGAAGGGGTTTCCGCGGAGGAAAACGAGGCGCTCATCGAGGGATTATCCGAGGATTCCCCGATCGACGCCGAAGCTGTGGAAAAGTCCAAAGACGAGTAGTTATCGGGGGGCATGTGATTAATGTTAAAGAAGGATAAGGTGAGGCTGGTCGTCATAGTTGTCATTTTGATAGCCGCCGCGGCGATTGTTTTTCCGATTCAGGGGAGGGTCAGGCTCGGTCTTGACCTAAAGGGCGGGGCTCATATCGTGCTCCAGGCCAGGAATCCCGACGGAAGCGCGCCGAGCGGGCCGGATATCGAAAGCCTTATGGAGGTGCTCCGAAACCGCGTCGACCAGTATGGCGTGGCCGAACCTCAGATTCAGCGCGAGGGTTTCGACAGAGTCGCGATAGACCTCCCAGGGATGGACGATCCGACGGCGGCCCTCGATCTCATAGGCCGCATGGCGGTGCTCCAGTTCCGGCAGGTCGTTGCGGTCGGCCCGATTCCGCCTCCTAAGGTCGAGCGCGTCAACTACGCCGATAAACCGGACGAGGTGTACGAAAAAGCGCTCAAGGCTTATTCGGACGACCTCTATCCGGATTTCGAGAAGAGGACCGCCGAATTCAAGGAGCAGGAGGAAAAATCGAGAAACGACCCGTCGCTCTTCCTCGGTTATGACGAGGAAGACGGCAGGGCATATCTCTTGGGCGAAATATACGTATCCGGCAAGGATCTGGAGGACGCTCGGATGGTCCGCAACGATCTGAGCAGGCCGACCGTCAATATAACGTTCAACCGCGAGGGCGCCGCTGCCTTCGAGAAGGCCACCGGCGAGAATATCGGAAAACAGATAGCGATAGTCCTTGACGACGTGATACTGTCCGCTCCGGTGGTGCAGACGAAGATAAGCGGCACGGGCAGTATAACGGGAGGATTTTCCGAGAGCGAGGCAGTGAGGCTCGCTATCATGCTCAAGGGGGGCGCGCTTCCCTTGAAGGTCGAGGTGATAGAAAACCGCTCCGTGGGGCCGACGCTCGGCGAGGACTCCATCAATGCGGGCCTTTACTCCGGCATGATAGGGGCCGGGCTCGTTGTTCTCTTTATGCTCATTTACTACGGCACGCTCGGCATAGCTGCCGATTTGGCCCTGGCGACGGCGATGCTGCTTCTGATGGCCGTCGTAATCATGATGCGCACGACGCTCACGCTTCCCGGCATCGGCGGAATAATATTGACAATAGGCATGGCCGTCGACGGCAACATTCTCATTTACGAGCGCATGAAGGAGGAGTATCGCTCCGGAAAGACGATACTGGCCGCTCTGGACTCCGGTTTCCGCAAGGCGCTCGTCGTAATACTCGACTCGAACGTTACGACCCTGATCGCGGCCGCCGTGCTCTTTTACTTCGGGTCGGGCCCGATACGCGGTTTCGCGGTGACGCTGAGCCTCGGCGTGTTGACCGCGATGTTCGGCAATATAGTGGTGACGCGAGCTCTGCTCCAGATATTGCTGCGCCATCGCAAGAATTTGACGCTTTAGCGGGAGGGCTGGAATATGGCTGCTTATGATGCTTCTAAACTGAACCTGCCCTTTATGAAATATCGTCGTGCCGCGCTTTGTATCAGCTTGATCCTGATACTGGCGAGCCTGGCGGCGCTTGCGACGCGAGGCGTAAACTACAGCGTCGACTTTACTGGCGGAGTGGCGCTCCAGCTGGATTTTGAGGAACCTGTCGACATCGGAGCGGTCCGCGAGGCTCTCTCCGGCGCCGATCAGGGTCAGGCGACGATACAGGCATACGACGAACATAACATACTCGTGCGCTATCAGGATTCGTCTGAGGAAACGCGGAGCGAGATGATGAATGCGCTGGAGGCCAGGTTCGGCGCCGTCTCCATAGTTAAGATAGACGAAGTCGGGCCGGTGGTCGGCAGAGAACTTCGCAGGCAGGCGACCGTGGCTGTCGGCCTCGCCATCGTCGCGATATTGATATATATGGCGATCCGCTTCCGCTTTCGCTTCGGCGCGGCGGCCGTTGCGGCGCTCGTCCACGACACGATCATCATGCTCGGCGTGTACAGCCTGACGCAGCGCGAAATATCGACGTCGTTCATAGCGGCGATATTGACTGTCATCGGCTATTCCCTGAACGACACGATAGTCGTTCTCGACCGCGTTCGGGAAAACTGGGGCAAAATCCGCAGCGCGGGCGTTCTCGATCTCGTGAACACGTCCGTGAACCAGACGCTGACCCGCACGATCTTTACTGCGCTCACGACGCTGATGCCTGTGCTCGCCATGTTCCTGTTCGGCGGGGAGGTCATATCGAACCTGGCTTTCGCCTTCCTCATCGGCATAGTGGTCGGCACGTACAGCTCCATCTACGTGGCGAGCTCCATAGTGGCCGAGTGGTATCTGCGCAAACCCGACAAGGGATAGCCGCAGGGGGTTTTGTTTTGCAAAATATTGCCGGGTTTCGCGCGCCAGGCGCGGCCCGGCATACCTTTAACCGGCGTTCATTTCGGTAAATTGCCATATCCGCTTTACACATAATCATCTTATACTATAGAATAATACAGGTAGAATGGGCTGAGTTGCATTACAATAGCGTTACGCATCAAACTGGGGAGTGATCGGCATGGCAAAGAACGAAGACGAGAAAATTCTTACCGAGGTTGGGACGAACGAATGGCAGGTGGTCGTTTTTATCCTTGGCAACCAGTATTTCGCGATAAATGTCGACAAGACGAGGGAGATACTGCGCTGGCCCGGGGCGCGCGACGTGCCTCAGACAAACCCAGCCATGAGGGGCATCACCACGATTCGCGGCGAGGTCATCCCTCTGATAGACCTTCGCACATATCTCGACATAACGCCGGGAGTCGAGCTGGAAAGCAGCAAACTCATAGTGGCGGAATTCAACAAGATGAAGCTTGGCTTCATCGTCGACGGAGTCGACAGAATCTACCGCATCAATTCGGACGAGCTGGACGCCTCGCTCACCGGCACATTTCTCGGAGAGAACTCCCTGTATGTCATAAAGCGCGAGAGCCGCAACATACTGCTTCTCGATTACGAGCGCATAGTCCAGGTCGTCAACCCTGGTTTGGCGGAGCAGTTCAAGCTGGAGGCCAATATGTCGGCAACCGTGGTGAACAGCCTCGGAGATCCGGACGAGTACAAGATACTCGTGGCGGAGGACTCTCCTCTAATCCGCAAGCTGATACAGGATGTCCTGATATCCGGAGGTTTCCACAACTTCGAGATAGTTGGGCACGGCAAGGCCGCCTGGGATCGCCTGGTCGAGGACGGGGACGAATTCGACATACTGCTGACGGACATAGAGATGCCCAAGATGGACGGGCTCACGCTGACTCGCAGGGTAAAAGAGGACGATAAGCTGTCGCGCATTCCGGTTATCGTATTCTCGAGCGTTATGGCGGAGGATATCAAGCGCAAGGCGCAGAGCATCGGGGCGGACGCGCAGATAACGAAGCCCGAGATGCACAATTTGCTCCAAAGAGTGATAGAGCTGCTCGCGAAATCGCACAAAGCTCAAAAGCAACTCGCGTCTTAAAGGAGCCGCATATTTTCGCGATATGTACGACGGTATCACGCGTCTCCCATACTGGAGCCAGAATATGGAGTTCGACATCGAGACGTGGACGCCTTATAGGTGCGACTTCAAGCCGATAACGACAAATTTGCTCTTCAGCGCGGCGCTCGGCTATATAGCCGAGATGGTGATGTGTCTGGAGAGCGAGTTGCTTTATATGTGGAACGACGAGGATTGTCCCGTTGGGACGCTCGTCCCGGAAAACCTCATACGGCCGAACATCGAGCCGGACAGCCACAGTGGGTTTTCCATGGTTTTCGCGTATTCCGAGGCCATGGAAAAAGTGCTCCACGGCATGGAGGGCGAGGGAGACCTCTTCGGCGCCGGCGTGACGCTCTGCGGGATATGGAAGAGCTCCATACTTCTGGAGGAGTGCAAGGTGCTTGTGGTGGCGAGCACAAATCCACTGTTCGACTGCGACGAATTTCTTGGCTCTCTCACGTCCGCGCTCTCGTCGACCAAAAAAACAGTCGGCGGCAACGTCCCATATTTCGCCGAGAGGTTCGGTTTCAGGCGTTTTTCCATACCTTACGAGACCGACGACGTGACGGAGCTTCTCATATCCGGCATACTCTCCGAATTCGAGTTTGACGAGACGAGACGCTTCGTGGGAGGCCCTAACGAGCTGTCTTTGGACGACTGCCCCTGAGAAAGGGAGTGCATTATGAAGAACTATGACAACGAAAAAGACAAATTCACAAGAGGCTGCGTACAGGTATACACGGGCAACGGCAAGGGCAAGACCACCGCTTCGATAGGACTTGCCGTGAGGGCGCTAGGCGCCGGGCTCAGGGTCTTCTTCGCTCAGTTTCTGAAATCCGGAACCTACAGCGAGTCCTCCATATTGGGCGGGTTGAATAACCTGACCTACAGGCAGTACGGCACGGGGCAGTTCATAATGCGAAAACCGACCGAAGAGGATCGTGTCGCGGCCCGAGCCGGGATCGAGGACGCGAGGGAAGCGCTGCGGAGCGGGGCTTACGACGTAGTTATCCTGGACGAGGCAAACGTCGCGTGCAGCCTGGGCCTCATAGCCGAGGACGACCTGCTGACTGTGGCGAGCGAACGTCCCGAGAGGACCGAGCTCGTATTCACCGGCAGGGGCGCCCCCCCTCGTCTGATCGAAATAGCGGACCTCGTGACGGAGATGCGGGAGGTCAAGCACTACTACAGGCAGGGCATAGCGGCCCGCAAAGGGATAGAGAGTTAGGCCGCGAGGCCGTTTTTCTTCATGGACGCGGCATTGTCATTGCGAGGAGCCGCAAGCGACGCGGCAATCTTGTACCGCAGACGCGGCGTAAACCCCAAAGGCTAAAATCAAGACCCAAAAGCCAGATTGCCACGTCGGGAGATTCGCCCTTGTCCCGTGGAACGCGGGATCCCTCGCAAAGACGCGGCATTGTCATTGTGAGGAGCCGCAAGCGACGCGGCAATCTTGTACCGCTTAATTTTTCCCGGACGACGATCTGTATAGAATCCTTTCCACATCGGTTTCCCCTCTTAGTTTGTCGTGGCTGATCGCTAAAATCTCCTCGCTGTCAAAAAATGATCTTTCCCCGGCGGAGGCCCTGCTTCGGAGGTAGTAATACCTCACGACGGTATCCCCCGAATTGACGCCGGGCATCCTTGGAATCGCCGGCACGCCCGCTTTTCTTGCCAACTCTCCCCCAAAGAGGTATTTGTCGTAACTGACGTCCGCCACATACACATTCACGGTTGCGTTATGTACCGCGCCGCCGTGCCACTCCGCCCGGCTTCCATCCATCCGGACCGCTTCTATCCGGTCGAGGGAAACGCTGCCGAACGCGTCTTGGGCGGCAGGGAAGTCGTTGCCCAGAGCTGATGTCATCAGCCAGTCCTCGGCCATTTTTATCCCCAAAAACGAGGCCTCCCTGGCTCTGCTTCTGTGCGCGGGCGCGTTTATCCTGGCCGCTGCGGTTACGCGTTCGAACGCGACGCCCAGGAGAGCAAGCGCGAGCATCACAATCGCCGCTATCACCGGCATGTAAAATCCGGGGCGTCTCATCTTCGGCCCGGTATGCGCCACAATTTCCACTCGACAGGATCCGCTCCGTCCTCCGCCATCTCCACTCTGGCAAAATCGTGTCCGGAGACGGCGCCGCGTTCGATCACCGTCGCTTTCGCGGAACCGTGCCGAAAACTTACGGACTGGAAACCATGCGCGCTTATCTCGCCGGCGAGCGACAAATAGTCGCCGGCCCTTATCCTGGCCAACAGCGCCTTGTGCCCTGCTTTGTGCATCATCCCGGTCGACTCGGCGATTCCGGAAAGCGCGATCGTCATTATCGCCATGCAGCAAATCACTTCCGCCATGGAGGTTCCTCTCGAGGATTTAAATAAATAATTTCCTCTCATCGGCAAATCATCCTCTCCGCGCATCCAAAACGCGCAGAGTCAGAATATTCCAAGTGAGTATATGACTTCACCGGAAAATTATCTGATATACTTTAGGCAATGAAACGCTTTTAAGGAGGGCCTGATTTATGTTGGAGTCGATACTGGACATCGAGAGCGGGATAGAAAAGATAGAGGTTCTTGTGCGTACCCTGCGCGAGGACAGAGACAAGGCCCGCGCTGAGGCGGCCGAACTTAGGAAGGCGCTCGACGAGCGGGAGATCGAGCTGCTCCAGCTGGACGAGGAGCGCGAGCGGGAGCGTCGGGGCTATGAGGATAAAATGGCTGAGACCAGCAGGGCCATGGAGGATTTGGAGAGCAGAATTCATTATGTGGCCGACAAAGTGCGGAATATAATGCCTCTCGTGAATGAGTACGAAATCGGCGCGGCGACCGCGCCATCGTTTGAAGACAGGCAGTAAAAGGCCTCCATACGCGCTATGCGCCAGGTAACTCTTCTGATAGGAAGACAGTCGTATAGCATGAAGACGACACTGAGCGACGCCGAGATAAAAGACGCTCAGGCCGTTGTCAACGATGCGCTCAAGGATACCGGAGGAGCTACGAGCGAACAGGATATACGCCTTGCCGTCGCTTGTATGCTGCTGGCGAACAGGCTGGCCAACTCGAGCCGGCGCATCGATTACATACTATCCGAGGAAGAGGAAAAGGATAAATGAGCATAACTGACATAATACTGCTGGCGATAGGGATATTTTTCGTGGTGCGTGGGATTTTGAGGGGAATATCCGGCGAGATATTCTCACTTCTGGGCACGGCCGGCGCGTTCTACTGCGCGGTGAGGTTCTACAGCCCGATAGGGAGCGTCCTTCAGGAGAAGCTTGGCCTCTCCGCTACCGTCGCGACGATACTCACGATGCTCGCCATATTCTTCGTCATATTCTTCGGCTGCACGTATCTCGAGTGGAGCGTCAAAAAGGTGATAGAGAAGACGCGCCTCACGGCGACCGACAAACTTTTCGGCGCCGGAATAGGCGTAATCAAGTTCTACATGATCGCGCTCCTCGTGCTGATATCGAGCATCATCCTGGCCCCGATGACGGGAGACGGGTGGGTTCAGGAGAGCCGCGCGCTCACTCTGACGGCGGCCACGTGGCCGCTCATATCCCCTGTGCTCGACAAAGCCGGCCTGATACCTGACGTAGCGGCCATTCAGAACGAGGCCCGGGATTACGTAATACGCCAGGCGGGACGCGGCATCATCGGCACGAGCGGCGACATGACGAATATAATGGGCGCCGCCGCGAGCGGCGATATCGGCGATATTTCCGTAATAAGCGAAGACGCGAACCCGTAAACCCCATAGTGAAGCCACTGCCCGGGAGCGCCCCCTGTTTTAGCGCGCGATGATAATAGACGGCGCCGCGTACCAATCACTCGAGATAGATAAGATTTTCGCGATAATAAGACGCGACTGCCGAAGCGACCTCGGCGCGTCGCGTATGGCCTCTATCGCCCCCGCCGGGGACATGGAGGAGCTCACCTCTAGGTTCGAGCTCTTTGACGCCATCGAACAATATCGCGACAGGCGGGGGGATCTGCCGTGGAACAACAGGATGTCGGCCGTCGGCCATCTGCTGAAGGAAGCGGCCATCTCCGGCATGCTCCTCGGCGAGGAGCTGCTATACGTCAGACGCCTCATGCAGGGGGCGTTGCGTCTCAAGGAGGCGCTATCCGAGGCTCGCGGCGAGTGGCCCGCCTTCGCCCTTCTGCTGCGCGACCTGCATGATTTTCGAGCGTCGGAGGAGTCGCTTGGCGTCATAGACGAGGACGGCAGGCTCCAGGATCTCGCGTCGGACAGACTGCGCAGGATACGCGAGCAGATTCGCCGCATCCGCGACCAGGTTCGCCGCAAATCGCAGGCTATACTCTCCGACCCTCGAATAACGAACATGCTTCAGGAACGGGTGCTGTCGCTTCGCAACGGACGGCATGCCGTGCTCGTCCGAGCTGACGCTGTGACGAACTTCCCCGGCATAGTGATGGACCGTTCGGGCTCCGGCAACAGCATATATATGGAGCCTCACTCGCTGATAGGCTTGAACAACGAACACGCCGTATGCGGCGAGGACGAGAACGCCGAGGAGCGCCGGATACTCCACAAGCTCACGGAGCATGTGATGGAACGCGCCGGAGCGATAGGGGACGCGGAGCGCGCGCTCGGTCAGATAGACCTTTTCTACGCGCTATCCGAGAAGGTGAGAAGGGACAAATGGCACGTCCCGATACTCTCGCGAGACGCGAAATTCAGCTTCCGCCGCGCGCTGCATCCGCTGATACGGCAGCCTGTTCCGATAGACATATCGTGCGGCGATAAGTTTCGGGTTCTCGTCGTGACCGGGCCTAATACGGGGGGCAAGACCGTCGCCCTGAAGACGGCAGGAGTGTGCGCTGCGCTCGGCTGGCTCGGGTTTCCGATCCCGTCGGGAGAGGAGTCGGTGTTGGGCCGGATCGACGAGATATACAGCGACATAGGCGACGAACAGAGCATCGAACAAAACCTCTCGACTTTCAGCGCGCACATATCCCAGATAACTCGAATACTGAGTATGGCGACCCCATACTCGCTCATATTGCTCGACGAACTCGGCGCGGGAACGGACCCGGACGAGGGTGCCGCGCTGGGCATAGCCATACTGGACACGCTCGTCGCCAAACGTTCGCTGACGCTGGCCACTACGCACCACAACCCGATAAAACACTACGCGCTGACATGCCCGGACATAGAGTCCGCGTCCGTGGAGTTCAACATAAACACGCTCTCTCCGACGTACCGTCTGCTCATAGGCATACCGGGCCGCAGCAACGCGCTTCTGATAGCCGAAAAACTCGGCATGCCGAAACCTGTGTTGGATCGCGCTTACGAGGCCATACACCACAAAGAGGCGTCCATGGAGGAGATAATAGGCGAGCTCCAGGAGAAGCGCACGGCCATCGAACAGGAGAGCGAACGGCTCGAAGGTATGCGCCTCGAAATAGAGCGCACGAGATCCGATTACGAGGCGGAGCTGCGGTCGATAATTTCAAAGCGCGACAAGATGCTGGAAGACGCCGACAAAAAAGCGCTCGGCATCGTGGAGAACGCGGATCGCGCGGCGAAGTCGCTGATAAAGACGATGGATGCGACCGCCCGTTCGTCGGCCGACAGGAAGCTGGAGCGCGCGAAAAAACATTTCGGGATCATAAAGGAACAGGCGGATCGCAGGGAGGAAGAGCGCATGATCCATCGTTACGAGCCGGACGAGCGCCCCCTCGAGGAGGGGGACAACGTCGTGATAGCGGGCGCGTCGACGATTGGAACGCTCGAGGAGATAAGAAAGGATAAGGCCATAGTGATCTCTGGCGCCGCGAGGATGGAACTGCCTCTCCAAATGCTTCGGAGGGCGACCGGCGCCGAGAACAAAGCGGCGAAGCGCGGCGAGCGCCGCGACAGGAAGAGCGGCATAACGCTGGGCGCCCCCGATGGAACTGTGGTGAGGATAAACGCGCCTCCCTCCCCGATAGGCGTGCCGAGCTCGATAATGATACGCGGCATGACGATCGACGAGGCGATGCCGATGGCCGAACAGTACCTCGACCGCGCGTACAGAGCCGGATATGGCGAAGTGTCGGTGATCCACGGCAGGGGCGAGGGGATACTGAGGCGCGAGGTGCAAATGCTCTGCCGCAACCTGCCCTACGTCGAGAGCTACAGGCTCGGCGGCGAGGGCGAAGGCGGTTTCGGAGTGACGATAGTCCGGTTCAGGAAATAGGGAAATATACGTTTCGGTCTTTGAACTGGTTTATACAGCCAGAGGCAAAGAAGAAGGCATCGAGTGTTGTCTTTGCGAGGCCGTTTTTTCTTCATGGCTGCGGCAATCTTGCACCAAGTTGCGCTTGTCCTGGTGAACTTTCAGGGCGGCATGAACCCGAAGGTCAGAATCAAGACCCAAAAGCCAGATTGCCACGTCGGGAAATTCACCCTGTCCCGTGGAACACGGGGCTCCTCGCAAAGACGGCTTAAGCCAGATTGCCGCGTTGCTCCGCGTCTCTCCACAACACAATGGCAACGAACAAAAAAGGAGCGGCCAACTTATTTTGTCTTCTCTTGCTGTTAAACTCGGGACGGCAAATTTTCGATCATTGCCACAAGCAAGCCAGAGGAACGGCGAAGATGTTTTCTTCCAGAGGCAGGGCGTCTTGTCCGGTATAGAGCACGATTCCGGTAAATGTTTGGTTGGGGGCCAGTTGATTTTTGAAAAAACGCAAATGACGGGCATCTTCTTTGAGCGATACCCGTGAACCGGCTTTCACCTCGATCCCCAAAATATTGCCGCGACTGTTTTGGACGATGAAATCAATTTCGTGCTGCTGGCGATCCCGGTAATGATAAAGTACATTTTCGCGCCCCAGGGAAGTTTGGATTGCAAGTTCGTTGAAAACCAACGTTTCAATCAGCTTGCCGGAGCGATCAGCGTCTAATAAAACCTCGTCTGCCCGCCAATCCAACAGCGCGGCCATCAATCCTGTGTCGGTGATAAAAATCTTTTCTTTGAGCCCGACACGCTGATAATCGGTTTGAGTCCAGGCCGGGATGCGCTGAAAAAGATAGAGCGCTTCCAAGACGTTGGCATAGCTGGAGAGAGTCCGGCGATTTAATTCCATATACGCCCCGATACCGGATAAATCCATCAATTTACTCGACCAAGCGGCAAAAGTGTGAAGCAGTATACGTAAGCTGTCTTTGCGCCTGATATTGGCAATATCTTTAAGATCGCGCTCCAACATGGTTTCGGCGTAATCAAGAAACCAATCCTTGCGTCCCAAAGGATCTTCGATAAAAGTCGCTTCGGGATAGCCGCCGATAAAAGCTCGCCTGATGATCGCTTCTTTATCAAAACCTCTGATTTGCAAAGGGAAATCATGAGCGAAGGCGCGCTCTAAAAAAGATGGAGGCTTCCCCATTATTTCTCCCTGACTCAGGGAGCGCAGCCGAATGTGCTTTACCCTGCCCGCCAAACTCTCCGTTACTGCGGGGTGTTTTTGGATGTCGGCTGATCCGGTCAACAGGAATTGACCGGGCGCCGGGTTTTCGTCCACGACCATTTTAATCGCGGGGATTAGAAACGGCGCTTTTTGCGCTTCGTCGATAATCATGACGCCCCGCTCATGTTTTAAAAAACCCAAAGGGTCAGTTGTGGCCACTTTCAGGTGGTCTTCATTGTCAAGCGTCCGATAATTGACGTCAGAGCCCGTGATCTGGCGCGCCAAGGTCGTTTTACCGCACTGTCTGGGACCAGAGATAATGACGACCCGGCGAGCGGTCAAGGCTTTTTTTAGTGGATCGATTTGCCAACGAGGATAGATCATCGAGTACCTCTTCTTTCTTTGATAATACAGTGATTCTATCACTTTAGCGCGAAATGTGCATTAGGAAGGGAGCATTTTTGGTATTTCATGCTCGGCGATTTTTGTATTAACGCGTCCGCGTTTTGGGTAATATCTCTAAGGAGAATGGATAACACATTACGGCATTGTCATTGCGAGGATTGAATCAGCTGTTTTAGGTCCTTAAGCTGTCATTGCGAGGCCGTTTTTTCTTCATGGCCGCGGCAATCTTGTACCACCGGCGCTTGTCCTGATAAACTTTCAGGGAGGCATAGACCCGGAGGTCAGAATCAAGACCCAAAAGCAAGATTGCCACGTCGGAAAAATCACCTCCTCGCAAAGACGGCTTAAAAGCAAGATTGCCACGTCGGGAAA
>JAITOL010000035.1 GCA_031289955.1 Synergistaceae bacterium
GCTTTCAAAGTAAGCCAGTCGTCCACGTTCCACGACGCTCCGGCGAAAAAACCGTTCAACCTGTCCGTGCCGTAGCCCATAGAAAAAGCCAGGTTATCCCGCCGCCAGGTCGCGACCCCATACCAGGCCTTCATGAGCTCCGTGCCCTTGAGATCCGTGCCGCCAACCGCGACGGATGGCATGTACCAATTTCGCGAGCGATGCAACATAACCTTTGCGTCGATGGCCTTATCCATGTAATCGCGCTCGCGTTTCCCGTTGACGATTACACCTATATTGTCGAAGAGCGTAAAACGTCCGTTGATCTCGAGCCACGGCAGCCACGCCATACTTAAATAGTAGTAAGAATAAGGCTTTGCGTACGTCAAACCGAAATGTCCCGCTCCGTCCGCAGGCATCTCGGCGGTGGGATATTCCCAAAGACCGACAAAACCCTGATTTGCCGTGCTGATCGACGCGACAGCGCCATTCGGCGCGCACAAAACAACCAGCGCGACCGCGATCAAACGAATAACCGTTTTATACAACCGAGTTAAACACCCTTCCCGGGCAGCGCGCCGATCAGCGCGACCGGCGGACAAAAGTTTTTGATTTAAATGTCGTCAGCGCTTGCCCGCGAAAAGATAACCGCCTATCGCCAAAGCCACAGTGGAAAGACCGAAGAAACCGGAGTTGCAGCCCATGCTGCCCTCATCGCCATGCCCCGCCGCGAACGCGACGCCGACGAAGAGCGCCATAAGAAGCACACCGAGGATACCGATAATTAATGTCTTTTTCATAACACAGCCCCCTTATATTTGGATAAAACTCGATTAGATGAAGTAACTCACGAAATGAAACGCATATTCGTTATTTCGCAAATGTTTTTTGGAAAATTTTGCGCTAAATCATTTGATTTACAAATGTCAAATTGTCGCGACGCGCACAGTGGATAGCTATAGCTGGCTGGCTGGCTGGCTGGCTGGCTGGCTGGCTGGCTGGCTGGCTGGCTGGCTGGCTCAGCATATCAGTTATATTATAGACTACATCAGCATAAATAGCAGTTTTACTTTCCATGAAATCATTATATAAGTATAAGCAAAAGAAGTCAAAACGACGTTCATGATAGCCGCAAGCGCGAAATATCCCAATCAGCCAGCATTAAATCACAAATACAGGATAATAAAACTATAAAGAAAGAGCCTTACGAATCATCAAAGATAAACTACAAATATCATATTTAAAAAAATCGCCCTCTTCATCGGAGGACGACATTTTGGTTTTCTTTTATACTATTTTTTTGATTCCCATCTCGTCGAATCGTTTTCTCGCATACGCCGACGTTTCCTGTTTGTCTTGCCGCAGATCTTCTATTTCTTGCTTCGTCAAGCGTCTTGATATGAATGAGCGCTCTAGCTTCCGACTCTGTGAGGTTTTCATAGTTTCCGCCATACATATCACTCTCCTTGAGAAAATTATTCAACGCTGACATATCGCGTTGATTATTTATTGATTTTACACCAAATATATCAGCAAGAACAAGCTTTGTTTCCTCGGCCAGAGCAATAGTTTTATTATTCTCGTGCTGCGTGCTCAACGTTACCACATCAACTACGTTCCCGCTGTGAGATTCGATATAATATCGTAGTTCCCCCAGCGTGCTTCCCATTGTTACCATATCATCAACCACGATATAATCGCGACCAGATTGTACATTGCCGTCGAATTCAGGACGTATAAACAGCCTCACATTTTGACCAGCTCCAGTATGACTTACTATGTTTGATTGGAGTATTTTTTCGTCAACTTCCAAACCTGTTATTTTTCCGATATACTCCGCAAGCACTTGGGGTATTTTATTTTTACCAGCGTCTTCTTCTGCATGAATACCGACCAAAAGAGCGTTCGGATATTTTTTTGCCAGCGCGGAAAATATACTATTTTTTTCTACACTTACAAGAGAGTGAATCAACCTAATGGCGGCTTCATTGTCTCCTGTTTTGGCTGCATCATAATCCGAGTGTTGTTTCATTTTTTTATAATCAGTGACCGTCGTAACCTTTGGAAAATCATTCGGCCATGGTTTACTAGGATTATCCTTCATCCGCAATTCCTCCGGCGCCTCTTCGTTTTCACTTTTGCTTCCTTACAGCTCCATCAAATTTTTCGGGAACGACGTCAGCACCTTCGGGCCGTCTTCGGTGACCAGGATTGTGTCCTCTATTCGGATGCCGCCCCAGCCGGGTATGTATGTGCCCGGCTCTATCGTGTGGACCATGCCGACGGAGAGAATTACGTCCGCGCCCTGGCGCATGAACGGCTCCTCGTGTATCTCAAGCCCTACTCCGTGCCCTATTCCGTAACTGAAACCCGGGAAGCCGGCGTCTTTTATTATTTTAAGCGCCGCGTCGTTGATATCCCTGCCGTTCGCTCCGGCGCGAACCATGGAGACGCCCTCCGTCTGGGAGCGCAGGACGGCGTCGTACGCGCGTCGCTGCTCCTCCGACGCGCGCCCCAGGACGAACGTGCGCGTCGTGTCCGACCTGTAGCCGTTCACTTTCGCCCCGTAGTCTATCAATATGAAGTCGCCGGCGCGCAGGCGCGCGTCGCCGCGCGAATTCGCGTGGGGCTGCGACGCGCGCGCTCCGAAGAGAACCATCGTGTCGAACGACACGTCCTCCGCGCCTCCGGTCTTGAGCCGGTAGTCGAGCTCGATTTTGATATCCAGCTCCGAGACGCCCTGCTTTATCGCCCCAGTGAGGGCAAAGAGCGCCTTGTCGGCTATGCCGCAAGCCGACGATATCTGCTCGACCTCCCCCTCGTCCTTGTACTCCCTTATCGACTCCACAAGCGACGAGACCGACACAAACGAGACGTCGTCTTTTTTGAGCTCGCTCGCCAGCGCCTCGTACATGTTGTATGGGAGATGCGACTCGAAACCTATCTTCTTAAACCCGCGCTCGCGCGCCAGGGTCGCCAAAACCCGCTCGAACGGCGGATAAGGATGGCGATGTGGAACTACCTGCGCGAAACGGCATTCGCCCGACGCCATCTCCGTGTATCTGGAGTCCGCGATTAGGAAACTGCCGGACGTGGAAGCGAGCAGAAAACAGTCGCTCCCTGTGAACCCCTCCAGATATCTCTGGTTGGCCCCTTTTATTATGAGTATCGCGTCGAGCCCTTTTTTGGCTAAAGACGCCTCCAGTTTTGTTATCCGCGTTTTCAAAAAATTACCTCCCTGTCGAGTCATTTTTCTTTCGGATGCTTCACAAACTTCTCCACACATCTGTAGTACGGAGCTATGGCGTCTGAAAACGACGTCTCTCCTCTCCACAGCGGAAAATCCGGCATCGGGGCGAGAGCGCCCCCCTCCGGAGCGCGTCGCTCCATTTCGTTCAGTGCAGCCGGCAGCTCGGCCGATCCGTAATACGACGCGTCAAGCGCGGGCGCGTCGGCCAAACGGCCCACGTCATCGTCGTTGGGGCAGTCGCCGCCCTCGATCCGCCATTCCCCGCCCTCCGCTGCGCAAGAGGCTGCCTCGCCGGAACCCACCGGCGAACAGAGCGACGCCAGGAGATCGTCCTTGTCGAGCCCGCGAAACTTCATCAGCAGAAAAGGATCCCTGTCGAACGCCACCGCCGCCACATAGGCCGTCGCCAGAATGTGTTTGCAGACGTCCTCCGGCTCGGAGCAGCAGCACAACTGCTGGCTTTTCGCGAACATGTCGAGCGACAGCGGCACGCCGGCCGCCCTGAATATCGCGTCGAGCTCGCGGGGCATTTCGCCGGACAATATCGCGATTCTGTATGTCGCCTTCTCGCAGAGCCTGTTCTTTATCTCCTCGAGCTGGGCTTTCGACAGGCAGGGCGAATAGAGCCTCACGCGATACGGGGTCTTGCGATGGCCCTGCACCCGGGCCTCGATGAGACCCGGCGACACGTTCAGCGCTATCACGTGCCCGGCGCGCGCGTAATTTTTCGCCGCGTTCATCTTCTTTTGCGAGGCGATCTCGCCTATGTTGCTGACGAAACCCTCGGTCCACCAGCGCGGCGCTTCGAACTCCGCGCACATTCTTATTCCGGGGGGGCGTCCCCGCCGCGCTCCGGTTTTTTTGCCCGCCTGCGCCAGCATCAGGCGTCCAGCGCCCTTGGGGACAACGAGACGAGATTTCGCAGCTCCCTGTCGGACATCTCCGTAATCCAGTTGTCGCTCTCCCATATGACGCTGTCCGCGAGCGTCTTTTTTGACGATATTATCTCGTCTATGCGCTCCTCGAGAGTGCCCTTGCAGCAGAATATATGCACCTGCACGTTGCTCGTCTGACCTATTCTGTACGCCCTGTCTATGGCCTGAGTCTCGACGGCAGGGTTCCACCAGCGGTCGTACATCACGACGTGATTGGCCCTCGTGAGGTTCAGCCCAACGCCCCCCGCCCTGAGAGAGAGAACGAAGAACTGCGGCCCCGATCCCTCCTGAAACCGCCTCACCATTCTGTCGCGTCCGCCTTTCGGTATCGCCCCGTGCAGGAATAAGACCTCTTTACCGAAACACTCCTGAAGCTGGTATTTCAGAATATGCCCCATCTCCACATACTGGGTGAATATCAGCGCCCTATCCCCCGTCTCGAACATCTCCTCCGCCAGGGAGATCATGCGTTCGAGCTTCGACGACCTCTCTCTCCCCATATCCCTGTCGTGGGAGAAGAGCATGGGATGATCGCATATCTGCTTCATCCTCGTGATCCCGGCCAGAATGAGCCCCTTGCGCTTTATTCCGTCGGCCCCGCCGATGTTCCGGGACAGCTCGTCCGTCACATTCGCGTAGAGCTTTATCTGTTCTTTTTTCAAACCGCAGAAGACCTTCGTCTCGATCTTGAGCGGAAGTTCGGGCGCTATCTCCGGGTCTGTCTTGAGCCGGCGCATTATGAACGGGCTTATCGCCTTCCTGAGGCTGGAGGCGATGCGCGGATCCGGCGACTCGGCGAGCGGCCTCACGTATCTGTCGGCGAATCTCTTCCTGCTGCCGAGCATTCCGGGCATGAGAAACTCCATTATCGACCAGATGTCGCCGACGTGGTTTTCTATCGGAGTGCCCGTGAGAGCCACCCTCCAATCGGATTTTACGCTCCGGGCGGCGCGGGCCGTATGGGTGTCCGGGTTTTTTATGTTCTGAGCCTCGTCCAAAACCACCCCGAGCCAGTCGACGCTTCTATATTCCTCGGCGTCGCGATGAAGCAGCATATAACTGGAGAGCACCATGGCGCTCCTCTGCGCCGTCACAGTGAACATGCGCCCACGAAAACGATCCTTGCCGTGATGGACGTAGCACGTCATCCCGGGGAAAAAGCGCCCCATCTCCAGCCTCCAGTTTTCCAGCACCGAGGTCGGGCAGACGAGAAGCACGGGCCGCGCATGCCCCGTGTCGCGGCAGCGCTGCACGAGAGCGAGCGTCTGAACCGTCTTGCCGAGCCCCATGTCGTCGGCCAGGCACGCGCCGATCCCAAGGTCGGTGAGGAACGACATCCACGAAAAACCTCTCTCCTGATACGGCCGCAGCGACCCGGTCATTTTCTCCGGCGCCTCGAACAGCTCCAGCGGATTGCCGCTGCGGAGGGCGCGGTAAGCGGCCTCGATCTCGGGCATGTCCACAAAACCGTCTATATAGGGATCCCTTATCGCAAGGCGTATAGCCTCTATGTGAGACAGCGTCTCGGGCAGCATGGCGATGTGACGCCTCAGCAGTTCGAGATAATCCGGGGGTATGAATATCCAGCCTCCCCGAATCCGCGACAGCGGCGACGGATCGCGCGCTATGGCCGCGTATTCCTCATCGGAGAGCGCCGTCCCCCGCCAGGCGAGACGCCATGTGAATTTCGAGTTCTTATCCCTCATTCCGCGTATAGTGAGTAGGTCGGGCGAGTTTTCCGTCCACCACGATGGATACTCTATCTCCACTCCCATTGCGGACATATCCGAAGCGTGATTTTGCAGAAAATCGGCCGTTTCTTCAAGCGAGAGGGCGCATCCTAACGGGGAGGCCTCCCCGAGGCTCGCCCCGATCGGGGAAAACGACGCGCCGGTGCGGCCGAGCATGAGCATCAGATAACGCCTCATGTAGTTACCCGACGCCGGCGAGGAGGCCTGCCCCCGTCCGCCCCACACATCGGCGGAGTCTATGATGTCGCCCGAACCGAGTATGCGGAGCGAGTATCCGAGACGCCAGCGGCTGTCTTCGTCGTCGGCCATCTCGAGCCTCAGTTTGAAGGGCGCGTGGCTGAACCATTCGTACCTGCTCCTCCACTCGCGCACATCCCGATAGATCGATTCGAGCGACTGGCTCAGCCCGTCCGTCTCTCCAAACCAACCGAGAGAGCGTATCCAAAGGACGTGAGGGTTCAGCGCGTTCACCAGCTTGCCGCGCCGCCGGCGCTCTGGCGCCGACGCGGCCATGCGGAAAGAATTTTTCGTTATTGCCCTCGCTATCCCGCGCGACTGCGACGCAGGGTTCTTCTCCGCTATCCTGCGAACCCACGCGTGACGGACGAGCCCGTCGACGAGCCCGGTCATCATCTCGCGAAGCGCCGTCTCGCTCATCGCGGCTTGCGGACACGCGCGCGTCCTGATTATGTCCGGCATGCCCCGGACAAGGCGGCCATACCTGGCGGCGTCGTCTCCGGTCAGCATCGGCCGCCAGATGGGCTCGTATTTCGCGCCGTCCCCGGACATCTTTATATCCGGGAGAAACTTGCCCCGCTCGAGAAGAGACAGCGCGAACGAGCAGCACTCCATTATGTAGCAGAGATCCAAAGCCGCCATCACCCCGTCCGCCAAAAACCGTCCGTCGCCGGACACCGCCTCCCTCGAAACGAGCGCGGGGCGCAGTTCAGCCAGATCCGCAACGCATAGCGGCACGGCGTCTACCCGCCACTCGGCCAACGAGACGTCCGTCGGATTTTTTATATGTGATTTTGGTATTTCACCCAGCATCGGCGTGGAGGGAACGGGATATTTCAATTTGTAGGTCGGCAGAGATATTTTAAATTTTTCGGACGCCGGCAATCTCGAACAATCGAATCCCAGATCGGACAGGGCGCGTAATATCCGATCTCCCCCTAGCGCCCACGCATGGTCTTCCACGAGATTGCCCCTGATTCTGGGCCGCCCGCGCGGGTCGCGCAGGCCGCTTCTCTCGAAGGACTGCTCCCCCCATATAAAAAACCCTCTCCCGTAGCATCCGTGAAGAACTAACAACGTTTACTCCCCGAAACAACCGCCGCCGATAAATTCGCGCAGTATCGACAGGTTTGGCACGTTCTCCGACGGTATCACTGGAGCGAAGCTGAGCATCGATAAGAGGCGCGACGCTTCGCCGTAGGCCGGCGAATTTTCCGGTATGGCTCGCAGCAGAGGCTCGGCGTAACCCTTGAGGACGGATATTTCGTAGACGAGCGAAGAGTTGAAGAGCAGGTCCGCTCCCTCCTCGTAGGGAAATATATGCTTGTGAGAGCCCTTTATCACGGAGGGCCACATGAGTATCGTTCGTTCAGGGCCGTGCCCTCTCGTGCGGTGATCCCTGACTATGCGCCGGAGCAATCGCGTGTCCGTCGTGCCGATTCTGTTGTGGGAATCGAGATTGACTCCGGTGAGCGGCGAGATGAACACCTTGCATTTCGTCTCGTGCGATATGTTGTACGTCAGTTTGTCGTTGAGACCGTGGATACCCTCTATTATCAGTATGTCGTTGAGCCGCAGGCGGAGCGTGGGGCCGGGCTTGCGCGTTCCGGTTACAAAATCGAATATCGGAAGCTCGACCTCCTCGCCCGCCAAAAGGGCGTTTATGTGCTCGTTTATGAGGTCTATGTCGAGAGCCTCCAGGGCCTCGAAGTCGTAGTTGCCGTTTTCGTCGCGCGGAGTATTGACCCTGTCGACGTAGTAGTTGTCGAGAGCCAGCGCGATGGGGTTTTTGCCGCTCACCTGAAGCTGTATCGCAAGGCGTTTCGACGTCGTAGTCTTGCCGGAGCTCGACGGCCCCGCGAGACAGAGCAGCCTGACGGTCCGGCGCGATATTATCTCGTTCGCTATGCGGGAGAGGGCTTCGCCGTGGAACGCCTCCGAGACCAGAATCAATTCGAGCGACCGGCCCTTCGCGACGCGCTCGTGAAGGCTGTCCATGGTCGAGAGCCCCAGAATGCTGAGCCAGGTCGCGTACTCGCGGAACACGTCCATGAGCTTCGGCACAACCTGAAGCGGGGGCAGGACGTTCGACTCGGTTATGGAGGGGTAGCGCAGCAGAAATCCCGGCGTGAAACCATTCAGGTCGAACACCTTCACCATATTCGTCGACGAGGCGAGGGGAACGCCGAAAAATCCGTATATTCCGGCACAGCGATAGAGCATGACGGGGTCGTTGCCCGTGCTCCGGATGAGCCTGGCCCTGTCGGCATTGCCCTGGCGCTCGAAAATCCTCTTGGCCTTGTCGAGCGGAAGTGTCGCGAGCTGTATCGGCAGGGACGAGGAGATTATCTTCTCCATCTCATCCTTCACGCGGGCGACCTCCTCGTCCGTGGCGGCCTCGCCGGCGAACTCGCAGTAATAGCTGTCGCTCATGGAATATCTCACGATGACCTCTTTCGAAAGCGCCCTCTTGCAGGCGAGCACGAGGATGAACGTGAGCGTGCTCCTGTAGATTTCGGCCCCCTCGAACGAGGAGGCGTCGACGAATTCGACGTCGGCGTCGTCGTCCACGACCCAGCTCATCGGGCGCAATATGTGATTGACGCGCCACGCCACAACCTGCCCTGCCGTCCTGACGTCCACCTGCGACAACACCTCGTGACCCATTATCGGGGTGTCGGCATATATTTTGTTCGCGTCGCCTCCCTGTGCGACCGTGACATAAAAACCCATGGCGAACATACCTCCAAAAAATCAAAATATCGCGCACTCGAAACGATTAATTTGAAATAAAATTATTTACGCGCGAATACACTTTGCTGTATTATATTTTATCAGTATAGTGTAATTCGTCAAACATAAAAAAGGTTTTTATAATAATTCCATTTAATGAACCGCTGATGTTTGGAGGAGATACGATGAGGGCAGCGCGCAAAATAGCGATGATATGCATAACGCTGGCGGTGGTTTTGTTTTTCCGCTCGGAGGCGGACGCCGGGGCGAAATATGTCTTTATGTTCATAGGCGACGGAATGGGCGCGGCACAGCGCAACGCGGCGGAGATATATCTCGGCGGCGCCCGGCGGGCCGCCGGCGACGACGCGCCTCGCGACGCGCAGCTCGTGATGAACTCGCTCGAACAGAGCGGATTTATAACGACCGATTCGCTCTCCGGCGTGACTGACTCGGCCGCCGCAGGAACAGCGCTCGCAACGGGACGCAAGACCATAAACGGCGCCGTCGCCATGGATCCAAAGACGGGCGAAAAATTCACTTCGATCGCGCGCATGGCCCACAAAATGGGGATGAAGGTAGGCATAGTGACGTCCGCGTTTTTGCAGGACGCGACGCCAGCCGTGTACTACGGAAACGCGCCGAAGAGAACCGATCACTACAGCCTCGGCACGCAGCTCGCCGACAGCGGGTTCGAATATTTCGGCGGAGGAGGCTTCATAAACCCGAGGGGCAAAGACAAGAAAAACCGCGACCTGTACGAAGTGGCGGCGTCGAAGGGATATTCGGTGATAAAAGGCACGACGGACGCCCCCGCGTCCGGCAAGGTCATAGCCGTACATCCCAGGCTCTCCGGAGGCGGTATGCCGTGGGTGATCGACCGCGCGGCAGGCCCGTCGCTGGCCGACTTCACCGATCTCGGCATAAAACTGCTCTACGGCGAGGACGGTTTTTTCATGATGGTTGAGGGCGGGAAGATAGACTTAGCCTGCCACGCCAACGACGCGGCCGCGTCCATATATGAAACCATAGCGTTCGACGAAGCAGTCGGGCGCGCGGTTTTGTTCGCGCGGGAACATCCGGACGATACGCTCATAATAGTGACGAGCGATCACGAGACCGGCGGAATGACATTCGACCCGAACGCGGTTTCGGGCGAGGCACTCTACGCCGCGCTCTCGCCGCGCCAGGGTTCATACGCGGCGTTCGAGCGAAAGATATCGCCAAAACAGGGGGCCGATATCGGGCCATATCTCGAAATGGCAAGATCGTTTTTCGGCCCCGGCGTCGCGAAAACCCCCGCCGTCGAAAAAGCGTTCAAGTCCAGCATGACCGCCAAAAAATCCCGGCAATCGCTGGATCCGCAATACAAAAAACTTTACGGCCCGTACGACCCGTTCACAATGGCGTGCGTCAAAGCGTCGGACGCTGCGGCCGGCATAACGTGGACGACATATTATCACACCGGCAAAAACGTCCCGGTCTCCGCCTCGGGCGGCGCGTCGTCCCCTGATTTCACAGGCGAATTCGACAACACCGGGATATTTGAAAA
>JAITOL010000040.1 GCA_031289955.1 Synergistaceae bacterium
TCTCCGTTCGCGTGGTACTTCGCGATGTAGCCGAAACCCAGGCCGCCTGATATTTTTATAGCACGCTGGCTATATCCGGCAGGCCATACCTGACCGCCAACTCGGAAAAAAGCCAGCCAGCCGCGTTCACTGTGACAAAGTGAGGGGTAAAACCCCGGCCGGTGTTGACATATGAGAGGGGAGGCCGAGTAGTCGGCCTCCCCTCAACTTACGCGCTTTTCGCTTCCTCTTTCGTCTCTTCTCCGCCGTACATTGCGCGAAGGCGCGGTTTTTCTATTTTTCCGGTCGCGTTGCGGGGCACCGGCGCGAAGATGAAGCGGCGCGGCCTCTTGTATTTCGGCAGGGCCTCGCAGTGCGCGGCGAGCTCCGCCTCGGTCGCGGACGCTCCGTCCTTCAAAGAGACGACCGCGATCGGCGTTTCCACGAGCCGCTTGTCGTAGCCGCCTATGACGGCTACGTCCTTCACCGATCCCAGCTCTCTTATATGGTCCTCTATCTGGATGGGGAATATGTTCTCCCCTCCGCTTATGATGACGTCCTTTTTTCTGTCGACCAGATATATGAACCCGTCGCCGTCGGCGTAGCCCATATCGCCGGTGTAGAGCCAGCCGTCCTTCAGAGATGCTTCCGTCGATTCCGCGTCGTTGTAGTAGCGTCTCATGACCCCCGGCCCTTTTACGGTCAGCTCGCCTATTGCGCTTCCTTTCACCGGAACGCCGCTTTCGTCCACAATAACGGCCTGCCACGCCGTTCCCGCCTTTCCTATCGCGCCTACCTTGTGCGTGTTCTCTATGCCGAGGTGGACGCAGCCGGGCCCCATGGATTCGCTCAGCCCGTAGTTCGTGTCATACTGCTGTTTGGGGAAGTGCCTGCGCCATCTCGCTATCAGCTCCGCCGGCACCGGCTGCGCGCCTATGTGCATGAGACGCCACTGGCCGAGGCGGTAGCGGGCGAAATCTATCGATCCGTTCTCCACTCCCTGCAGGATGTCCTGCACCCACGGCACGAGCATGAACGCTATCGTTATCCCTTCGTCGGAGACGGCCTTCATGATGGACTCCGGCCTGCCGTCGCGCAGCAGCACGGCCTTGCCGCGTGAGGCGAGGCTTCCGAGCCAGTGCATCATCGCTCCGGTGTGGAAGAGAGGGGCGAGGCAGAGGAACACGTCCTCCTCCGTCTGGTTGTGGTGCGTCCGTTCGGTCGTGCAGACGGACTGTATGGCCGAATGTGAATGAAGAATCGCCTTGGGCTGCCCCGTAGTGCCGGATGTGAAGTATATGGCCGCGTCGTCGTCGTCCGAAAACTCGACGCATGTCGCGTCGGGAGAGGCGGTTCTCACATGATCCCAGTAGTTCATGGCAAAATCCAGCCTGTCTGGCCCCATCGAGACGAACGTCTTGACGCTCGGCAGTTCCTCCCGGATGGAGGCTGTCTGTTCCTCATAGCCGTGCCCGAAGAATATCGCGTCGGCCTGCGTCAGCTCGACGCACTTTTTCGTGTCCCCGGGATCGTTTCTGAAATTCATCGGAACGACGAGCGCGCCGCTGCGCATGACCCCGAAGTAGAGCGGAAACCATTCGAGCGAGTTTTTCATGAGCAGCGCCACTTTGCTTCCCCGAGTGAGGCCGCGGCTCAGGCAGAAATTGGCCACGCGGTTGGCGTCGGCATCCATCTGGCCCCACGTCATCTCCCTGCGGAACGCCATGTCCGGGTGGCTCTCCGACTCGCCGTATTCGATGTGAGAGATGATCTTACGCGACCCCGACCTCGGGCTGCGCTCCACCGCGGCGACGGATTCCCCGTCAATTTGCGCGTTTGTCCTGAGTAAATCTGTAATGGGCATTCTTATTCCTCCATCATACATGAGTAATTTATAGCGGCGAATCAGCGGTTCTTTAAGCCCCGAGCGATTCGCGGGCTTTGACCGCGACCGGCGTCTCGTAGCATACGAAGCAGTTTTGAACGAGTTTGGCGTCCGGGGCCGGAGTTATGAGGCTCACGGCCGGCACTATTATAAGCCCTGCTATCATCGTAAACGCGCCGGCGTTTATCGGAGAGGCGAGCATGAGTGGAAATTGCGGCCTGAAGAATATATTGGCCAGCATGAAGGCCGAGGCGAAGATAAAGTTGCACCACACGGCCGCGGACGACGTTCTCCTCCAGTAGAGCCCGTACATGAAAGGGGCCAGGAACGCCCCGGCAAGCGCGCCCCACGACACGCCCATAAGCTGGGCGATGAACGTTACGCCGTCCTTGTACTGCACCGTAGCGATGATCGTCGATATGATTATGAATATCGCTATGAGAACGCGGATCGACATGAGCTGAGCGCGTTCGTCCATGCGTTTTACGATGCCGCCATTCAGGAAGTCGAGCGCGAACGTCGAGGCGGACGTCATGACGAGAGATGAGAGCGTCGAGATGGACGCCGCGAACACGAGCACTATCACTATCCCTATCAGCGGATCGGGGAACCCGGAGAGCATCGTCGGGATTATGGAGTCGAACCCGCCCGTTTTGACGCCCGCCGCATCGGAGAAGAGGCGTCCAAAGCCTCCGAGGAAGTAGCAGCCGCCGGAGATGATTATTGCGAACACCGTGGATACGACCGTGCCGGTGTTGATGTTCTTCTCCGATTTGATCGAGTAGAATTTCTGCACCATCTGCGGCAGGCCCCATGTGCCGACCGACGTCAGGATGACGACGCCCAGAAGGTCGATAGGCGACGGGCCGAAGAACGAGGCGAAGATTCCGGGCGAGGCCGAGACGGAAGCGTCCTCTATGCGCGAGAGCGCGTCGAGCGACGAAAGGAAGCCTCCGTTTGCCGCTAACACCGCCGATATGACGGCGACTATCCCGAACAGCATTATTATGCCCTGTATGAAGTCGTTCGCGGCTGTTGCCCTGTAGCCTCCGGTGATCACATAGATCGCCGTGAGCGCTCCCATGGCCGCTATGCAGATCGTGAAATCGACGTTGAACGCCATGGAGAAAAGCCTCGACAGTCCGTTGTAGAGCGACGCCGTGTAGGGGACGAGGAAGACGAACGTTATGACGGACGCGCCGATTTTAATAGCTTGCGAGTTGTAGCGGATTCCGAAGAAGTCGGGCATCGTCGCGCTGTTTATGTGGCGCGTCATGACGCGGGTTCTGCGCGCCAAGACGACCCACGCGAGCAGCGAGCCGATGAACGCGTTGCCCAGCCCTATCCAGACGGCAGATATGCCGAACCTCCAGCCGAACTGTCCGGCGTAGCCGACGAAGACGACGGCGGAGAAGTACGACGTGCCGTAAGCGAAAGCCGTCAGCCACGGACCGATCTCCCGTCCGCCCAGCACAAAGCTGTCGACGGACGTGTTGCGTTTTCTGAAGGACAGCCCAACCGTTATTGTCACCACAAAGAAGACCACAAGCAGCAAAACCTTGGCTAGCATAAAACCCACACCTTCCATATAAGGAAATTTTGCGTCTGACACAAAAACAAAAACACAAAAAAGAGGGCCCCGCGACCGGGACCCTCTTCGGAACTCTTGGCTTGTTTTTCAGCGTTTAAGCAAAAAATTACAAGTCCGGGCTCCGAGGGGTCCAGTCCTGTAATAATAATAAACATAGAGGGCGTTGACGCTGACAAAAGACATAAATAAATTCGCTCCTCGCAAGAATCTCAACTTTGCGGAGGTTATCACAGAATTATACGGTTGTCAAATATTTCGCGATTACCCCCGCATAAATTTTTTCGGGAATTATTAAAGAGCATATTGCATACAGACAATAGTTATGCTACTATAACATTAATTGCGGCTGTCGTTGCCGTTGAATATGTTTCCTTGCGATTTAACCTGCTTCGTTTGTCTATTTTATATGTTATTTTCAATGATTACGCGGTAAAAATAATGTTTATATCCATAAAAGCGCGTTTTTAGTATAGAAATAATAGTTTGTTTTCACTAACTTGAGTCTGAAATCGAAAGAATGATACCTGTATTTTGTATGGACATGGCGGCAAAAAATCTTTGAGGCGGGAGGCGAAAATAGTGAATAAAACCCTTGCGAATTTGGCAAAAGCTGGTAGACTCACTCACTCACTCACTCACTCACTCACTCACTCACTCACTCATAAGATAATTTTACCCCAAGTCCTTTTTATAATTTACTCCTGTTTCGCGCGGCTGACATTGTCGAGCGTGTCCTTGCGCGTGGTGATGCGCCTTTAGATAAATATTTCGAGATGCGGCGCGCTTATTTTGTCTGCCCTGATTGAACGAGCGGAGCGGATTGAACTGAATGGAAGAATGGAGAGATGATAATATGAATGGTAAAACATGGTGGATA
>JAITOL010000084.1 GCA_031289955.1 Synergistaceae bacterium
TTTTCCCAGACGACGGGGACATGGGGCAGGGCATCGAGACGCCACAGTTTATGTTCCGGGTTATAGTCCTCCGGCATTTTCAGGCTCAGAATGTGACCGACGCTCCACGTGATCACGTCGCCATTTTTGCAGCGGATGTACGTTTTCTTCTGTTCCTTCTCCCCTTCGATGCCCGCCGCGATGGTTCGAGCAAGGGAGGGTTTTTCAGAAATAATCAGGCGCATTTTCGCTTTTCCTTTCCAACTTTGTCAGGCGACAATCCGCCTTACGATGCCTGTCCATTGTTATCTTTTAAAACGATTTCATTTCATTGATGATCTCCGGCATAGTGTACCTGCCGCTTAAGGAGGAATCGTCCATTACTTTACGGATACCCGCGCTGAGAGGGGCTGGCTCACGATTTTGGAAATATCCTACGTTAAGTGAAGTATATAACATTAACGAATATTTCCCCAGATTTTATCTGTAACATAGAATTAGGTACCACAACAACTTGCGGCTGACTTTACTTTTTGGCCGCGATAGACAGAAATAGCCATCTGGCAATTTTCAGGCTCTGCATCCCGGAATATGAGTATACAGAGTCGACCTTGCGACACCCAGCTGCTTCGCCACGTCTGCGGGGTGCATTCCGGTTTTAAGTAGCTTTTTCGCCGCTTCAGTCTTATCGCGTGTCATTTTTAGCTTTCGACCGCCAAGGCGTCCTCGTGCTCTGGCTGCGGTCAGGCCTGCCTGCGTGCGCTGCCGGATCAAATCCCGCTCGAACTCGGCGACTGCTCCGAAAATATGGAAGAAAAAGCGACCCTGTGCTGTTGCCGTCTCTATTTTGTCCTGAATGCTGACGACATCGACGCCGCGTTTTTTAAGCGTTTCCACAATTTCTATAAGGTCTTTCAGGCTTCGCGCGAGCCTGTCCAGCTTCGTGATGACCAGAACATCACCTTTTCTCAGATATTCAAAACATTCATCCAAACCGGGACGTTCTGCCTTCGCTCCGCTGGCCTTATCCGTAAAAACCTTATCGCATCTTTTATTGAGTTCATCGAGTTGTGCGTCAAGGTTCTGCTCTTCCGTACTTACTCGTGCATATCCGATTTCTGCCATGACCTGTCTTTACTCCTCAGAAGTAAAACCGGATTCTGCAGATATGTCCCGAACCATCATTTCAAATCTCGGTTTTAAAGCAGGAAGGTCTTCAAAAGCTGCCTTCCAGATGGATTTTTCAGCTACGCCGGGGTATTCATGGCTGATGGTGTTGCGCAGCCTGATCAAATTGCGCCATGGGATGTTGTGGTACGCCATGCGGGTCTCAGGACTGAGCTCATTCAGCTCGGAGCCGATTTGAACAAGGCAGAATGCGACGGAGTGCAGAGTTTTCTGATCCTCCGAAAACTGCCTGAAATCAAGACCGCTTCTGTGCTCCTGAGCAAAATCGATCCATCGGATAACGCGATCCAGGATATCCAGATCGTCAGTTGCGCTCATAGATAACGACTCCTTCACGTTTTATGTTTTCTTCAAGAGGGGTGTCGGGTATGATCTCGCATGCTTCAAGGAGGTCGACGCGCCGCTCCAGTGCGTCGCCGATCTCGCCGGCAAGCCCGAAAAGAGGCAAACCGAGCATTTCTTCGCGAGTGTCGACTACCAGATCGATATCGCTCTTTTCCCTGGCTCGGTTGAGCGCAAAAGAGCCAAACAGTATAACGCGCCGAACCGGCTCATGCTTCGCAAAGAGCGGCATCAGTCGTTGTTTTATATTGTCAACGTTGAGAACATTGGTCATATCAATTCTTCCCTCTGTATCGGCAACATCCACGATATCGTGTATTTCAAAAACTGTCAAAAACCCATCAATAAATATTATAGCAGACGTTGTTTTATGTATAAGTTTTCGGACTCAATTTGTTCTGTCCTTATAGGAAACCCAAACTCCCGGAATTCTGTCCGGTAAACGGTAGATTGTTAGACAAAACTTTGTAAAGTAAAATTCGAATGCTCCGATCGCAGAAACAACTGAAGAGAAGTTCCCCGAAAATACGTACTTTGACAGGTGTGTGAGTTAAATTTGGAATATAAGGTGTAGGGTATATTGACTGTCTTGAAAGATGGGAGGTTGGTTAACATGATACGTGCCGTTTTATGACGCGACGACGGGGAGATGCACGGCGTGCATTTTTTCGTTCGCCTCGGATGTGTAAATGACAGACAGATGAAGGTTGCGGCACGAATCCTGTTTGTACTCTTCCATTAGTTGGTGCTCTGCCACATCGCCGTTGTCTGTATTCCCATTCCACAGGATTTTCGTATTCCGGACGTTTCGCGTGTATCTCCGGTTTCGACGCCGAAGGAGAGCGACTGTAAATCGTCACCCATATCAAAACCGCGATTGGGATTGACACGTTCGCATACTCGAAACGGTTGAGAAACGCCGGGACAGACGGCAGGAATTGACCGATTGATACGCCCACCGCCATACAGAGAAAGACCCACAGCGTCAGGTAACGCTCAAAGAAGCCGATTCCTGCATTTTTCTCATTTTTCATATATTACGCCCCCTTAACAGCACTCGCCATTCGCGCAGTCACAACTTGGCTCTTTCCCCGTGAACCAACCGAAAACAATCGCTGCCGCGCAGCCGACTCCGGCATTTACCTCTATCGCGTGTACGGGGCAATTCGGCGCGCAAGCCCCACACTCCATACAGGCGTTCAGGTCAGCAATCCGCGCTTTCGCTTCGGCTATGGCGAATACTCCGTGCGGGCATACTTCCTCGCACTGACCGCAGCCGACGCATTTCTCCGGCGCAAGCGTGAGCGTTGCTACATTTTTCAAGTATCTGAGTTTCATAACGGCCTCCCGATAAACAAATTTTGTATCAGCACCAGCACCGCGCCGACCACGAATGCTCCGACGATGAACGGCAAGGAGATTTTCATTTCTTTCAGAACCCCGGACGGAGATGTGTACGTTGACGCACCTGTAAAGATCAGAGCAAAACAAGCCGACACGGCGGGGAGCAGCAGTAAATACCCGATTGCGAGTAGCGCGTACTCCGGCGCGAACCATCGGAACCGCCATACAGCCGCAGCCGTCCATATCAGCCCAAGCAACCCTCCTTTGAATGAGAACGCTCTGCCCGGAATCCACGGCAACAGTAACGGCGTTACGACCGTTCCAATCAAGACCGCCCCGATGTAAGCGGCAACGTCGCGAAGCCCGAATGGTCTTGTGGCGAATAGGTTCAGCAGAAACAGCACTCCGAACGCGAACAGGGAAATTTTCAGCGCCGCGACTAACTCGACGGGCGTTAGGACGAGCCTGTCCCAAGCCGTAAATTTCACCGTCCGCATTTTCCTTGTCGCCTTACACTCCGCCGCGATAAACGCTTTTATGTCCTCGGCGCGGACGGGACCGTAGATGACAGAAAAGCCCGTTTGCCGTGTAACTTCGTGCGCTTTCATATTTGACGCACCAAGTTGCGGCAAAATCAGCTTTCGATGCTTCACGATTTCGGTCAGCCCCGTCAGTTCTATTCGGTTTATGAGTTCTTCAGTTCCGAGCGTGCCTTTTCCTGCCGCGCACCAGACGTTTACGCCGTCCGTGTCGAGAATCAGAAGCCAGCAGTCCAAGCCGGAAAGTTTGCTCCGCAGAGCGTCAAACGTCAGCTTGTAATTTGCGCTGACAAGCACAGGCGAAGCGCCGTCCGGCGTTCCGACGGCATACAACCCCGGCTCTACCTTGTAATCCATCCGGCCAATGCCGAGACGGACTTTACACGCGCCCCAAATATCACCTGCCGACAGCGTAGTTGGCACGGTTTGCATTTCAGTCCCGCCACAGCAAGCGGAATTATTGGGGAAACAACATCCGCTCATTCACAGCACCTCTCGTTATCATTATTGTTTTCGTCAATCGTGACGGTAGTTAGATGTTTCAGCAACTCAGCGGCGTATTCGCTTCCGTTG
>JAITOL010000104.1 GCA_031289955.1 Synergistaceae bacterium
GGCCGCAGGCTATTCACATTCACCGGCTTTACCAAATACCCGTATACTCCGGCGTTCGTCGCGTTTTGTATGTATTCTTGATCGGAATAAGCCGTCAGCATGACGATACAATCGGAGTATCCCTTGCTGATAATCATCCTGGCTGCGGCAATACCGTCCAAATAAGGCATTTTAACGTCCAGCAGCGCCAAATCCGGCCGCAGTTCCTCGGCGAACCGCACGGCATCGAGACCGTCCTTCGCCTCGCCGACGATGTCGAAACCCGCGTCCGTCAGCAAACATCGCAAATCCATTCTGGTCAACAACTCATCCTCAGCGATTAATACGCGCATGCTCGATCCCTCCAGAAGAAACAATCCCTTATCTTCGCCTCGAACAAACGGTCAAGGGCATTCGCACTGTGGAAAGATTAACACATCCTAAGACTTTTGAAAACGAACTTTTCTGATTTAGCATTAAAATTCCAGTATTGTAAGTTTCAGATACGCAATTTATGCTATTGACATATGGAAATTTTTGCAGTAGATTTTAATCTGTTCAAATGTTTGTGGAATTTATAATGATCTGCCTCTAAAGTCCAGACGATGATAGTTTGAGCTTTAGGTTGTAAATGAAGCCTTTTTGCTTTGTGATGCAGCAAAGCGTATAAGCGAAGCCGCTTAATATGACGCACGGTTGTGCGCCATATTAAGCGGCTTTTTGTTGTCCGGCCATGCCCAAACCAGAGAGGAGGCGTTGCCATTGCGCTCGCCGCACTGATAGCCGCCATATTCATGGTCGGTATGAGCTTTGGGCTGCGGAGCTCATATTTCTTCGGTCTTCCAAAGGAGGAGAAATATATGGATATAAACGAAAAACGTAACGAAATCAACAGACGACGGATGAAATACGGTTACATGATGGCTTTGTTCTGCGCCCTCCTGTGGGGGATATGGTATGTTCCGGGGACGTTCATCTGGAAATTTGATGTGGTTGCCGATTTTCAGGCGGCTATTGACGGGCAACGCGCGGAAACGTACAGCAACAAGGCGTTTCTTGCCGCCGCCATACTGATCACCGGGCTCAACGCGGTTTTCGTGATGATATCGTATCTCATTTGGAACCTGTACCTCGGAAAGGCGAAGTTCGCCGAGATGAGAAGGAGCATCGTGGAGCTCAGAGCATGCACCAAATACTACCTGCTGGGCGCCATCTGCGGGGGCCCCATCGCGATTCTCGGATCGTTCATCGCGATGGGGTATATCGGGGGGGCGTTCGCCGCAGTGGCAGCCCTCGCCTATCCTGTAATAGGGACGCTTCTGTCATCCACATGGCTCGGCCAGAAGATATCCGGCCGGGCTCTCGCGGGCATCATGATAATCGTCGTCGGAAGCATAACGATCTACGCTACCGGGCTCATCGAAGAACTTGCCGGCGGTGGATCGCTCATCGGATACATCGGCGGGCTCATGGCCCTTTGCGGATGGGGTATCGAAGGCGCCGTAGCGGCAAAGGGATTGGACGTATCAGAGCCGGACATTGCCATCACGCTGAGGTTCGGCCTCGAAACGCTCATATGGTGGGTCATTGCCATTCCCGCGCTTGCGCTGATGTCCATACCAGTCTACGAGTACGCGTTAAAAATGATCGCCGACCCGGTGATACTGTTGTCGCTGGTAATGCTTGGGCTCACGTTCGGGTTCTGCTATGTCGCATGGTATAAATCTTTCCCGCTCATCGGGGTTGGAAGAGGACAGGGGATCGGAAGCCTGTACGGCATATTTGCCGTCATATTCCTTATCCTGTTCATCGGGGTCGACGCCGCAATAGGCGCCGACTTGAAGAGCCAGGCGTCGCTCATCATCGGCGCGATTCTGTGTACTGCGGGCACGTTGGTCATGTTCACCGAGGATTCTGAGAATGTCATAAGTCTCAGGGACACTGGAGAAGAGAAGGAGGAATCCCAATGATGGAAGGGCGTCCCATCAAATTCCGCATCCTCGAGATACTCGAGACAGAGCCTGTGTGGAACTGCGACCTCGTGAGACAGCTTCAGAGCGAATACGGCATGCCGTCCGACTACCACCGAGATTGCCTGAACTTCGACCTCATAGAGGTCGCCGCGTCCGGAATGATTGGCGAGGCGGACGCCAAAATCGACGCCGAGGGCAAATTCAAGAAGGACAACCTTCTCACATTGTACAGAATCACCCCGATCGGGATGGAGCTGCTCGATGAGCTGAAGGCCAAAGTCCGGCACAGGAAGGGTGAGTGATATGTCCACAAGCTGGGATACTGTGGCGGTATTCTTCCGGAATGGCATGATACCTAAGTCCGAATATGTATACATGATAGTCATAGTCGGCCTTTGTGCCTTTGCTCTCTGGAGGGCTCGCAAGATGGTCACAGACATCTGAAACTTCAAAAGCGCCGGTATCGCGCGGGCTTTATGCAGGATAACATGTCGTGATGAGACGAGAGGAGGAATAGCCGTATGAATACGCCGCCGATTTCTTAACGCCCTTCAAAATCAGGGGGGATAGCCCATCCGAATACGAGAGCTATCAAGATGAGCGATATTTACATATAGGAGGAACCGTAATGACAATTAGAAACCCAAGGGCCAATTACCACCGCAAGCACGGAATCAGCCTCAATATGTTTACGGACGACGAGCTTCAGCAGATACACCTGGCGACTCTGGAGGTTCTATGGAGAACCGGGGTTCACATTTCGAACCCGGAGGCACAGAAAGTATATGCGGACGCTGGCTGTACCGTGGATCGTACCGGCAACGTCGTAAAGATCCCGCCCTACGTCGTGGAGGAAGCCATTTCCTCCGCGCCGTCGACGCTGCTTCTCGCCGGGCGCAACCCCAAAAATGACGTCATACTCGACGGCAGCCGCGTCAGCTACACCACCTTCGGCGTTGGCGTCAGGATAAACGACATAGAGACCGGCGCGTACAGGGACACCTGCAAACAGGATATCGCGGACACCGCGCTCGTTGCGGACGCCCTCGCGCACGTCGACGTGTACTGTCACGCGGTCACGGCCGGCCACAGCGTTCCTCAGGCGGCCGTCGACCTGCACGAAGCCGAGGCGTTTCTGAATAACACGTCCAAGCACTGCCAGCACGTCGACCTGACGTCGGGCTTCAACGCCCAGAAATATATAGACATGGCAGCCCTTATAGCCGGCGGCAAGGACAAACTCCGCGAGCGCCCGATAGTCTCAGCGCTCATATGCCCGCAAAGCCCGCTTTCGCTGCACGACATTTGCTGTGACATCATCATGACCTTCGCGCACAACGGCATCCCATGCAATGTGCTCTCGATGGCCATGTCCGGCGGCACCGCCCCTGTGACCATGGCCGGCACACTCGTCGTACACAATTCCGAGGTTTTGGCCGGAATCGTGCTCAGCCAGGCGGCACAGAAGGGCGCGCCCGTGATGTATGGGTCGTCCACGACGACGTTCGACCTCATGCACGCCACGGCGCCGGTCGGCTCGCCGGAGCTCGGCATTTGCAGCGCCGGTGTCGCCTCGCTGGCCCAGTATTATAAACTGCCCAGCTTTGGGGCGGGGACTTAGGCAGACAGCAAAATCCCCGACGCGCAGGCAGCGCACGAAAAGACCATGACCACCATGCTCGCCGCGCTCTCCGGCCTCAACCTCATCTACGGAATGGGAATGCTTGAGCTCGGCAAGACTTTCAACTATACCCAGCTCGTCATCGACAACGAGATCGCTGCGATGACAAAGCGCGTAATCAGGGGAGTTGACGTCACGGACGAGACAATGGGAGTGGATCTCATCAACAGCATCGGCGGCGGCGAGGGCAAGGATTACCTGGCCGAGGAGCACACGATCGAGTATATGCACACCGAGCAGGAGCACACGCTCCTCTTCGACCGTAAACCGCGCGAGAGCTGGGAAAGAAATGGCTCGCTGGATCTCTCCGCGAGGGCCTCGAAAGTCGCGCTTGAAATTTTCCACACTCACAAGCCGGAGCCCATCGATGCGGATATTCAGAAACAAATGAAGAAGATTATAGGAGACGTCGAAAAACGCGCCT
>JAITOL010000144.1 GCA_031289955.1 Synergistaceae bacterium
TTCCTCCAGACGTTCGGCCAAAAGATTGTTGTCCTCGATGTAGTACGCTCCCATTTTCAAATTGGCGTGAACCGTCATCTTGTAAAACGTGCCCACAGCGGCGGCCGCCACGGAGATTCCGGCTTCTACGCGCCTGTGAGTCGGCCATGAATCTATATTTTTGTCATCGAGTTTCATGCTCCCCTTATCCGCTGCCGCCATGTTCAGAATCGCCTTGACGAGCGTCGTCTTTCCCGCGCCGTTCGCGCCCAGAACGCAGCATACCTGTCCTTTGGGGATGGACAAAGAGACGCCGCGCAGCATCGGGATGCGGCCATAGCTCGTGTCGAGCCTGTCGATTTCAAGGACGTTCGGCCCGTTTGGGCTCATACTGCGGCGCCTCCGAGATACGCGTTTATCACATCGCGATCGCTGATGATATCCCGATACGCGCCCTCTGCTATTTTTTGGCCCGCGTTGAACACCACTATTCGTTCCGGGACGCGCTCCATTACCTTCATATCGTGCTCGATTATAATTATGCAGATATCCTGTATTTTTTGTTTGATCTTGTGGATATCCTTCATCATCCGCATCGTTTCCTCGTCGTTCAAGCCGGCCGTCGGCTCGTCCAGCATCAGTACGGCAGGACTGCCCACGAGAGCCCTGCATATTTCTATGCGGCGGCGGTCTATGTGAGGGATGTTTTTTGTGAGATCGTAGCGGCGTTTGAATATCTCGGGGTTGAAGTAGCTCAGCATGTCCATACATTCCTGAAGGGCCGAATATATCTCGTCGTTCACTTTCCCGGGGCGCAGGATTATGTCCATAACGCCGCTCTTCTGCGCCGTGTAGAGCCCCATCAAAATATTGTCGGCGACGCTCAAATCCCAACACAGACGGCTCGACTGATAGGTGCGCGCTATGCCCTTTTGAAAAATCTCAAACGGGCGGAGCGTCGTTATATCCTCGCCGCGCAGCGTCACCGCGCCCTTCGACGCGCGATATATGCCGCTTATTATGTTGAGGAACGTCGTCTTTCCCGAACCGTTCGGACCGATCAGCCCAACTATCTCCCCGGAGTCGATGAAAAAATCCACGTCTTTCACCGCCCACAATCCGCCAAAATTGATCGAAAGGTTTTTTGTCTCCAAAAGAGCCATTGCGGCGAGCCTCCCTCAGCGGGGTTATTTTAACGCATACAAATCAGCCTGTCGGATAAAAATGCGCTTTTTGGCGCAATTGCGGCCAACTGCCACACCAAAGAAAGGATTTTGGATGCTACATGACGCTGCTAATATAACATTAAGCAGCCAACGCTGTCAATAACCTTTTATTTACATTTTTATAAAAAATAAAATAACATTACATTTGCGGCGATATCCTGCCCGGTCTCGTCAGATAAGCGAGAGCTTATCGTGTCTTTCCGCGTATTCCCTGAGAACGTCTGAAACCTCTATCGTCTCCAGCTCCAGGGTGTTCTTGATCCTCACGATCTTCAGCCGCTCCCGGTCCGCGCCCCGGGCCGTTTTGACCGCAATGCGCGTCGCCTCTTCCTCGGAACTCGCTATCAACGGTATTCTCGCGTCCTCCGGACATTTGACGGCTATGGCGTTCGCGTACATCTGTTCGAGATCGAGCTTGTCGAACACGTTTCGGGTTATCACGTCGAACACGCCAACCCCAATGGCGTTGCCGTGAGATTCCCTCGTGATGTCCAGCAGAACCATGCGCTTGATATTCGGAACCGGCAGCACGAACTCCTTCAAAATATAGCTCTTGCCGAGTATATTGGGGTCGAAACCAGCGCCGGATATGTTTTTGCCTATCTCCTTGACAATGAGCACGTCTATTTCCGGTATCATCAGAGTCGGCATGTTGTCGCGGGCGATTTTGACGAGTTCCATCTCCCGTTCTCTGATGGACTCTCCCGGTATCGCCTCGATCAAAGCGGTTTCGTCGCAGGCGTTCTCCACAACCGCCACTCCGAAGCCGACGGCAGCGCTCTTCAATATCATGCCGGAGGCTTCGAGTATCGTTTCTCCGAACGTGTCGTTGCCGTCCTCGTGGATCGCCGAGCATCCGATATGATTTCCCAGGCCGATGACGAGCATCTTGCACAGGCCGCTTTGAATATCGGCCACGAAATCGGTGTGCAGCTTCACACGGTTTATCGGAACCACCAGATCCGCGCTCATAGCGGCTTTGTCGAAATACACGTCGATGCCGCGCGACGTTTTACCCACCCGAACCACGTCGACCGACGTGACTATTTCGACGCCCATGCTCTCCTCGGTTATCCCGTAGGAGCGCAGCACCTCGCGCTGGCCCTCGGGAGCGCCGCCGCCATGACTGCCCATAGCCGACACGATGAACGGATGCCCTCCGGCCTCCTTTATCTGATTCAAGACCGCTCTCACTATGACGCTCAGGTTTTTGACGCCGCGGCTGCCAACGCCGACCGCAACACTCGCGCCCGGCTTTATCCTCCCTTTTATCTCGGGGCGCGATATTTCATCCGATACGCGCCGCTCGATATCGTCCAGTTTGGGACGAGGGAACGACTGTCTCACTTTATACATCCGCGGCAGCGGATAATTCAGGTCGTCTTCCAGCAATATCGGCATTGGGGCCTCCAGTCAGCCTGTCGTCACGGACATGGTCAATCGATTATCGTTATGGTTCCGCTGTTCGCGTCCACCCGCACGCGATCCCCGTTTTTGACCGCCTCGTAAAACTTCGGGTCCACCCTGTCAACCATCGGTATTTCCATGATGATGGCCCCTGCTACGAGGACTGTCTCCGGATGCTGTATTATCATCGCCGCGGGCTGGTTTTTACGCATCATGAGCTGATACAGCCCATCGCTCTGGACAACCGAGCTTCCCTTGCCTCCCGGGAAAATGAGGATCTTTCGCGATACGCTGCGTCCCTCTATATCGTGGGCTTTTTCTATCACTTCGCCCGTCTCGGGACGAACGAGATAGAACATTATCTCGTCCTTCGAGATGATAACCTCGCCCTCCCCAACTCCCTCTGAAATCTTGTGGCAGGAAAAAGTCCCGGCGCTCATTATTTGACCTCTCCTTTCAGCGCGGCGTCAATGCAGGCGTCGAGATCGCGGATAACAAACTCGAGTCCCCTTTTGCGCGGATAATAAGCGCATTTCGGAGAATCGGTGACGCCTACACGCCCTTTATAAAGGTGCCAGCACGGCTGATCCGAACATGTATCCTCGACAATTTCGCCGCCCGCGGCCCTGATTATGTCCAGGAGCCCCATTTTCTCCGCGTTGGATTTTGTAAGGGACGACGTCATTATCCACAGAGGAACGGCCAGTTTTTTGCCGTCCAGCCTGCCCGCTATGTACCGCACCTCCCCGGTGCTGGTGTGGGGACAGCCGAAAAGGGCAAAATCTATCGCGCGGTCGCCCGGATCGGATATTTCCGTCTCCAGAACGCGCTCGAAATCCTCATCCGTAATTACGACGGTTCGAGCCGGTTTTTTGCCGCCGAATGCCGCTTCCCGCGTCGGAGCTTCCGGAGTCACGCCGACTATGTGATACATGCCATACGCGCCGGACGTGTTGAGCTCGGCCCCGAGGTTGCGGTGAGCCTCCGGAGACACATAGTCGCCCAGCCCAACGAACACTGGGATGCCGGGGCCTATTTTTTTGCCCATGTAACCAAGAAGGCTGAAGGAGAAATCTCCCCCCATCCTCGCCTGTACCTCCACGAGAATATCTCCCTTGCGATTCGCGTCAAGCAGAAGGCCGTACTCGGGAACCACCCCTGTGATGGCGGCGCACAGAGCCGACTGAGCCGATTCGCGATTCGTCCGCGCGCCCCAGACGGAGTTTACGTAAGGCGTGGCGCTCGACTCGGAAAAAGCCACTATTTCGTTCGGAAACGGTATGTTCGTGTCCATGTACGGGGTGCAGTTATACGTGAGCCGGCAGCCGAGGGCCTTGTACGCCTCGTGAGTCCGGCGCATGTGCCCCGCCTCCTCTTCCGTGACCATATTCTTGTCGGTGAAATACGCGAGACAAAATCCCGGGTTGACCGTGGGGGAAATTTTGGTTTTTGCCCCGAGCCCAGCCATTTTTTCGGCGAACCATAGGTCGGCCTCCTGATTGCTCAACGCGACGTGAGAATTTGTTATTGGAACCATCCGCGGAGCGTCGAAACATTCGCCTATGCCTATCTGCACTTTAAGCGCGAGGCTTGCGCCCTCTCCGTATTTGCCTTCCAGCATATCCTCAAGATCTTTTGTAAGCTCCACTATGTGTTCCCCTTTCACGGATTTGCGCGCGCTCACCCGATATCGCCGTATGGCGCTTCATTTCCCTTTTCCCAGTATCCTGACGTCGGCCGCTAGCGCTCCGCGCTCATACAGAAACACCGGGTTCAAGTCCGCCTCCTGTATGTCGGGATACTTCGAGGACAGCATCGAGAACGCGGCGATCATATCCGCCAGCGCCTCCACGTCACAAGGGGCCTCGCCCCGCACCCCGCGCAGAAGGGGAAACATCTTTATCTCCCTTATCATTTCGAGCGCCTGTTTTCTGCTGACCGGGGCCACGCGGAACGTTATATCGCGCAAAACCTCCGTATACACCCCGCCCATTCCAAACGCTATGACCGGCCCGAAGCTCGGATCGGTCGTGAGCCCTATGATGACCTCTCTGCCGACAGCGAGCATCGGATATATGACGACGCCCCTGAAATCCATTCCTTCGCTTATTTCGCGCATTTTAGCGAACGCACCCCGCACGTCGGCGTCCCCCCTGAGGTTGAGAGCGACTCCGCCGCGGTCGGATTTATGGATTATCCGCGGGGAGACAACTTTCACAACTACCGGGAACCCTATCTTTTGGGCGGAGGCAACCGCCTCGTCCTCGCTGCCCGCAAACGCGAATTCCGGAACCTGTATCCCGTTGTCGCGCAGCAGCTTCATGGCTTCCGGTTCGAGCAGCCTGTCGCAACCCGCCCCGAATGCCCTTCCCGACGGTTCGGCATCCGAGACGCGCGGTTCGCTCCCCAAAGCGCGGCGTTCTTCGTAAGAGGCCATCGCGGATATGACCGAGACTGCCCGCTCTCCCGACGAAAAACACGGTATCCCCTCCTCGCGCAGATAAGCCCTGCTTTCCTCGATATCCGCCCCAACCTGCATGACGGCGGCGACAGGCTTGCCCGTCGCCCGCGCGGCCGATGCTATGCCCTTCGCGACCGGCATCGCCTTGAGATACGGAGTCCCTATATACAGGACGACCGACGCGTCGTTTTCGGACAGGGCGGTTATCGCAGCGGCCTCATAGTGCTCTCCCGTACCCTCGACTGTGAGATCTATCGGGTTGCGCAAACCGGCGAATGACGGCAGAAACTCCCTCAGACGATCCTTGACGGTGTCCGGCGTCTCCTGAATTAAAAGCCCGCTCATCTCCGCCCGATCCACAGTCATTACGCCCGGGCCTCCGGAATTAGTCACTATGGAAATCCTTCTGCCCGTGACTGGCGGAAGAGCTCCAAAGCCCTTGCAGACCTCGAAAAGCTCCTGAAGCGTATCTACCCGATACGCCCCGCACTGACGCAGCGCCGCGTCGCACACGGCGTCCGCCCCCGCCATGGATCCGGTGTGCGACAGCGCCGCGCGCCGGCCGGTGTTCGTTCGTCCGGATTTGACGATCACAACCGGCTTTATGGCGCAAACCTCCTGAACGGCCTTCATAAATTCGCGCCCGCTCGGGACAGTTTCGAGGTACAGCGCGATGACTCTGGTTTTGTCGTCGCCCTTGAGATAGCGCAACAGCTCGAGCACCGTGAGGTCTCCGCCGTTGCCGTAGCTTATGAACTTCGCTATGCCGAATCCGTCGTCCGCCGACAGAGCCATAAAAGAACCTCCGACGGCGCCGCTCTGGGATATGATGGAAATGTTGCCCGTCGGCGGAGCGGTTTCGAGGGTCGCTACGAGATTTCCGTGGGTGCAGACCATCCCGGCGCAGTTCGGCCCGATGAAACGTATGCCGTTCCTCCTGGCGGCGTCGATGATCTCGCGCTCCATATTGGCGTTTCCCGCCTCTGAAAATCCGGAGCTTATTATGACGGCCGCCTTAGCGCCGGTCTTTCCGCAGTCCTCGAGGATGCTCCCGACCGTTTTAGCGGGAGAAGCTATCACCGCCATATCCACCGGAGACGGGACGTCGAGCAGCGAAGAGTAGCCTTTGGCCTCCCTCACGGATTCTCCCTTGGGGTTGATGACGCAAACGCGCTCCATTCCTCCGTCCAGGAGGCGGCCCGCCAGTATATTGGCGAGTTTTCCCTCCCCGGCCGAACCGAACACCGCTACAGATTCGGGATAAAACAATGAATGCAGATCGTCCATAGATGCTACCTGCCCTCCTGAAACATAAAACTAGAGCGTTTTAAGGGACGCCGAATATCCGGCGCGGAATGTGGCCACGTTGCTCTCCGCCACTTTTTTCCAGCGATCCGCTATTATCCTCTCGATATCCTCACATGAAAAGAACTCCTTCAGGCGCGAATGAGCGCAGACGGCGCCAAGCGTGTACAGGTTGCCCCTCATGTAGGATGGAATATCGGCGGGATCGAGGTAGTGCAGTATTCCGCCGGCCGCGCTGATTTCTCCCGCCACCTGATGTTCGTCCGGGTAGGGCGCCTTGCCCAGCATCACGGCAGTCGGCTGCCAGCGAAGGCCAAGGACGACGTAGTCGGCGCCGCGCTTTCCATAGCGAACGGCTTTGAGCGTCTCGGAGAGCTCCATGGAGACGATGAGATCCGCGCCCCCCTCGGAGATGCTCGGCGAGTATAGACCCTGTTCGCGCCCCAATCGGAGCTGGGCCTTTACAAAACCGCCGCGCTGCGCCATTCCCTTTGTCGGGAAGAAATTGACGCCTATTCCTTTTTCCACAGCCGCCAGGGTTATTATGTCCGATATGGTCAATATTCCCTGCCCGCCAACGCCCACAGTGTATATGTCGAAATACTCGCTCATGACGTCGCCCCCTAACCGGCCGCGCGGAGCGCCTTGGTGGGGCAGACTCCGGCGCAAAGGCCGCAGTTGTTGCACTGCGTGCTGTCTATCGCTATTACCTTGCCGGCGAGCTCGATCGCCGGGCATCCCGTCACGTTGATACACTTTTTGCAGCCGACGCACTTCGCGGTTTCGAACGCAATGGGAGCGTACTTCACCTTATGCCGAGTCGCCTGTATGGCGCACTCCCTGCGGGAGAGGATCACTTTCACTCCGGGGAGTTTGAGCGCTTTCTGTGTGGCGTCCCCCATCGCGTTCACATCGTAAGCGTCGACGGACCAGAGGTTTTCGACGCCGAGCCCGCGAAGCAGCGGCTCTATGTCGAGCCGTTTCCATTCGCCCTTCTGGAAATCCTGTTTTGTGCCGGGGTTCACCTGCATTCCGGTCATGGCCGTCCAACCGTTGTCGAGTATGACGACTATCATGTCTATATTATGCTGAATGGCGTTGACGAGGCCCGATATGCCGGCGTGGAAGAACGTCGAGTCCCCTATCGTGGCGATGACCGGGGATGGGATGCCGCTATAGGCGACGCCGTGCGCGAACGGGATGCTCGCCCCCATGGAGAGCTCCGTCCACAGGATGTCGAACGGAGGGCAGCTTCCGAGTATCGTGCAGCCTATGTCGCCGGTTATGAATACCTGTTCCTTCTTGAATCCGCTCGCGTTGAGGCCTTTTTCAAGGCCCATGTATGTGCCGCGGTGCGGGCATCCGGCGCAGAATCCGATGGGCCGGGCGGCGCAGAGGCGTTCGGGCTTATCCTTGAGATTGGAGGCCGCCGCCTCGAGCCCGAGGGCTTTGCGCACGCCGTTTTCCACCAAAAGCGCGTCGAACTGACCTATGCGGCTGAACGTGCCGTCCTCTTTGCCGAGGAACTGGACGTCGAGCTTGTTCTTGTACGCCTCCATGAAACAATACTTTTCGATCAGGCCCTCGAGTTCCTCCGCTATCAGCACTTTCGAGCAGCGTTCGAGGAGAGAGGTTATCCCGCCCTTCGCGTATGGTATGGTTGCCGCCAGTCTGAGCGTCGATATTCCGGAGACGTCCGCGCCGGCTTCCCCGAGGCGCTCCAGCGCCTCGCTCAAATATCCGTTCGTTATGCCGACGGATATGACGCCAAGTCCGCCCTGACGCTTCAGATCGAGTTTGTTCAGATCTTTATCGGCTATATATTTCTCCGCGGCGTCGAGGCGGGCTATCAGATCGCGGTGCTGTCGCATGCATATCGCGGCGCCGGCTTTTGTATATTTCGATGGGTCGTACGGCGGCATCGGAGCGTCGGCTTTTGGCTGAACGCGCTCTTCGACCTCTATCACGCCGTGGGACTGAGAGTTGTCCGTCACGAGACGGATGAAGACGGGACCGCCGATCGCTTCGGCCATATCGAACGCGCTCACGGTCATCTCGTATATCTCCTGAAGCGAACAGGGCTCGAGCATCGGCATATCCGACATCACAGCGAACATCCTCGTATCCTGCTCGCACATCCCGGCGCTCACTCCCGGGTCGTCCGCCACGAAAACGACCAGAGCGCCGATACATCCGGAATACGCTACGCCGATAAGCGAGTCGTAGCATACGTTGAGCCCGGACATCTTCATCGTGCACAGGGCTCTGTGCCCCGCAAACGCGGCGCCGGCGGCCACCTCGAAGGCCACCTTCTCATTCGTGCTCCATTCCACGCGCGTCCCGGGCAGATCCATCTCCAACAGGCTCGCTATAACCTCTGAGGAGGGCGTTCCCGGATACCCGCTGACCACTTTGACGCCGGCGCGCAGCGCTCCGTAGGCCATAGCCTCGTTCCCGCTTACGATTTTTTTCAATTCCCTCTCCCTCTTTCCCTTGCTTTGTTTGTCTCCAAAACACGCTGCCCACAAAAACTAACGCTTATTCACTATCTCCGGAATATCGCGCCCCATCGTCACATCCGACGCGTTTTTGGCCGCGCGAAACTTCAATTCGCGCATGGAGTCCTCGGAGAGATAGGAAATATGCGGCGTAACGCATATATTTTCGGTATGCAGGATCGGGTCGTCCGCACCGGGCGGCTCGTTTGCCGTTACGTCGAGAGCGGCCGACGCTATGACGCCTCTTTTCACCGCGTCTATGAGGGCGGGCTCGTCCACGATACCGCCGCGAGAGACGTTTACGAAGAGAGCCTCGCGTTTCATCATGGCAAACATTTTACATGAGAAAAATCCTCTCGTCTCATCCGTGAGTGCCAGATGCGACGAGACGACATCGGCGGAGGACAATCCCTCCTCGAGCGATACGCTCTTGGCTCCGATCTTTTTCGCGGTCTCGTCCATCGCGGGCGTTCGCGCGCTGTCATAATACATGACGTTCATGCCCAGCCCCGACGCCTTCTCTGCCAGCTTCCGGCCTATGCTGCCGAAACCGGCGATAAAGAGCGTCAACCGGGAGATCCTGCGCGGCTTATGTGAAATGGCGCGAGCGCCCCACAGGCCGTTTGAAACGTTTTCGGCGTATCGTCCCAGATTCAGGTTCCTATGATATATCGCCGCTATGACGTAATCCGCCACTTCTTCCGCGCAGTATCCCGGCACATTCGTGACGGATATGCCCAATTCCCTCGCGGCGGCGGCGTCCACATTATTATACCCCGCGCCGTAGACCGATACTACTTTGCAATTTTTCAGCCTCGACAGAAGCTCGCGGTCGACCCGCACGTTTATCTGGCATATCAGCGCGTCGGCCTCGGCGCCGAACATCTCGATATCTTCGTCATTCAGCGACTTGGAGGTCATAATCCCGCAGCCCTTGTGCGTATCTTTCAGAAAATCGACTTCCGCGTCATAATCCGGCCACTCATCATCGACGATCCAAAAACGTTCCATTAGTATCCCTCCCTCACAAATGCCCGTAATACCGTCTGTATACAGCGACTGGTTAAAAAAACTTACAGCGCGGCCAAACCGTGCTCATACACACTCACGCCCTGGGGCATATAAATTTTCACCACGTTTTTCTCGCTCGATATTAATTGTCAAATAAATCGATAATAGCTTACCGGTCAAGTATACGGGGATCGCAAAAAACGCGGCCCCGGTCAAGAACTCCGGAACCGCGTTTTGTCCTGACTAAATATCGCCGGTTACTTCAGTTTGCCCAAAGCGGCGTGGGCCGCTGAAAGCCTGGCCACCGGAACGCGGAACGGCGAGCAGCTGACGTAGTTCAACCCGAGCGAATGGCAGAACGCGACGCTCGACGGGTTCCCCCCGTGCTCCCCGCAGATGCCGACGCTTATATCGCGGCGGGCGGATCTGCCCTTTTCGGCCGCTATCTTCATCAGGCCGCCGACTCCGGCGCGATCCAGGACGTGGAACGGGTTGTGCTCGACGACGCCGTCCTCGACGTAGAACCCCAGGAACTTGTTTTCGGCGTCGTCTCTGGAGTATCCGAACGTCGTCTGGGTGAGGTCGTTCGTTCCGAAGCTGAAGAACTCCGCGTACTCGGCAATTTCGTCCGCTATCATGGCGGCTCGCGGAACCTCGATCATCGTTCCGACCTTGTATTCGACCTCGAGCTTCTCGCGCTTCATCATTTCGCCCGCTATCGAGCGGGCCATGGCTTCGAGACGCCTCATCTCCTCCTTGATTCCGACGAGCGGCATCATTATCTCGGGACGCACCTTCGTGCCCTTGCGGGAGACCTCGATAGCCGCCGCGATTATGGCGCGTATCTGCATTTCGAATATCTCGGGATAGACTATGCCGAGACGGCATCCGCGGAAACCGAGCATCGGGTTGACCTCGTGAAGCTCGTTGGCGCGGATGATCTCAGTCTTGATGACGCGACCGCGCTCGCTGTTTTCGCCGACATAGGCCAGCTCCTTCTCGAGATCCGGAACCTTCGGCAGAAATTCGTGCAGAGGCGGATCGAGAAGACGAATTATGACCGGATACCCGTCCATCGCCTCGAATATTCCAACGAAGTCCCCTCGCTGCATCGGTTCGAGGCTGGAGAGGGCCGCGACCCTTTCCTCGCGGGTCGAGGCGATGACCATCTTCTGCATGGCGGGCAGACGGTCGGAGGCCATGAACATATGCTCGGTACGGCAAAGACCGACCCCGCGCGCGCCGAACTCGCGGGCGCGCCGCGCGTCCTCCGGGGTGTCGGCATTGGCCCACACTTCGAGATGGCTTACGCCGTCGGCTTTTTCGAGAAGCTCCTTGAAATCGTCGGAAAACTGCGCGTCGGTCAGCGGCAGTTTGCCGAGTATGACGAACCCACGCGATCCGTCGAGGGATATGAAGTCGCCCTTGTTCACGACGACGTCTCCAACCGCGAACCGCTGGGCCTTGAGGTCGATTTTGACGGTCTCGCAGCCCGATACGCACGGTTTGCCCATCCCGCGGGCCACGACGGCCGCGTGGCTCGTCATGCCGCCGTGGCTCGTCAATACGCCCTGGGCGGCGAAGAGCCCGTGGATATCGTCCGGCGTCGTCTCGGGGCGGACGAGTATGACAGGCAGAGTCTTCCCCTTCTCGGCGGCTTCGTCAGCGTCGAAGACAACCTCGCCGACGGCGGCGCCCGGAGACGCGGGCAGACCTTTGGCCAAAACGTCGTACTTCGCCTTGGGGTCTATCTGCGGATGGAGGAGCTGTTCGACCTGCTCGGGCTCGACGCGCTCTATCGCGGTCTTCGCGTCTATGAGCCCCTCGCGGAACATGTCCATTGCCACCTTGACGGCTGCGGCCGCCGTCCTCTTGCCGTTGCGGGTCTGGAGAATGTATAGTTTGCCGCGCTCGACCGTGAACTCTATGTCCTGCATGTCCTTGTAGTGCTTTTCGAGCAGATCGGCTATGCGGCAGAATTCCTTATAGACAACCGGCATGACCTTCTCGAGCTCCGCGATTGGGCTTGGGGTTCTGATTCCGGCCACGACATCCTCGCCCTGCGCGTTGACGAGATACTCGCCGTAGAGCTTGCTTTCGCCCGTCGAGGCGTTGCGCGTGAAGCAGACTCCCGTGCCGCAGTCGTCGCCGAGATTGCCGAATACCATCGACACGATGTTGACCGCCGTTCCGAGGTCGGCCGATATGTTGTTGATCTTGCGATATGTATTGGCGCGAGGAGTGTTCCAGCTGCGGAAAACCGCGTCTATGGCGAGGCGCAGCTGCGCGTCCGGATCGGTCGGGAATTTCTTCCCCGCGTTCCCGACTATCGCCTTGTAGTCGGCTATGAGGTTTTTGAGGGAGTTCGCCGGTATCTGATGGTCGAACTCGACCCCCAGCGTGTGTTTTACATCCCGCAGCTTCTCCTCGAAGAAATCAGCGCTCACACCGAGCACGACGTCCGAGAACATCTGGATGAAACGACGATAGCTGTCGTACGCGAATCGCGTGTCGCCGGACGTCTTCGCCAGCGCTTCGGCCGTATCGTCGTTAAGGCCGAGGTTGAGTATGGTGTCCATCATGCCCGGCATCGAGACGGGAGCGCCGGAGCGTACGGATACGAGAAGCGGATTGTCCAGGGAACCAAATTTCTTCCCGGTGGCAGCCTCCACGCGGGACACGGAGGAGCGGACGCTGGGCCATATTTCGTCCAGCAGGTTCTCTCCCTGCGTCCAGTAGGCCTTGCAGGCGTCTGTCGTGATTATGAACCCGGGCGGCACCGGCAGCCCGATCTTGCTCATCTGGGCGAGGTTGGCGCCCTTGCCGCCAAGAAGCGACTTCATGCTGGCGTCGCCCTCGTTAAAATCGTAAACATATTTATTGCCTGCCATACCCGTTACCTCCTTGAAATTATGGATTCTAAAAACATCACATCGGCGCGCCGTTCGTTCGACTGAAAATGAATATTGCGGTCAAACCGACAAACGCGCCGAGAATAATCGCCCAAACGGCAGAGCATAAATTATTATATATCAAAAAATCCCGGCGCGATGAAAAATAATCGGGCCGGACATACGCGTGTCCGGATTGCCGCGCTCCGCAAAACGGCGCGGCAATCCCGGGTGTTTGTTTTCTATATTCTACTTTTACTGTGATGGCGTCATTTTCGGAATACAAAGAGTATCAGCATTCTGCCGGATGTGTTTTTGACCGGAGACCTAACATAATAATATGTCTAACGTGAGGTGATTGCCCTTGAAAATGAGATGTAAGGCAGATGATCTAAATAACCGCGTCTCTGACTCTGTAAGAAACGAGCGATTTGACGCTGATGGGTTCTGGAAAGATATAATCGACCGTTTTTTCTACAGTTTGCTCAAAAGAACTCTGCCGGAACTTTACATGGAAGCCGACATCAATGTGAAGCCACGTTTTCTTGAAAAAGAATTTCGCGATATCCTGAATACGGGCAACCCCGAGATCCACAAGAGTGCTCATTTCGCTGACTATGTGCTGGAAGTACCTTTGAAAAATGGTTGCGACGAGTGGATACTTTTTCATGCGGAAGCCCAAGCCAGAGGAGGAGGGAATCTCCCAGAGAGGATGAATTTTTACAGATGTCTGATCTACGCTCATTACAGAAGGGAACCAACAGCGCTCGCAATCATCACGGATACTCGCCCTCAACTTGAAACAAAGAAATATTCGCACTCTCACTATGGCACAAGGATCGTTTATGAGTATAATAATCTTGTGTTGAGGGAACTTGACGATGACGAGCTTCTGTCGAGCGATAATCCGATCAGCCTCGTCCTTTACGCGGCGAAGGTCGCGGCTAAGAACAAAAAGGAATATCAGAAATACAGTTACCTCCGTAAGCTGTCCGGACTCCTGGCGGAGCACGGTTGGAGTACGGACGACAAGAGGGATTTGATGCTCTTTATCGAGCGTATAATCTACCTGAAAGATAAAAAACTTGTCGAACAATATGGTAAATACAGGCGGCAGTTGGACAAGGAGGGGAAGATTATGTATATACCCTTTCTCGAGAGGGAAAAAGCGAAAGAACTTATTCAAAGCGGCATTGAACAGGGCAAGGAAGAAATGGCGAGGAATCTTCTCGTTAAAGGAGTATCCCCGGATATTATCGCTGAGAGCGCTGGATTGTCCTTGGAGCAAGTGCGAAGTCTCGCAAATTAGCCCATGTCCAACCACGATATATATCTGCTTATCCAAACATTATACGCGTCTGGATTGCCGCGCTCCGCAAAATGGCGCGGCAAATCCGGGTGTTTGTTTTCTATATTCTAAAGCGAGTTACTCCTTGCGCAGCACGACGAAGAGCGCCCCAAGCCCCAACTCCGCAGCTAACGATGTCTCCGCTGATATTCACCGTGGCGCCATCTTATAAGACATCCGCATGTCGTACGACATGTCCCAGAACAGGTATTCGAACTCCACGCTCGACGCGAATAGCTCCCTGATTCTCTCCAGTTCGGCCTCGGATTTATATTGGCAGGCTTCGTCCAGCGCGTCGTAAAACCACTCGAACGATTTTCTGAAATCGTCGCTCGCGTATCCCTCTATCCACGGCCTGTAGAAATTGCCCTCCAGCTCGCCGGAATAATCCTCCGCAAGCCGGGTCGCGTAGTCGTGATATGTCCAGGCGCAGGGGAATATCACGGCGATTATCTCCGCCACTCCGCCATCATGCCCGGCGGCCAGCATGTTCGACGTATACGCGCGGTTGTAAAGCGACGGTTTCGCCGACGCTATTTCAGAGGCGCTTATCCCCAGCTCGCGCATATATGCCCGGTGAATGTCCATCTCGCCGTTCAATATTTTGTTCTGCGAATACGTAAAACGGGACATCAGATACTCCGTGTCCGACTTCAGCGCGCCAAGCGCGAAAACCCCCGCGTACGACAGGAGATATTTGTAATCCTGAAGCATGTAAAACTTGAATCTCTCGCGGGCCAGCGTCCCGCGCCCCAGCTCCCGCACGAACGGATGACGATAACCGTCCTCCCACGCGACACGCGAATACTCCTTCAGGCTTCTTGAAAAAGACATATAAACCCCTCCCCGTCACGGTTCCGGCGCATCGTTGAAATCCATGATCCAGCCGTCGGCGATTCGCTTCATCTCGTCCCACCGATCCCCGACTGTCTCGTCATAAACGCCCAACACCGCCATGCCCGCAGCCTTCGCGCTCATGGCCGCCTTTATGTTGTCCTCGAAGACCAGGCATCCTTCGGGCCCGACTCCGAGGCGGCCCGACGTATATATGAATATGTCCGGAAATTCCTTCCCCCGCCCGACCTCGCTCACCGTGCATATCGCGTCGAACATATGGTCGATGCCGTTGTTCGACAGCGCGGACGCGCACAGCTCCTCGGTCGAGCTCGTGGCGAGGGCCGTTTTGATCCCCGCGTCCCGGAGCCGGACGAGGTATTCCCCCGCGCCCGGCTTCAGCTTAATGTTGTGCGCGTACTCGTCCGCCACCATTTCGTTCCATTCCCTCATGAGCTCGTCGGCCGTTTCGTCCAGCGAAAAACGTTCGATCGTGTAAAGCGCCGTCTCAAGAAAGCCCAGTGCGCCCACGGCGTCGAAATAGTCAGGCGGCGGCGTGATGCCGCGTTTTGCCAGAAACACCCTGTCGACGCGCTTCCAGACGCTCATGGAATCTATCAGCGTTCCGTCGAGGTCGAATATCGCAGCGCGGAACCTCAAACCGGGCCTTTTCATATCAATTCGTGAAAAATGGGCCGGTTCAGCGCTTGAAGCCATCCCATACCTCCCTCATCTCGCGAGACGCGGCCTCTATATCGGGAGCGCCAATTATCGCCGAGACCACAGCCAGCCCGTCGATCCCAATATCCCTGAACGACGGCGCGGTGGCCTGATTTATGCCGCCTATCACGACGATGGGGATGGACAGGGCGCGGCGGATGCGCCGCAGTTCGTCCATTGTCGCGAGATCCGCGTCCGTCTTCGTTCCCGTGGCGAACATCGCGCCTATCCCGAGATAGTCCGCCCCGGCGCATACTGCCTCCTCAGCCTCGCCAAGGGACGACGCAGACACGCCAAGTATCTTCCCGCTCCCGATCAGACGCCTGGCGACATCCGCCGGCAGGTCGTCCTGCCCGATGTGGACTCCGTCAGCGTCAGCGGCGAGCGCTATATCGAGCCTGTCGTTTATGATGAGCGGAACCCCGTATGAGTCGGTAACGGCCTTCACCCGCACGGCCGTCTCGAAAAACTCGCGCGAACCAGCCGTCTTCTCCCTCAACTGAACCAACGTACAGCCGCCTTTGACGGCGCGTTCGACCGCCGTTTCCAGGTCCGGAGCGCTCATAAGATCCCTGTCTGTCACGAGATAGAGCGAGTAATCGATCTCACGCTTCATACAGTTTCGCCCGCCCCATGAAGGCGGCTTCGTCCAGTTTGCCAATCGCGTCTATGAGGGCGACGCGGAAACTCCCGTTCCCCAGAGCGCCGGCCCTCTCAAAAGCTATCTCGCCCGCTATCCCCATGGATGCTATCGCTGATACCGCGCTCTCGAAGAGGGCGTCCGGCGAAGCGCCGCAGAACGAGCCGACGAGCGACGAACAGACGCATCCCGTCCCGGTGACGCCCGCCATGGCCTCGTGACCGTTTTTTATCCTGACGGTGCGGACGCCGTTTGAAACAGCGTCTACCGCGCCGGTGACCGCCACGACGCATTTCAATTTTGCGGCACATTCGAGCGCGACGCGGCCCGAATCGGCGTCCCTGTCGCCCTCCGAAGCGTCGACGCCACGCGCGGACGTGCCGAGCCCCAGTATGAAACCGACCTCGGAGATATTGCCTCGTATCACGCTCACGTCGACCTCCCCCAGTATCCGAGCGGTCGCGTCGTTGCGGAGTTTGGAGGCGCCGGCCCCGACAGGATCGAATATCACCGGCTTGCGGAGGCAATTGGCCCTGCGCCCGGCCGATATTGCCGATTCGATCGTTCGGGGGTTCAGCGTGCCGATATTGAGGACGACCGAGGATGATATCGCCGCTATATCTCCGGCCTCCTCCGCGGCGTCGGCCATTATCGGCGACGCCCCTATCGCCAGCGTCGCGTTCGCGCAGTCGTTCACGGTCACGTAGTTCGTGATGTGGTGCACGAGCGGCTTGACGCGCCTCACAGCGACGAGGGTTTTCGCGAACGCTTCGAGCGATTCGCGAGCAATGTCATTCATAATCCGTAGTCTCCTCCCTCAACCCGTTGACGTACATGTCGAAAAAATGATTCGTCGGGCCATATCCGCGCCCAATCGTGATCGCGCGCCTGATCGCCCCGGTCACATAGCTTTTGGCCCGGGACACAGCTCGCTCGACCGTTAAACCTAGCGCAAGATTCGACGCTATGGCCGACGAATACGTGCAGCCGGTGCCATGAGTGTTCTTCGTATCGATCCGCTCCGACGAGAAAAACTGAAAACCAGCGTCGCCCAAAAGCACGTCTACCGCGTCTCCGGACGAATGCCCGCCCTTTACGATCACATATCGCGGCCCCATTTCGCGGATCGATTCCGCCGCGCGCTTCATGTCGTCCAGCGTTTTTATCCCAATGCCTGCGATACGCTCAGCCTCGGGAATGTTCGGCGTTACGACGTCGGACCTTGGCAGCACGTCGGAGACCAGCGTGTCGGTCGACGCCGGATCCATGAGAGGAGCGCCGTTTTTAGCGTACATCACAGGATCGGTCACGACCCACTTGGGCTGGTATTCCTCCAGTTTCCGGGCCACGGCCCTCATCGTCGCCGCGCATGAGAGCATACCCACCTTGACGGCGTCGACCTCTATGTCCTCGAACACCGCGTCGATCTGGTCCGATATCATATCCGGCGTCACGTCCTGAAACGATATGACCCGGCTCGTATTTTCCGCCACCACCGACGTTATGACGCTCATCCCGAAAACCCCGTGGGCCGAGAACGTCTTCAAATCCGCCTGAATGCCGGCGCCTCCGCTGCAATCCGATCCCGCCACGGTCAAAACGCGCTTCATTTCCTCAACCTCCCTATCTCATTGGTAAAAAGACAAAAAATAAACG
>JAITOL010000188.1 GCA_031289955.1 Synergistaceae bacterium
TTACTCCGTATCGCATGTCAAACGTTTTTTCATTCCGACTTGACGAGGAACAAGGCCTCTAAATTTTTTCGGGTTGCGAACAGATGTTTTTCATCGTCTTCCAGAGCTTCAAAACCGAATTTACCGTAAAACGCGCATGCCGCTTCGTCTTTGGCGTCAACGACCATCAATGCCCAGGCGGAAACGGTTGATATACTCATAATGACGGCATTGGCAAGTAACCGAGCGCCCAATCCCTGCCCTTGAACACTCTGATCGACTGCCAGTCTTCCGATGCGTATTGCCGGCACATCGTCATACATCGGCAGTTTTTTCCGCAACGAGGAGGGAATGATTTGAGTGCTTACCCCGGTATTTGAGAGTGTATAGTAACCTAAAACCTTGTCCTCTCCATCTTCGACCGCGACAAAAAGAGTCGCGAGATTTCTGCGTAAATCCTGCCCGGCGTACTGTTTCAGGTATTTGTCAAGTTCAGGCGTGCCGCAACAGAAATCTTTCAGGATATGCTTTTTTTCAGCATGAATGATTTTGAAAGGCATTTAATAATTTCTCATATTATCGAGTTCTTTGGCTACCGCTTCAGTCAAGCGCTCATTCGGCTTTGGAGACCGGGCTAGCAATTCCGCAAGCAAAAGTGAATCCCTTTCGGAAAGCTCTATCCTCTCTTCTTCTTCGAACACCTTGCCGGTCGCGTTGTTGACTGCCGTAATCAGAAAATCCGTGAGCGTGAGTCCCCTTATGGCGGCAGCCTGCTGCCAACGCTGTTTTAGGTGAAGAGGTACGCGGGTCGTAACCGTAATGTTTTGCGGGCGCCCTTTCTGAACGCTGGACATCAAAAATCACCTCCCCGCAAAATGTACTTTATTATGCAGTACAAGTCAAGCAGTTTTTCAGACATTTTCACTCCAGCATATCCATCGTGATCCACGAGTCGGCGGCTATATCGCGCGCGACGCGCCTTCCTATCACCCAATCCCTATATTTCGGCCTGACGCCGTGCCCTGGACGTTTGATGATCAGCGCGTCGCTTGTGATGATGTCGCCTTTTTTGATGTCGCGCGCAGCGTGGATGCTGCGCCTCGCGTAGCCGTAAGCGGTGAGCTCTTCCTCCGACGGCCCGCGCTTCATACCGTCGCCTAACGCCGACTCGACCTCTCTTATCTGGCGCACAAGTTCGCCCAACTCATTAGGCTGGATGGCAAACGAGTGATCCGGGCCCTTCAGCCTGCGATCCATGGTAAAATGCTTTTCTATAATGGTAGCCCCCATGGCAACCGCCGCGACTGCTATATGGACGCCGAGCGTATGGTCGGACAACCCGACTGGCACTCCGAACGCGCGGCGCATCGTCTCCATGCCGCGCAAATTCATTATCGAAGCGGGCGACGGATAGCACGACGCGCACTGAAGCAGCGCTACGTTCTCGTTTCCCTCCTCGCGGCACACGGCGAGCGCGTCCTCGATCTCGCCCATATTCGCGAGGCCGGTTGCTATTATCATCGGCTTGCCCTTCGACGCCGTTTTGCGAATCAAAGGCAGGTCGACGATCTCGAACGACGCGATTTTAAAGAGGTTCGACACTGCGTCGAGCTCGTCTGCGGCCGCTAGGTCGAACGGCGTGGCGAAAAATATGATACCTTTTGCCCGGCAATAATCCGCCAGTTCGGGCAGCCATTCTCGCGGGGTTTCGACGCTTTCTATAAGCCTGGAGACGTTAGCGCCGTCATAGCCCAGCTCGTCCTCGTCTTTCACCGAATAAAGCGTGGGCGCGCTGTATATCTGAAATTTGGCGGCGTCCGCTCCCGCGTCGGAAGCGGCGTCGATCAGCTCTTTGGCTAACCCAAGAGACCTGTTGTGATTTGAGCCGATCTCGGCGATTATGAAGGTGTGATCTGTAAAATTATCCATTATTTTACCCAACTCCTTGCGCAAAACGGCTATGCCCGCCTGTAACTTTCCGAAATACCAGGATGCAGGCATAAAAAACGCTCTCTGCTCATCTCAAAAGATAAAAGAGTTCTGTCAGTATTCGACTTTGCGTCGTCGCCGATCTTATTGTAACGGAAAACTCCGTCTTTTTCTGACAAAAATAATTTATGTTCTTTGACTATTTCGTGTCCCATTTTGAGCGAATTTTTCACATTGGGGATATTATCCTTAAAAACCTCTGTAGTGGACAAACAGCAACTCAACAGGAAAAAACATATAGCCGCCCTCTCTATGCCGCAGCGTACATATAGTTCCTTGTGCCCATATTTGTGCCAGCGAATGGTTCCATCCAACGAAAAAATCCCATTGTTCTGAAGCGTAAAACCATCCTGCCCAACTACGATGTGGTCTTCCGCCTCCACAAGAAACAGCATTTTTTTTTCATTCCGCAGGACGCTGTGTTCGAGCCAGCTTCTTTTGTTCTCCGGGGTGACGTCGAATTGCGTCAGGAAACATGTTTTGTATCGCGTTCGAGCTGAGGCCATCCTGCCGGTCAATTCCATATCTCCAAGAATGTTGCGGTCAATCGCTCTCAGATAGCCTATAACGGACATATCATCCAGGCGTATGGGAAAATTGGCGCCCGTTTCGCCGGAAGATATACCCTTCATCGATTGGATTACCCTGGTTTTTTCGATATCATCCATATGTAAGGCCTGCCCCAAATCATTTTAGACACTTTCAAAAATTCCCATTCCCTGAAATCTCCACAACGCGGGACAACGTCCGGACGATGTCGTAGCCGTCCCACACTACGCCTATATCGAGCGCCGACCCGACCGGCACGATTCTGTCTATGCCGCGCAGGGCGTTATTCGCTAC
>JAITOL010000058.1 GCA_031289955.1 Synergistaceae bacterium
CAGATAATAAAAATCGTCGCTTTCCCACAACGCGGAATATATGTCCCATTTCAGGCTGGAATCTATCGTTTGGGTTTTGAAGACTATTCCGTCGCCGGAAAATTTTAAAAAATATTCCTCGCGCAACTTGGAGATCATTTTAAAATTTCGGCGGGGGACATAAAAATATAGCGTAAGCTCAAACAATATCCCAACGCCTGAGACCCCGAGGCAGAAAATACTGACGTATGGGCTCATGCGGGAAGCGATGAAAGAATATAACGAAAACGCGAAAAACAGCGGGATAAAAACTATCATGAATTTGCTCAAGACCCTGCCTGCAAACAGGTACTTCCTCTCCGCTTTCACGTATTCAGTCTCAATATATTGAAATCTGATTTCCACAGAATCCACGAGAGCCCTCCCAAATTATCAGACACAAAATTAGAATGACGTCAACATTTTCAGCATGATATAGCCAAAATTTTGATGCGTCTATCCTGGGCGGCCAGAAGTGTCAATATACGAGGTCGATCCACTGGTCCAGCGTCATTCCCGCGATATAGCCCCCGATGTCGATGCCCTCCGTGGCAGCCCTTATCGCGGACGGCTCGTGGCGCGTCCCGCGCATCATCTCCTCCAAGCCGCCCCTGTCCTCAGTCCCGAAAAAGTCTCCGTATATATGCATATCCTCTATCGTGCCGCCCTCGACAGATAGTTTCAAGTCGACGATGCCGAAGTCATAGCGCCTGGAGCGCTCCATGTTGTAGGAGGGGGATTTTCCAAAATTCCAGTCCCATGAGGAGTATTTCCCCCGCGCGAGCCCCTCCGTGGCCGCGATATCCTCCGGCGTCATCTCGTATCGCTCGATGCCGGGCGTGTGCTTCATAAAATAGTCGGCGGATGACGGGTATATCGTATTTACGGGTGTACTCGAGGTCTATTTCCTCCACCGCGTTCTGGCTGCAGCCGATTATCACGGCCTTCGAATTCCGCCAGAGGACGACAGCTTCGAAGTCCGTCTCTGTCAGCGCGTATTCCTCGAACGCGAGGTTGAACTGTGGTGATGTGCGGTCGTTGATGATAAGATACATTTATATCCCCACTTTAGTGTATTCTTTTTTTCGCCATGCCGGGTCGTGTCTGCGCAACTGATTTCCGTAGTATAGCATATATCTCGATCGCATTGACGACCCCTTTCTCCCGTGGGCCGCATCGGGTATAATCACGGCATCAAGATTTCTTTCACATTAATCGAGTTACTTAAAAAGCTTCTACATGGGGGGTCTCGCGATGCGTTTGTTATTGATCGGGCAGAAAGCTTTCGGCGCCGACGCGCTGTCGGCACTCGCAAAGGACGGCGCTGAAATTGTTGGCGCTGTGGTTGGCACGTCGGACTCGGATCGGGAGGATCAGGTCGAGATCGTCGCGAGGGATTTAAAGATAGACTACATGAGGACAGGAAGCCTAAAAAAACCGGACGTCGCCCAGTGGGTCTCCGAGCGTAGGCCCGATCTCATCGCCATGGCGTTCGTGACACTGTACATGCCAAAATCTCTCGCGAGTCTCGCCCCTCTGGGCACTATCAACTTTCACCCTTCCCTGCTTCCCCTGCACCGTGGAATCAGTTCTCTTCCCTGGACAATCCTCAGTGGGGACACTATGGCTGGTCTGTCGATCTATTTTGTGGACGAGGGCATGGACACGGGGGACGTGATCGTACAAAAGCGCGTGGAGGTCGCGGAGGACGACGATTTCAAGAGCCTTTATTTCAAAAAAATATATCCGCTGGGCCTGTCCGCCATCTGCGAGGCGGTGCGGCTCATCGCGTCCGGAAACCCTCCGAGAATGAGACAGGACGACTCCGCATCGAGCTACGACCCGCCGCTCGGGCGCGAGCATCTCATATTGGACTGGAGCGCCTCGGTCGAGACGAACAGCCGCAGAATACGCGCCGGCAACCCTGGCACTGGTGGTGTGACCCGGATGGATGACGGAGTCGAGGTGCGGGTGTACGGCTGCAAAAAAGGCGGCGCTCCCTCAGTCGGCGGGGAGGTCGGGCGGGTACTGAGCGTAGGCGATAGCGGCATCTTGGTTCAGAGTGCCGATGGCGCGCTCCTTCTGACAAACCTCTGCGTCCCCGGCGATGCGAAGCTGAGCGGGGCGGAGTTTGCGGTGAAATACGGTCTTTCGGAGGGCAGACGGTTTATCGGAGTGTAGGGCCGGCTGACTCATGGCGTCCCCGCGCCATGGTTTTACAGGAAGAGCTTGTCGAGCGCGCTCGTGCCGCCCGTTTTGCCGATTGCCTCCAAAAGCGAGTTCTGAAAGTTCTGGCTCGCGGCGTCGAGGCCTCGCTGATAGTTATAAATGTCATTTTTAACAGCGTTCATGTAGTTCGCGTCCGCGATGAACAGCTTCGCCTTCGTCGCGGCGTCGAGGCCGGACGTCGCTCCTCCCAGGATGTCGCTCGCCGTGACGCCGCCGGCCGATTCGGACTCCAGAATATTCCCGCCCACGAACCTCGTCAGTGCGTACGCCTCGACCGCTGTCATGGTCGAGAGGCTTATTTTGTTGATTTCGACGAGGAACGCCCGCTGGGCGCCCTGCTCAATCACCTCGACGTACACGACAGGGCCGTTGGTCGTCGATGATCCATCGAGTCCCGCCCACACTTCTCCTCCGTTGTCGAACGAGTCTATCAGGTCGAGAGACGAGCCGTTCTTGTCGCTGTACGCCGCATTGACCTCGGTCTCCCTCGTGGCGGAGCCTACTTCGGAGAGATCGACATTCGGCGCCGAATTTCCGGCCCCTTCGGCTGTACCCGCACCCGACCCTTGTGCCGCGCCCGTCTTGCTGGCGCTTTCCGTGGACGTGCCGCCGTGCTTCCTGTCGTAGTACAGGCTCGCGAGGTACGAGGAATAAGAGATGCTGTCCGTGCTGCTCATAGTCCAATCACTCCGTATCTCGGCCCGGATTTTTTAGAGCCGTGGAATTTATGATTATATCTCTATATTTTATCGGTAGATATCTGCGTAACTTGAATTGCGGGATATTCGGCGCGCGACAGTCACGCGCGGCTGAAAATAGCGGAGGACATCGCCGTGATGACGCCTATGAAGGCGAAAGCGGCGTGAAATGCCGCCGGCAGGTTCTCCGCGCTGAAGGCGCCCTGAAAGACCCCCAGCATTATTGTCGCTATCACAACCGATATGCCGAGCGCGAGCATCTGCACAATGGAGAGCATGCTGTTGCCGCTTCCAGCGTCCCGCTCCGGCAGATCTTTCAGGGTGAACGTGTTCATGGCTGTGAACTGGATGGAGTTGACGGCGCCGAAAAAGAGCATGAGGATGCTCAATTCCCACGTCGGCGCGTCCTCCTTGAGGAGGGTGAACGATGCCATGGCCGCGCCGACCAGTGTCGTGTTGATGACCAGAATCCGGCGATACCCACAGCGCTGAATGAGGCGGGTGGCGGGGTTTTTGGCCAGCATCCCGGCGATTGTCGACGGCAGCAGCATCATTCCCGCGCGGAGGGGGGAATAGCCCATGCACGTTTGCATGAAGAGCGGCAGGAGGTAGGGCATCGCGCTGTTTCCCAGCCTCGCGAAGAAGTTGCCCGAGAGGCCGATTCTGAAGCTGGTGATGCTGAAGATTCGCAGATTGAACAGCGGCGACGCTGCCGTCATGGCGTAGCGGATGTACACGAAGAGAGAGAGGGCGCCCGCGAAAGCGAGCGCCGTCGTCATCGGGGTCAACCCGCCCTCGAAGCCGTCGAGCGACAGGGAGGAGGCCAGCATGGCGACGGCGAGCAGAAAGTAGCCGATGACGTCGAAGCGCTCTACACCGATCAGGCGGTCGTTTGGCATGTAGGCGAGCGTCGCGGTGGCGCCGGCGAGTCCGACTGGGATGTTGATCAGAAATATCCAGTGCCACGAGGCCACCTCGCAGAGCAGACCGCCGAGAGTCGGTCCCATCAGCGGTCCCACGAGGCCAGCTACTGTCACAATGCTCATTGCCGGCAAAAAACCATCCCCCGGGAAGTTGCGAAGCACGGCAAGACGCCCGACAGGCAGCATCATCGAGCCGCCGAAGCCCTGAATAGCCCGCGAGCAGATGAGGAATGTCAGATTCGGCGAAGCCGCGCAGAAGAGCGAGCCGATTGTGAAGACGCAGATGGCGAACAAGTAGATCCTCTGCGTGCCGAACCTGTCGGCCAGCCACCCAGATGCCGGGACCATGACGGCCATCATGAGCGAGTACGAGAAGACGACGGCCTGCATGTGCAGCGGGGACTCGCCAAGGCTCTGTGCCATGGACGGCAGAGCTGTGTTCACGATGGAGGTGTCGAGCGTCTGCATGAAAAATCCGAGCGCAACGACCCAGAGCATTATATTCAATTTGCGTCCCACAGCCGAATCCCCTGAACCACACATAGTCCACACCCAAATTCCCGCGCCGGGCGGACGCGCTGACGTTCGGATAACGATTTTTCAATTTTAAGACTTTTCGGAGAACAACGCCAGAGCATAATCATGTCTCTCTTTCCGGCTCCGGCGTTCGGCGGGGCTGTTTTCCCGTTCGTCGTAGGTCATCTGGCGCCTTTCTCAGTTGTTGGTTGATTTAGGATATCGATATCCGCTCGAACGCCGATAGCGGTATAATGTTGCGGAAGAAATAAACTGCTACGAATACGGACAACTTCAACTCAATTTAAGAGACGAGGCGTATTATCTGACATGTACGAATATCAGCAGAACATGAAAAAAATGCTCGTTTCCCTTTTTCTCTTGATTATACTGGCGCTGTTCGCCTCTTCGACAACCTCAGCGGCGGAATTGCTCGAGAAAATCAAGGTACGCCGCGTCGTTGACGGAGACACCATTGAAGTCGTCTATCAGGGGAAGAAAGAACACGTGCGGCTTATTGGCGTAAACACTCCCGAAACGAAACACCTGACCAAAGGAGTCCAACCCTACGGCCCGGAAGCGTCGGATTTTACGACGAAGGCACTGGCCGGACGCGACGTATGGCTCGAATTTGACGTGGAACTTCGCGACCAATACGGGCGTTTGTTGGCCTATGTCTGGCTGGTAGAGCCGAAAGGCGAAGCTGACGACAAACAGATTCGCGAGCGCATGTTCAACGCTCGCTTGCTGTTGGACGGTTACGCCCAACAGATGACTTTCCCGCGCACCGTGCGTTATGACGATTATTTCAGCGTCTCTCAAGCCGAAGCACGCCAAGCGGGGCGCGGTTTATGGGGTCAGGATTCAGGAAATAAAACCTCAAGCCCTGACAAAACCACCAACATTGAAATCGAATACGTTGGGAACAAAAAACAGTCGTGTGTTTCATCGCCCTTCCTGCGACGGAGCCGCGACAATGAACGCGAAAAACCGTATAATCATCGAGAGCCGCGAAAAAGCCATCGAAGAAGGTTTCAAGCCATGCCCCACGTGTAAGCCATAAGATTGAGAGTGTAGAATCAAGTGTGCGTCCGGTGTTTATTACATTTGGAGTGAAATCGACACGAATAAACACCGGAACAGGCAATTACTTTTTTTCGAAATCTATGAATAATAATGACGGTCAGCAACAATATATTGAGACTATCCGTGTCGATTTTAGGAAATCGGCATA
>JAITOL010000151.1 GCA_031289955.1 Synergistaceae bacterium
ATTGATGAAGCGAGGTGTGAAGATGCGCGAAAAATGTGCGTGCTTGTGGTTTATGTTGGTTTTGACGATCCTGTGGCCGGCGTTATTTGTATTGCCTTGCGCGGCGTCGGATGCGGAAACAGTGCTGCTGCCGAGCAGGTTCGACGGCGAAGGCGCTTCAGCTCCTATGGACGACGCATCGAAAATGGTGGAAGAGTGGCTGAGGGCTACGGGCGCGGCGCCCGTGGAAGATGGTTCGTCCCCTTCGCGCCCCTACATGATAAACAGGGCGCGGCGCGATTTCCAGTTCGGCGTAACGCGGCCCGAAATACTTTGCAGGACCGGGATGATAACCGATATCGAGCTCGAACCGGGCGAACGGGTGGAGAACTTCAGCATATCCGACGGACGGGAGTGGTCCGTATCCGCCGCCTGGAACGGCGATTTGGGCAATCTGGTGACCCATATACTGCTGCGGCCGTTCTTTCCAGGATTGAAAACAAACCTCGCGATCTCTACGGACCGCAGAACCTATTCCATGGATCTATCGTCGAGTCTCGACGGCCTCCACATGGCCTACGTAGGATTCAAATACCCTGAGACTGTAAAACACGAGGCAGAACCGATTCCGCCAGGGCGTTACCGCGACCTGCTCGCAAGATACGGCATCATCGACGACGGCGGCAGCGAAAAAACGGCGGAGTCAAAGCGCGTCGACGCCGCCGACCTGAACTTCTCATACTCGATAAAGCCGCTCGGCGGCGGGCATAAAAAAATAACCTGGACGCCAAAGTCCGTCTACGATTCGGACGGCCGGACGTTCTTCGTCATGCCAGGCGACGCGAAAAAAGCCATGGGACAACCCTCGCTGTTTGTAATTAGAAACGGCGAACGGATACCCACTCCGCTCAAAGCGTCGAAAAACGGTCTTCTGATGACGGAGACGGTCTTCGATGAAGCGTCGTTGAAACTGGGCGGCGACGAGGTGTCGATCATAAGGCTCCGACAGGGGAATTGACATAAACGGCAGGTAAGTTTTGCCAACCTCATACCAAGAGACGCGACACCACAGGCTGCCTTGGTTCAGCAACAAAATGAATAATACGAGTAGATCTGTCCCCTTGCGGCGCAAAGATCGCAAGGGGGATTTTTTGTCAAATGTGGGACATCTCTGCCCAATGTGTTCGGGGCAATAGAGAAATTCTCTGAGGATATTGACGTGACAGCGAATCACAATGACTTAATTCTTGGAGAAGCAAATATATCTATTTCGTTATTTATTTATCTATTTAGTTATTTAAATTATTATTTAGTTATTTATTTCGTTATTTAGTTATTTAGTTTGTTGTTGACATGAAATGATAACATATAATAATATATGCCATGGAAAACATCGGCGATGAGGATATTGATGCTGTGAGTGGGCGCATATTTTGTTCGTCGCGCAGAGGTTCTTGTATCCAGATTGACAACCGTTCCAGGGTGAACGCTGCGGAGACGGTGTGGAATTAGCGTACATCCGCTAGGTTGTACGGGGTATGCCGCATTAACTGCCCTAAAGTAGCGGTAAAAAATAAAGGGAGGTTTTACGAATGAGCAAGTTTACCGATTTTTATAAGAAGGTCACAACCGACAAAGCGCTTGCAACCGAGTTCACCGCGATAATGAAGGCTCACAACGTCAAAGAGGGCGCGACATTCACGGATCTGGACGACGCAACGTTGATGGCACTCGAGCCGCTAAGCAAGAAGGCGGGTTTCGCCTTCACGCTCGCTGAAGCGAAGGAATATCTGTCGAAAAAAAGCGGCGACGAGATGTCCGAGGACGAACTCGAAGCAGTGGCCGGCGGCAAGGGCACACAAACGCAAACGAGCTGCGGAGTTGCCGGTACGACAATTACTATGGACTTTCACCTCTAATTAATCAAACCTCACAGTTCCAAATAGCCCCTCGCACCATGACAAAGCAATAGTCGGCAGAATATAAAAATTTCATGTGGCCGCTTGCGTCCATTTTTTCTGAATCGCTTTGACGAGCTGGTGGCTATGTTGTCTGAACTCAGCTCAGAAGCTCGACCTTGTACCAACATCTGTGAACTCTGTGTCAGTCGGTTCAAGGCAAGGAACTCCTTTGGTTTTAAACTTTAATCGAGTTAATTATGACCAAAGAGAGTCCTTGCCGTTATTATTTTGCTGGTTATTATCGATTTGTTATGACATGGTTATTTTACGTTGCGCACAGAGAATATCGGAGGGAAAATTAGTTTGAAGGCTACCGCGACGACCACAGGGGTCAACATACGGAAAATATCGCCTGACGAGTTTTACGAAATATATGGTGATGTAAACCGCAGGGCTCTTTACTACATCAGGAACATAGGTAAGGATGGGTTCGTCTTATCTTCTTTCGATGAATACGATCCTATGGGCTATCTCATTTGCAGAGCGGATCGCAGCGCAAACAGACTCTTAGCGCAAATTGTAAACGTGCTGGATAAATATCGTTTATGCGGGACATGCTCCCGGTTACTCAGCGAGGCGGAGACAATTTGCGGCGAAATACGCTTGGAAGCTGTAAAGATCTGCGTTGCTGGAAACGATCCAGGGTGTGGCTTTATAAGCGATTTTTTGATAAGAAAAGAGTACGCGATAACGGACAAAGTGCGGATATTCCGTTGTGGTGAACAGGACTACCGAGGTTGGGATGAATATATGGCGCGCACTGGCGGCAGGCTCATTCGGTGGCTGGAGGAGGATGGTTTCAGCGCCGTGACGTTCGAAAATGCCAAAGACGCGGTAATGACGGAACTTCGCGAGTCTGCCTCGAATGAATTCGGGAACAATCTTGAAATATCGCCCTTTCTTGATGGCGAGGGCTGCAACATTTTGAGGTCTGTAAGTTCGGTCGCGCTGAAGGAAGAACATCCGGTCGCGTATTGCCTCGTTACCGGCCCCGATGTCGTGAGCGCGGTATTCGAGCAAATATCTGTAGCGAAGGCGTACAAGAACACAGGCGTTTTACTGCTGACTATAGCCGAATCGATGCGGCGCTTCAAGGAATTTGGATACAGGAGGGCCGCGTATGCTATTTACGACAGCAACACCTCCGCGCTCGCCTTCGCGAGAAAAATTTTATACAGGATGACAAGCGTCGAAAAAATACAGCTCAATTTCGAAAAAAAAATAGGCAGAATATAAATTTAAAGTGCTCAGGGATGCCTTATCGAGGGATGGTGATATGTGATGGCTGATCTTTCCGGCCTCGAAGGGAAAATAGCTCGGAAGATAGTAGAAAGGCTTGAATTGACCGATATGGACGCGGATTCGATATCTGAGGACGCTTCGCTCTTTGAATCCGTGAAGGGAGAGGGCGAAAATATAGGTCTCGATTCCGTTGACGGGCTCGAACTTGTTGTTCTGATCTATGAGGAGTGGGGTATAAAGGTGAACGCGAACGACATGCCAAACCTCACGACCATAAGGCGCATAGCTGATTATATCAGGAAATGCTCCGGAGACGCCAATAAATGAACCGAGCCGCTAAAAGGACTGCTATAACTGGGATTGGGGTTGTCGCTTCCAATGGGCGAGGGCGGGACGTTTTTTTTAAAAGCTGTTCGGAAGGCTTGACCGGGTTTGTAGAGTGTAAACTTTTTTCTACGGAAAAACTCTCGACCAGGCAATTCGGCGAAATCAGCGGCGATTTTCCGCCCGCCTCCGCCTCGCCGACCTGCGATACCAGGTTGAAGTCGCTTGCCCGAGAAGCCCTCGCGGAAGCGATGAGCGACGGTGGCCTCAACAGAGCGCAAATAGCGGCGCTGGGAACGAGGGCATGGCTGTGCTTCGGAACGCTACTGGCCACAACGGATCCCATAATGGAATACGCGACGGCGAAAAAATCGGGGAAAACCCTCCCTGGATATCTGGAGAATATCAACGACTATTTGCCCCATCTCCGCGATCTGTGCGGCGTAAAGGGCGCATCCTTCGTGAGTTCGGCTGCCTGTGCCGCCAGTACGATGGCGGCCGGAATGGCATACGACTTCATCGGAAATGGGATGTGCGATCTTTGTGTCGTTGGCGGCGCCGATCCCCTGACCAAGATGGCAGCCTACGGATTTCACTCCCTTAAATTGCTGAGCGGAGGCTTGTGCAATCCATTCGACGAGAACCGCGACGGAATAAACATAGGGGAAGGTGCGGCATTTTTTATCTTCGAGGAGTACGAGGCCGCATTGTCGCGCGGCGCGCGCATATACGCCGAAGTTATGGGCTATGGGCTCGCGAACGACGCGTATCACGTGACAAGCCCCGATCCTGAGGGACTCGGCGTGATACACGCTATGAAGGAATCTCTGCGCGAAGCCGGACTCGTCGCTGGGGATGTGTCCCACGTGAACGCTCACGGCACAGGAACGCCAATAAACGATCAGATGGAACTCCAGGCCATTGAAAAATTGTACGGCGACGCAAAAAAACCAAGCATAACTTCGACGAAGGCGCTCATCGGTCACTGCATGGGGGCATCCGGAGCTATTGAGCTTGCCGCCCTCGTCATGGCAGTGAAAAACCAGGCGTATATGCCGCTGCCGAACCTCGAACGCCCGATAGAGACTGATTGTTTCATCGACTCAGTCGCGTGCCCCTATGAGATTAATTATGGCGTTTCTAATTCATACGCTTTCGCCGGCAATATCGCGAGTGTCCTCGTGGGGAGATCTGAGAGATGACTGGCCCGATCAACAGGGACGGAGTCATGAAGGCGCTTCCGCACAGAGGCGCGATGCTGATGATAGATTGCGTGACAGAGCTTGAATATGGGCGTATGGCGATTGGATACAAGGATATTGGGGAGAGGGAGTTTTGGTGCGACGGCCACTTCCCCGGCGAGCCGATATTTCCCGGAGTGCTAGTGATAGAGATTATGGCTCAAATATCGGCCATGGCATTTTACAGGGAGGACGAGCCCGCAACAAAACTATACCTGGCCAAGGTCGACAGCGTCAAATTTTTGTCGAAGGTGACGCCGAACTGCCGTCTTTTCGCCGAGGCTGCATTGGATGTTGAAGGCGCCGGATTTTTCAGGCTGAAGTGCAGAGCGTTCATGGAAGGTAAGGACGTAGCGGTCGGAACGCTGACGTGCTATATCAGACGAGATAACAAAGAATGATCGATTTCAAGACAGCGATAAACGGAATAGGAATGATAAGTGCGGCCGGGACGGATGTTAAATTCTTGAGCAAACGTTTGAACGGCGATGGCCTCGGTTGGCGCGTCACGAAACAATCGCGTGAGACAGTGTTTGATGCTGGCGTTCCAGCACAAAAACTGAGAAGAGTGAATCGCTACTCCAGACTTGCGGTTGCGGCTGCCGTTCAGTCGTTGCGCGATGCTGGAGAATCGGGCAGAACCGCCGATCCATTTCGCGGCGGAACCATCTTCACTACGGGATATGGTTCGATGTCGTCTAACGTAGCCTTCTGCCTGTCCGTGGCCGAGGGGGAACCGGATCTGTGCGGCCCGTCTCTTTTCTCTGGCACAGTCGCGAACGCCTGCGTCGGCCAGGTCTGCATCCAATTGAACATGAAGGGGCCGAGCACCGTTTTGATAGGAGGCAATATTTTCCTTTACTCGAAGTTACTCCTGGAAATGGACAGGGCGGATGTCATCTTCGCCGGCGCGGTCGAGGAGTACGATGCGGATTTATTCGCGTCTCTCGAAAAAAATGAGATCGCCTCAGGCGTATGCATCAATGAAGCTACGGTCGTATTCGCGCTCGGGCAAAGGAATGAAGCTTCGCGCTGCCTGGTCGGTGAAAGTTCGGTCTCAGCTCTCAGCGGATACCCCCTCGTAAAGAGGCTTAGTGACGAGGAGTCGGAAATGAGTATGAGACTGGCGTTGCGGGAATGTCTTGATAAAAACGGCGGCGCCGATGTCGTTTTGTCCTCCGCGAACGGATCGTATTTCGACGAGATTGAAGCCCGCGCCATCGCGGTTGAAGCGCCATATGCAGAGGTCGCGCACGGCGTGAAGGGATTTTTCGGAGAGACTATGGGGGCGGCGTTTTCCATGAACGTTGCGGCAGGTGCGCTCTGTTTGACGGATCGCTGTTTCGCGGAGGGGCTTGGCGTGTCGCGCGCTCCGGATAAAATTCTGGCAGCAGGATACGACCCGATAGGAAACTATAATTGTATCGTTTTGTCTAAGAACGGACGGGGTGACGATGGGACTGCTTGAAGGGAAGAGGGCCATAATCACCGGAGGTTCAAGGGGGATAGGCCTCGCATGTGTCAAGTCCTTTTTGGCGGAAGGGGCAAGCGTTGCCGCCACTTACAATTCAGCGGAGGGAGGACTACTGGAGCTTGTGGAAGGCGAGTACAGCGAACGCGTGTCGGTTCACAGGCTCGATATACGCGACAAAAGCGCAGTCGAAAGAATATCATCCGAGATGACCGAACTTCTGGGCGGTCTGGACATCCTCGTGAACAACGCCGGCGTGAGCCGCCCATCTCTTTTCATGACAATTACGGACGAGCAGTGGGATGAAGTTTTACAAACGAACATATGCGGCGCGTATCTAATGCTGAAACAACTGCTATTCCCCATGATGTCCAAGAAAAGGGGTTCTGTGATAAACGTGGCTTCTGTGAATGGCCTTCGGGCTAATCCAGGGCAGGCAGCTTACTCCGCGTCGAAAGCCGCTCTGATAAGCCTGACTCAAACGCTTTCGAGGGAACTAGCCGGCAGAGGGATTCGATTCAACGCTGTGGCGCCTGGGTATGTAGAGACGGATATGACGTCGGCAATTCCGGCGAAACAGCGCGAGGAATTCATAAAACAGATTCCGATGAAGCGCTTTGGACTTGTAGCCGAAGTAGCTGATGCAGTGACGTTCCTCGCGAGCGACAGGGCGAGTTATATAACCGGACAGACGCTCATCGTGGATGGCGGCCTGTGCTGATATTTTAAGGAGGGATCATAATGAGCAAGTTTGTGGATTTCTACAACAAAATAAATTTGAACGACGCTCTAAGAACAGAGTTCACCAGAGTGATGAAAGAGCGAGGGGTGCCCGAGGGTACGTCGTTCGAGGATCTGGATGAGGGTACTCTGGCGGCGCTCGAACCGGTGGCAAACCGCGCCGGCATCAGCTTTAAGCTGAGCGAGGCGCTCGCGTACTTCTCAAAAAAAGAAGGGGGCGAGCTGTCGGATTTCGAACTCGAGGCTGTGGCCGGAGGGGCCAAGTGTGTACCGGATAAGGTTGAGTATACATGGGTGGATTCGACTGGCAGCTATACTGGAGGCAAAACGTCATAATGAATAAGTTCTTAAACTTCAGGGACAAGCTTACGTCAGACGGCAAATTGGCGGCGGAGTACGGCGAGATTATAAGGCGTCGAGGAATAGCTAAAGGAACGAATTTCTCGGATCTCGACGATTCGACGATAAGCGAAATCATTCAGGCGGCGGTTCGGGCCGGTTTCGATTTCACTATCGAGGAAGTCAGAAAATACTTTGCGAGTGATTCCCAGGACGAACTTTCGGATGCCGAGCTCGAGAGTGTGGCGGGAGGAAAAGGAGGATCAAAGACAACTTTGACCATCGACTTATACTATAACGAAAAGGGTGAATTTGTGGATGAATGGACAACGTCCAAAAAGAGCTGAGAGGGCTAAAAAAAGGAGCTGACAACATGAGCAAGTATATCGATTTTTATAACAAAATTAGCGCCGACGCGAATTTCACTGCTGAATACAAGAAAATCATGGAGGAAAAAAGAATTCCTTCCGGAATGCCATTTTCGGCGCTTCCTATCGACACGCTGAAGGCGTTGATTCCTCTCGCGACGAGTGCTGGGTTTGATTTTACGCTCGAGGAGTTGCAAGCCCGTTTTTCAAAGAAATCCGCTGACGATTTGTCGGATGATGAACTCGAAGCTGTGGCTGGAGGCAAGGGCAAAGTTCCCGATAATGTCATTATAGTCGCTCATGCTTGGGATGCCCCCGACAATCCGCACAATCCGGCGAATATTTGACCCTATCCTGCTACTACCACAAGATGAAGCGATTTCGCCTTGGAAAGAATTTCGCATTGAGGGGGTGGGACAGGCTGCCTTATGCGGTCGTCGATTTGAGGAACGGTGAGGCCGTTTTTTTGACGCGAGGCCAATTTCAGCCCCTCTATGACCTTCTTTTAAACGGTGTCTCGCATGAGGAAGAATCCCTGGAGGTATATGACGACTTAGTTAGCATGGGCGTAAATCGCGGTTTTCTGGAGGAGCACCGCACGGGGACATCCTTGGCGGCATATCAGGAGTACAAAAGGGCTGACTGCCGCTATATAAAAAGTGTACAGTGGTCGATAACGGACGGATGCAACCTGAAGTGCCGCCATTGCTATGTCAACGCCTCGGATGCGAAGCGAGTTCAACCCTCCATCCAAGACTGCCTGGGCATAATCGATCAGTTTGAGCGCGCAAACGTGGCAGCGGTGTCGCTCACCGGTGGAGAACCACTCATTCGGGCTGACTTTTGGGATATCGTCGATGCTCTTTTAGAAAAAAGGATAGCGGTGACGGAGCTTTTCACGAACGCCCTCTTAATAGATGAGCATTTTCTGGACGAATGCTCGAAAAGGTCTCTATCGTGGGTTTTCTATGTCAGCTTCGATGGAGTGGGATATCACGACTGGTTGAGGGGGAAGGCCGGAGTCGAGTCGAGGGTCGTGGATGCGATAAAACAGATAAAGGCAGCAGGATTTTACGTTGCTGTGAACACGACTCTTCACGGGGATAACGTTGTTTCCCTCCGCCAAACTTACGAGTTCTTGAAAGAACTCGGCATTGACGCGTGGAAAGCGTGCACTGTGATGAACTCGGGCCGCTGGGCTGGAGAGACGGATAAGCGTGAAATTTGCGTTTCCGACCTCTATAATTCATTCCTTGACATAATAGGCGAGTACCGTCGCGATGGTATGCCGATGACTCTCTCGCTTGGTGGTTTTTTCACCTGTGCGAGAGATAGCGGCGATTGGAGCTCGTCATATCATAAGCGCTCGGGGACAGAGAGAGCTCTAAATCTACCGGTCTGTGGAGCGTGTAGGACGCATATTTATCTCGCGCCGGGCGGAGAAGTCCTGCCCTGCATCCCTACGGTCGGAACCAGTCTGGAGGACGATGCTCCCAATATAATGAACACGCCGCTTACTGAGATATTGAGCGATTCGGAATTTTTTGAGCTCATTGATACACGACTCGGCGCATCGTTCGAAAAAAACCCGATTTGCGGCAATTGTGAGTTCCGCCTCAAATGCGGTCCATGCAGAGCCGCAGCTCTGCATGAAACAGGCAGCTTCAATGGATCGGACAAATTGGCCTGTGCCTATTGGCATGGGGGCTATCCAGAAAAAATAAAGCAAGTTTTTGAAGCGTGACCCTTTATTCCAAAACTGGAATGCACAAATTAGAATTAGGCCTGTTTCCCGCGCAATTAATGGAGTTAATTGTTGATTATTGCTGGATTTATGAGTTGTTCAGCAGACACTGAATAGTGCCTGACTCTTCAAGCCTTTTGTCTTGTCTGCCCCCAGCAAAAGATTGAGAAGGTCAGCGCTATCGAGGCTATCAATATGCTGAACGCCGCTATGATGTTTTGGGCGTTCAGCAGTATGCCGAAAACCAACGGTCCCCCAGCGTATCCAAGGCTTTCGATAAAGTTGTAGATCACCATCTCTGTTCCTGCGCCAGCGCTCTTCGTCGCCGACATCTCGGTAAAGTAGAGAGGGAAACAAGTGCCTCCCGCGCTGTTGGAACAACCCATTATAAATACTGCGACCAGCATCGCGCCTGTTGACTGTAAAATAGCGAAGCAGAGAACGGCGGCAAGTCCGGATAGAACCGGGACGAGAAGGCGTGCCAAGTTGCTTGGGTTCGCATCTTTCACAATTGATGCAAGTTTGGGACCGAACATCGCCCCAACGCCGTAAAGGACGAAAACAAGGCTTATCTCAGACTCGGAGAGTCCATTTCCGTCTCCGAAAATAGGGACCAAGTAATACAGAAAACCGCTCAAAATCGAATATGGGAAGAGCAGCAAGAATAAAAATCCCAGAATGGCAAGAGGCGAGCGACGAACGAAGGCGATTTTGCTTGAAGGATGAGCACTTGGCACATGCCGTTCTTCGGCGTCGCTTGTTCCCCGTTTTTCTTTTTTAGTGATAAACATGAAAGCGGCCAGTGCTAGCAACCACAAAAACGATCCCATGTAATAAACGGCGCTCTGATTAAAATATACCGCGACAGCTCCTCCAACCATGATGCCGCAGTTAATTCCGGTAAAACTGGCGACCGTAAACATCGAGAACCCGACCGCCCTATCATCCGGATGTTTCAGAGACGCTACGTAAACATGTATGACAGTGAATAAAAAACCGGCACACAAACCAGTAGCGCTCATTCCCCAAAAAAGCGTATAAATGGACGTGGCGCTTGCGTTCATCGCCTCCCCCAATACTCCGAACAGTGCGCCAATTACGAAAGACCGCTTTATTCCAATCCAGACGATCAGTTTAGCGCACAGGAGTGGCCCTACGGCGAGCATGACATGACCAGCGGTCAGCGGCAAAACAGACGAAAACTCATAAGACAGGTTCCAGAGTGATCCGCCCATTGTTGCCGCATAATTTGGGGCAAAACCAGATGATAAATTAAAAATGAGGAAAATGGCAAATGTAATCGGACTGATGCAGGAGACCGGCAAGAACAATCCTCTTCTTCTCTCATCGGCTATAGGATCTTTCAAACTCGTTAAAGGCAGAGATTCGAGTATCTCAGATAGCAGAAAGAGCATGATCGAGATGATCAACAGAGTCCTGACTATCATTGTTCTGAATTGCCGATATATCATTTCCTCGAAGGGACCCAATTCGACTCCCATCTCCAGAATGCCAATAACCTCATTTCCTCTCTTGTCAAAGATTGGGCCGGTCAAGGATATGTAAGTTCCACTCACATCCTGTTGACCTATATTTGTAATCCAAGCTCCATCTTTCGATATTTTGTGTGCGTCTGACCCTTCAAACTTGTCAGGAAGGGAAAACGCTCCTATCGACCCATCCAAAAAAGCTGTCACATACAGAATATCGTCCTGAAATTTATAGGCGACGCAGTACTTGTTTTCGTTCCACTCGTATTCTCTGTCAACGAGATTATTTAGAGACTGTGTGAATTTTTGGTATGCGGGGCTGTCATAGTCCTGAGGGGTTTTGATTGCGGCAAATGATTCGGAATCCAGGATTTTAGGCGATACCTGCATCATATATGATAAACGATTCAAAGTTTCGCTTCTCATGTCAGATCGCAGCGCCCCGAGAATACTAGGCGTAATTGAGAAAAATACGAGGGAGGTGACGAGTATGATTACAAAACCAAACCATTCTTTTTGAGATAATTTTCTAATATAGAGATAGGAAAACGCTATTTTAAGGACTATGAGGGTCGATACTATGAAAATCACAAAAACGACTGTCAACGCGGTTCTAAATGCTACGATGGCGTCTCCGACCGGCAGAGTGGAAATGTTAAATTTCTCAATCCCATCCGCCATGTCGGCGATTACTACTGATTCAAGGCTGGTCAGCGTCAGCAAGCCTCGCGCCGCATATACCGAATTGTAAACCACCGGCCATAGAGAATCGATGTCACCCCAGCCGCCCATTACCTTCCTTGCTTGCCCTGCGTCATCAACGCAAAGGACAGCTCGTTTGCCGATATCGGTAAAGTAAAGACTGGCGCCGTCGCAGGAAATCTGAAACGGCAGTGAAAATTCGCTTGCTCTATTGCCTGAAACTGGAACAAAAATAGCATGTACATCATCCGACGTCGAGTGGAATATATTCCCGGACTTGTCAGTATAGTAGATGCTTCTTTTTACAGGGTCTATTGAAAAATCAAAAATCTTTTTGATGGCATCATTATATTTGCCAACGTATTCTATCATTGATTCAGGAGTTTCGCCTTTGCGAGCAATTTTATCAACCTTCACCGCCAAACTTATTACGATATAGGAGTTTATTGTTTTTTTAACGAACCATATCTTTTCGTCGCTGTAAATCAACCCGTCCAATGCCTGCATGGATGACAAACCCGGCGCTAATTCTTCGTCTTTAGTCCGATCGGCAACGTATAAGACTCTTCCGGCAACGCCGTTTTTCTTGCTGAACTCCAAAATCCTTTCAGCTTCCATCTTCATCCCTGTTGCATCCCAGATCACGTCGTGAACGTAGAAATAATCCTCATTCTCAACCGAGATATCACACACGCTGAAAAACGGCGTATCGTTACCTCCACCTTCAATTATATAGTCAGCGTAGCCTTGGGCACTTCTTTTGATGATACGTGCCCTGCCATTGTCAACAACATAGGTATCTCCAAAGGAGTCTGTTTTTGCTGTAAAAATATTGGAGAAAACGACCTCACTATAAGGATTCCAAGACAGCGAGCCGGAATAGTTGTATATAGTCGCAAAAGACGCTAGCAAAACAGCAAGAATGATAAGAGCTTTCTTCATCTCTGTCACCTCTTCATCGATGGAACTTGATTTTTCTCCTTCTCAAGCAAGGGTTCGTACTCCATATCTCGATGTTAGCGATAAAACTAATCTTTAGTTTGCTTATTATATATACTCCTTGTTTTCCCGCATAGAGTTAAAAATAGTAGCAGTCCCGCTCTTGCCGAGCTTCTCCGGGTATAGAACGCCATGAAGGGATAATGACGTTCCATGTGCCTGAGAGCACTTGCGAAGAGAATCGGCCTCGTCCATAGAATCCACCTGGAGGACATTTCCGATTCCCCACAGATAAAGAGGGAGCGCCGGGTAGAAAATATAATCCGTCACGGACTCGATATTTTCCGGCTGGTTGCTAATCGCCTTGATACTCCGCCCCGAGGTGAAGCGCGAGTAAAAAGGCGCACGTGCCCTGTAAAAGAGTTCCAGAACCTCTTTGTCCCTGTCGTGAACAACGGCTAGTTTCGGTGGTTTGAATAAGTCAGCGAGTTCGCATATCACATCGCGATAGATATCCGATATTTTATGCAATTCTCCCATAAATGACTCGATCACTCGGCGGCGCAATTTTCCATCCAACCTCTCCGTAATAGCATCGAGATATTTTTTGTATGACATGTCGGGAAGTGGTATTATGACTGGAGCGTTGAGCGCGGCGGCAAATTCAAATGGTAGGCGAATAGATTCATACTCCTGAAGCGTCATGCGCGTTTTTCTGTTCTCAAAGCTTATATCCTCAATATATCGGCTGTATTCTCGGATGTGCGCGCCCATATCCGCCTTTCCATTCGAACGGTTGTAATATTTTCCCGTATTGTAATCGAAGCTGAAAACTCTGCCGTCATTGTGGCGCACGAGAACCAACATCTCGTCTGTTCCAAAAAGGCAAGGACCGCCTATGACCGCTATTTTCTCTCCACGTTTGTTTATTTTTTCGGAAAGTTCCCCAAAGTTTCTGGTAAAGAGCGGGACGGTCTCGATTCTGCCTGAGATCGAACCTATCTCAGGCAATAGCCGTTTCATGTTCGAAAACGTGTTACAGAGAACGGTGCCTTTATATATAAGGCCTTTCATAGCGCAATCCTCAGCGGAAGCCTTCAGTTTTTCCAGCTCATTCGAGATGTTGTTTTTTTCGCCTCGCAACTCTCGTATGGCAGCCATTACCGACATTCCCTCCTCGGTCAATTCGCTGCTGACAAAGAGTTTTTCCCGCTTGCTATACTCGCGAAGCTCCTGTAGCTCGTTGACTATTTTTACAAGTTTTGACGATAGATATTCATCGCTTTGGTTGTGTTGAGGGCTCTGTTCGGGTTTTTCAAAATTTTTCGAGAGGGCGAAATCATTTTTGTATTTTTCTATGTCGGCCACCTCGAAAAAATTCCCAGCCTCGAAAGGCTTGTTCAGAATATCTTCATAGTTCAAGTATGGCGTTTCCTGTACATCGATTCCTTGTTCAAAAAGGATTTGCGCTATGGTAACAAGCATTTTGCTTTAGTCATCTCCATGTTTTTAATTCCGCGTATTCCAGCCGACGCTAGTTTTATCACCAGATCCGGCTCGTTTTCGATGTCCCTCATCTCGCTGTTATTGTCCAGATACGTCTCAAGGGCATCAAGCGCCTCATTCAAATGCCGGCACACAATCGGAACCGCCTCAAACGGAAGTTTTTTTACGTAGAACATCAAGCGTCCGCCGTCCTTTATGAATTGGCCGTCGTCGGATAGTCCAAAAAATTTTCTCTGAAGCGAAGCGCTGAAACTCCCTAGCGCAGCGAGCTGCCCGATGCAATCTGCCACTATTTCATCGAGGATATGGTTTTTCATTCCTCCAAGGGCTCTCAATGTAAAGTAATGGCAACATTCGTGGCGCAGACGGATCACGGCTGATTTTTCAACCCAGTCATCCTCAGGAATGCCTGCGTCATTTCCAGAGAGGGCGCTGTAGCCCGACTTGTTCAGCAAAATGACCCGGTGTCCGCTCATTTCGGGAAGTTTAACAGGCACTGTGAAAGCGTTCACCGATAAAGGGAGGTTGAAGGCGCTGGCCTTCACAGTAAAAATCGCGTAGAGACGCTCGAACGATGACCGTTCGGAAACGTATGCCACAGGTATCCTGCCGGCTGCTGTTTTCTCGATCCAGCAACTCACCTTATCGGTTTTTAATATTTCTGTGATAGCGCCTGGAAAATCGAAGCGACCCTGGAGCCATCTCTCCCACTCATCGATGAAATCCTCGTCGGGAAGGGGGAATATCAAGTTCTTCGGAATTTCGTAGCAATGTTCCAGATATTGGAGAGCAGCTTCTGAAGCTGAAGAATCAGGCAATTTCATAACCTCCCTACGCCAATTGTCTTCTTGCCAGCTTAGCGAAGAGGCCATCCATCTTCATGAGGGTGTTGAAATCCCCTTCCTCGGCTATTTTGCCTTCGTTAAATACCAGTATCCGGTCCGCGTTCCTGATGGTGCTCAAGCGATGCGCGACTATCAGCCTCGTTGCGCTCATTTTGTCCATGCTCTCGGTGACGATGGATTGAGTCGTGTTGTCGAGTGCGCTTGTGGCCTCGTCCAACACGACGATCTTTGGTCTGTTAGCGATGCTGCGCGCGATCAATATTCTCTGCCGCTGTCCTCCTGAGATGTTGCCCGCTCCCTCGCTGATAACGGTGTGCATTCCCATCGGCATATTCGAGATATCCTTGTCGAGACCTACCATCCTTGCGGCTTCCCAAGCGTCATCCAGCGTGAGGGGAGAGGAACCCACTATGTTATTGAAAATATCGCCGGCGAAGAGCTGTCCGTTTTGCAGGACGACACCCATCTGAGACCTCACAGAAGTAACGTTGAGCGTCGAAAAATCCTGACCGTCGTAATAAATTGCACCTTGAGAAGGTTTCTCGAACCCTAAGAGTATGCGGAGCAACGTCGATTTCCCACAGCCGGACGGGCCTACGAGGGCAATAGATTCACCGGCCTTGACATGAAATGATATGCCGTCGAGAACCATGGGGGAATCAGGAGCGTAACTGAAGTGTAGGTTCTTCACCTCTATTGCTCCCGAGAGAACCCCAACGTCCATCTTATCGTCGGTCACTTCCGGTTCGGCTTCGAGAATTGGTTTTATGTTTTCGACGTAGGGTTTCACGTTAAATATACCAGCGACAACCGGTATAAATGCGACAAGCGTGGCATTGAACCCGGCGAAAGCGGTTTGAAAACCCATGAACTTCGCATAGTCGAGCGCTGGCAGAGCTCCTTCGGGAGTCTCCAACACAAGCGCTACCGCTACATAATAAAAAATCATGGTCATGATTATCGGCTGAATCGAGTTAAACAGGGACGTATAGTTGGTATACCAACGAATCTTGAGATTCCATTTCCATTCCTCACCGAACGCCTTGGACCACATATTGAAGGCCGCGGGCTCGCCTCCCTGGAGCCTGAATTTCGAAAGCCCGTTCAGAACCTGAAGTGTTCTTGCGGAGGAAAGGTTGGACGCCTCGACATGTTTGCCGCGAAAGGCCATCATTTTCTTATACAAAAACCCGGATATGAGGATGTACACTATCCAAGCCGCCGTAGCCATAACGGTAAGCCTGACACTGTAATACATCATCAGGAGGAGACTCCAGAAGGAGAAAATGGTGTTGAATATCGCCGAAAGCGTGACCTCTCCGAACAATTCGGTAATGGCGGCCACTCCCTGCATCCTATTGACAAGATCGCCGGCCTCGTACTTTCTGAAAAAACTTGCCGGCAGACTCAGCAGTCTCGACCACAGGGCTGATTCCAGTGATGTCCTGACATGGTTTTTTATACGCAAAAAGGCGACGCTCCTCGCGAAAGAGAGTATCGCGGTGGTAAAACCGGAGACGAGCATTACCTGAGCTACAGTCCCAAGAGCCTGGCGATCATTGATGGGTATTATATCCTTGAACACGCTCTCCGTTATCAAAGGCAGAACCAGAGCCAATGCGCCGATGAGAAAGCTCATCACCAACACTGTCCAAAAGTCATTTTTCCAGCAATTTCTCAAGGAGAAGCTCACCATGTCCGAAACGTCGATTTTTTTGGCGGGCAACCCAGGATAGCAGAGAAACGCGTCGCTCTTTATTTTTTTCGCAACCTCCATGTCGACTCGTATCCCGAGCGGATGTTCGGTCGAATGCAGGAGATATCTTTTAGTACCGTCCGGAATCAACGCGACTATATCACTGGATTCTCCGAAATATCCCAGGATAACCCCCGCATCGCTTTTATGCCAATTTTGAGAGAGGCTGACGAGGCGCACCTGCATATTGCCCTTTCTTACCAGCCGCCTCATTCTGTCGACAGGATCAAGCTTTGCCGCTATATCGGGAGGTAGCGATATATTTTCCAAAGCCATGCCGAGGTGACGGGCCGCCATTCTTACCGCGAACAGCGTAGCATCGTCCGCATTGGATGACTCTTCGGCAGCTTCAATCGATTTGAATTCCGTTCTAAGAAGGTTGCCCATTGCGGAAAACAGCGTTTTTTCGTTTTGCTTGGAGCGTTTTTCCCTCTTGATCTCTATATTGTTCTCAAGCGATTTCAAATGGTTCGCTATTACGCTCCGGAGTATCTCCAAATGTTCGTCGAGCGCGCCTTGTACACTCTTCATAGCGCCGCCCACATTAGTGAATATGCTTCCGCCGTCCCATTTCGCCAGAACTTCCTCGTCCGTAACCGCGAGCTCTTTTACCCACGACAGATCCGCTAATTTTTTGAACCAACTGGAGGCAGACGATGACAAGTTTCTCGCGTCATCGAGAGAAGATGGTTCTATCAGGGAATCCTGAACCGCGAACGCTTGAAATTCAAACCTCGCCTCACTATCCGTTGGCAAAAAAACGTCTCCGGGCGCAAGTTCGGCGAGAAAAACCTTTTGATAATTGCCTCGTCCCTCAGGCGTACAAACGTATATCTCTACGCTCCCGCTTTGGAGCGTAAAAACGACTCCGTCCTCGCGTCCGATTTTCAAATATTGACTCCTCTTCAGGCTGATAACTGATGTTCCCATCTCATTCGCCCTCCTGAACCGGCGTCTTGGTTCGCTCCGAGAGAAGTCTGCGGTAAGGGCCGTCCTCCGCCATCATCTCGTCATGGGTTCCTCTTTGTACGACATGGCCGTATTCGAGAACTATTATTTCATCGCAGTCTCTGAAAGCCGAAAGCCTGTGAGCGACTGTCAGACAAGCACAGCCTCTGCGCCTTATATTTGTCAGAACAGCTTCCTCAGTCACTGGATCTAGAGCGCTCGTCGCCTCGTCGAATATCAGTATGGAGGGATTCATTGCCAGCGCTCTCGCTATCTCCAGCCTCTGTCTCTGCCCTCCGCTGAAATTCACGCCGCCCTCGCTTATCCGGTAATTGTAGCCGTTTTCCTGTTTAAGTATATCGTCGTGTATCATTGCGTCGATTGCCGCGCGAGTGATATCGCTTTCCGGTATTGAAGAGTCGAAAAGCGAGAGGTTTTCCCTCACTGTGCCTGGGAAAAGATATATTTCTTGGTCTACGCAGGAAAGCGAGTTTATTATCACATCTTTCGGTATTTCGCTTCTTCCTGCTCCGTCAAACAGAATTTTTCCGCTCCATTCGTGATAGAGCCCGCTCACGATGCGCGCCACGGTCGATTTGCCGCTTCCGGATCCACCGACAAGCGCCACCCATTTGCCCGGTTTCAAAGTGAGGTTGAAGTTTGCAATGAGTGGATCGTCGAGGGGACTGTACCCGAAAGTAACATCCTTCAGCTCGACGAGTCCGGAGAGCCTGTTGGGACCTTCGTACTTCGGCGCCGGGTCGGGGTAATTGATTTTGTCGATGTCGTAGCGCCTAACGTCGTCCAGTCTCTGCATCTGCATCTCTGTGTTTTGCAGCGACTGGGACAGCCCTACCAGCTTCGTCACAGGCTGCTGAAAACTCCCCATCAGACTGCGGAAGGCTATGAAGGAACCGGCAGACATGATGCCGTCCATAATCTGAAATCCCCCGATGGCCATTATCAAGGCCGTATTGATGCCCCCGAAGAGCGCGGGCATCACGGTCATTATCTGTGAAGCCAGCATTATATCCTGCGTACCGTCGCTGTATTTCGCGCTGTACCCTGCCCATCTCGCGAAAAAATCCGACTCGTTTCCGTTGGATTTCAGCGTTTCTATAATCTGTATGCCGCCTACGGCAGTCCCCATCATTTTGCCGGCATCCTGCTGCAGCCTCATGGACATCTCCACTAGACGCTTTCTGAGCGCCCGCATGAGGATTATATTGAGAACACTGAATGCGGCGCCTATAGCGGTGAGACTCGGGCTGTATTGAATTAGAAGAGCGAGGTAGAACAGCGCCACGAGTATATCCAGGATGGCAGTAGCCGCTTCGCTAGTCAGAGTGTTCGCGACACTCTCGTTGAAGGAAACCCTCATCGCGATTTCCCCTGAGAAGCGTTGTTGGAAAAATGAGATCGGTAATCTGATGATGTGCCAGAAGAAGAGCCCCGAGTCCTTTAAAGTGAGTTTCGTCTGCCACTTTGTGAGGCACCATGCTCTCAGAAACGTCAGGGAACCTGTCAGCAGGAATGAAATGCCCATGGCCAATATTAGATTGGATAGCCACTCCGGATAGCTCCCGCTCAGGATATCGTCGACAAAAATTTGATCAAAAACCGGCGACGCCAAACCGGGCAGTATCATCAGCAGCCCCACTATCATTATGAACAGGAGGGCGCTTTTCTCGGATGCCAGTTTTTTCGCCACGTCGCGAGACACGTTGTATTTTTTGCCGCCTCGCTTGAAATCCACGCCAGGAGTGATCGTGAGGGAAATGCCTGTAAACGCCGTATTGAATTCTTCAAGCGGCACTCGGCGGTGTCCCATGGCAGGATCGTTCAGGTATGCATAGCCCCCCTTAATTCCCTCGAAAACGAGAAAATGGTTAAAATTCCAATGGATTATCAGCGGGGAAGCAGACTTGCGCAGGTCATCCACCGTGCGCCTGTTGCCCTTCGCCTCCATACCATAGCGCCTGGCGGCCTTCAACATGTTGCTCGCCTTGCTGCCATCTCTGTTGACGCCGCACTCTTGGCGAAGTTCTTCCAAAGGCACGACCCTGCCGTAATATGAAAGTATCATCGAGAGCGCGGCTGCCCCACATTCTACAGCTTCCATCTGGAGCACTGTCGGCGTTTTTTTGACTTTTCTTCCGAATATCATGTCAGGAGTTTCTGAGCCACTGACTCAACTTTAAGAAAGCTTTTTCAAGAGGAGGTGTGCGCTCCACTACTACCCGCCCCGTACATACATTCCCTACGGTAATTTTAGGGCGTTCTCCAACTATCGAGGACCAGAGGTATCCAGACGATGATTTCTCATCCTTCACTAGATCCACCCTGGCCTCCATAGCCGCGCCCTGCATTTTATCAAGGATCCAGTTCACCAGGTTAATGTTTGCCAATGTCTTTGTCATGCTGGCGGTTGATGCCGGGAACACGGACATTTCTCTCACAACTCCCATGAGATAACCATCCTTCTTTGTATCGACGCCGCTTGGGGAAATCTGAACCACCATGCCCGGCGCAATCTTTTTACCCATGTCAACCGGAACGTACATAACGGCGACTATATCATCCCTGTCCTGATTCTGCCTTATGGCGCATACAACTGATTGCCCCGCGGTGATCAGATCGCCTGGATTGATATCCACTTCAATTACAATTCCTTCGTATGGGCTGCGTACCTCACTCGAAAGGTACATCTTATTGGCTATGGAGTCGAAGTTCGAAAGGCTGCTTTCAACCTGCTGCATGTTGCCCGAATACAGAATATTCTGCCGCGACATTATCATGTCGCTCGCCAGTGAAGGATTTGCGACTTTTGCTAAAAGATCGCCTTTCCTCACTCTCATACCTGGGCTCACCAAAATCTCTGACACTCTCCCGCTAGCGTCGTGAAAGACGTTTACGACACCGGCAGGATCGACGATCATACCCACCGCGTCAACCGAGACCGACAGAACTCCGTATATACTCCACAGGACTATGGAGGCGCAGAGCATCAGCAACATCAACAGCCCCATCCACGCTGTCGGCTGCGTTATCTTGAGCAACGCATCCAACTGTTCAGGGGAACGCAGGCGTGAGAGGGCTTCTTCGCTAAATATTTCATTTTTCATTGTTTTTCCTCCATTGATACGTCTGATACGTCGATCCTGCTTCCTATTTCGATACCCTCGACGCCGGACGTGATGACCATGTCGCCCTCGGCGAGTCCCTCCTTGACCTCGACAAACTCGGAATTATACAAGCCGGTCTTTATCTTTCGAAGGGCAAGTCTCGAATCTGAATCCATCACATAAACTTCGTGTTCCTTAGCGTCTGTCGGGAATATAACCGGCATAGCCAGAATTCTCACTGTTTTTTTCTTTTGGAGGAGAACGTCGGTATAAAGCCCGGGTTCGAGCAGCGCCAGGTTATTGTCGAGTTCCATTGTCACGTTTCGGAGCGGTGCGGACTCGCCCAGCGGCGGAGAGACGCTTTTGATCTTTGTGTTTATCGTGAAGTTTTCATCGAACCCCGACTTGAACGAAATGTTCAGTCCCTTTGCGCTGAGGTAGTCTGTGTTAAGTAGCATCGAATACGAATCGTCGATTGGGGCTAGGTTTTTTATCAAATAATCCTGCATCATTACGGTGAATACGAGCTGGTTAAAATCGCCTATCATGAGGACTGGCGATCCGGCGGATACATAAGCTCCTGCCTGTTGGTAGACTACTACAGTGTAACCCTCCAGAGGCGATAGTATATCCTGTAATTTACTCTGTTGATCAAGTTGCCTGCGCTGTATTTTAGCCGATTCCAACTCGGCTTTCGCCGCTTTTTGTCTGGCGGACGACGACTCTAGTTCGCTCTTCGCAATGGCGTTTTTCTCAGTCAGTCTTTGATTCCTTAAATGTTCGCTCGACACTTGGAGATATGCCGCTTCCGCCTTGGCGATATCGGTATCTGCCCTCGCTATTTGCAGGGCTATTTCGCGGTTTTCCACGCTACATATCTTCTGGCCCCGTTTAATCATCTGGCCCTGAGTCACGAAAAACTGTGTGATTGTCCCACCTATCTGCGCCACAACATCAGCTGTTTTTCCAGCCTGAAATCCGGCGCTCTGTATGATTATTTCCGGGTGTATTTCCCGGTATGATACCTTCATCCCATTCACTCTCACGGCCCTTGCCTCTATCATCGTATCTATGTGGCTGTCGCTCATTTTATTGAGGTATATGCCATACGCGACAAAGGAGGCCGAGATTAAAATGACAACGACAACAGCGAAAAAGAAAAATTTCTTCATGGACGTTTTACCTCATTCATCTCAGAAAACAAACCCCCCATGGCATTTTCTATCCTTGCGAGAGATATATTGTAGTCGCACAGAGCCTGCGTATAGTTGGAATTTGCCTGAGTAAGGGCGATCTGCGAATCCATTACATCGATGTTCGTCCCAATTCCTTCGCTGTAGCGAACAAGGGCAATTTCATAAGCTTCTCCCGCTTTGTCTATGACTGTCCTTGATTCGAATATCCTGCGCTCTGCCTCCTGAATGCTCAAATAATACGAAGTCACCTCAAGTTCCACAGCTTCTTTGATCTGTTCGTAACCGGACGCCGCCTTAACCATCGTTTCTCTCGCCGACGCTATCTTGGAATCCGTAACTCCCGAATCTAATATCTTATAATCCACTTCGAGAGTTATGTTGAAATAATCCTGTTTGTAACCGGGCCAACTCTCCTCCGACAGCAAATTTTGCGTCGCCGACAGTGTCGCCTGAGGCGCCTTTTCGCCCCTTGCCACATTTACGCCCGCCTTCGCCCGTTCGATTTCCAGAACCGCCGCCTCGATATCTGGCCGGTTTTGTATGGCATACTCGATACATTCTTCCAGCGAACGCTCATATTTTTTGTACGACAGCGTTTCTTTTATAATAATCTCAGTGTCGAGAGATACTCCCATAGCGCTGTTCAATTGTTTGATGGCTGTGTCGAGTGTATTCCTGGCGCTGATAAGCGTCTGTTCCTCGTTCGATACCTCCACCTCGGAGCGCAGAAGATCCGCCTTGCTGACCCTTCCGTTTTCATATTGAATAAGCACGTAACCGGAGTGAGCCTTCAGGCGTCCGAGCGATTCCTCATGCATTTTCACCACGTCTTCCGCCTGGAGTATCGAATAAATTTCGACAATGACCGATACACTCACATCTTGTATCGCCTTTGACAGAGACATTTTCTGAACGTCCAATCCTATCTCCGCCGCCTTGATGCCGTTTTGTATTCTGCCGCCGGTATATATAGGATAAGCGGCGGTTATCGCGTTTGTGTATGATTTTTCTTCTATATCAGGAACGTAAACGCTCGTACTTGAATATTTGTGAGTCAGTGACAGCCCTATCGAGTTGGTTCTGTGTGCCTGTCTCCTATCCTCGTTCGCGATGATTACTTCCGATTCGGCGATCTTTATACGCTTGCTGTTAGCGATCGCCAGTTTTGCCGCTTTTTCCAAAGTTATTTCCAGTGTCTCCGACGATGACGGATGTGCGGATACGAGCAGAGATATTAAAATCAAAAAAAAGATCGATGTTGCGTGTCTTATCATCAAAATCACATCCTCTTTTCCGATTGCGCCAGACATCAGCATTTTTATTGTGAAACGCAAGAGAGAAGAACTATTGAAAAAGCCTTACCGCTGGAACTTCCTTACGTTTTGTGGACTCCGGTTCGCCTTAGAATGGCTCCGATGCCGGATGTGCGGAAAAATGCGTTGACTGTCGAAGAAATTTCGTTTTCAAAAGAAGTGGTCTGCGCTAATCTTGTCATGGCATGGATCTCCCTGGGATCGTGTTTCGACGATACAATTTTACCCGAGAAGGCTCCATACCGCTTTTTTGCCGGTTGTTATTGAGTTTTCAAGATACGAACTGTGTTAATCATGTGCGGACATCGAGAAAGATTATAACATATCATTGCGCATTATGATTAAATTTTTCGATTTTTACAGTAAATCGGCGTCAAAAATGCACTAAAACCTTATAAATATTGAAAATTATAAGTATTGGCTGTAGTATGAAATTATAGTAATATAAAACATTCCAAAAGAGACTCCGGTTCCGCTTCTATCAGGAAGAGCTTTTCCATCACCGCGTCCAGGAACGCTTTCATCAGCAGTAGTAAAGAAACACTCCCCTCGCTTCGACCAGCGCCCCGTTTCCTTGTTGAATCTATCCGGCATGTGCAATACAATAGGACAAGCGCCCATGCAACAAATGAGATATAATAATAAGGCATATTTATTTTGCAAAATATCGTTAAAAAGATCAGCAATTTTGCAAAATATCGCATATTTTCTCAAAAAGGAGTTTCAAATGCTCAAAAAATCGGATAATGACCTGCCGGAAGTTTTCCTATCGGCCGCAAAATCAGTAAATAAATTTTGACGCGTTTTGCCATGGAAGAAAATCCCGCCGCCGCTTGTATTCGAGGCCTACTGAATATATAATTAACAGATAATAGTCGTCAGCTTAATCGCGTAAAAAGGGGCAAGAGTATGCTTAAATACATCTTAAGGCGCCTTTTTGTCAGTGTCGTTACCATTTTTGTGGTTATTACGATCATTTTTTTCCTCATACGCATGTTACCTGGCGACCCATTCACAAGCGAGCGCGACGTCCCAACTACCGTAAGGGCCAATATGCTGGCGAGCTTCGGGCTGGACAAGCCGCTTCATCAGCAGTATTTCATATATCTGAAAAACCTCGTCACGCGCGGCGACATGGGGCCGTCGATGAAACTTCGCTCGCGCATGGTGCGCGATATAATAATGTACTCGTTCCCGGCGTCGGCAAAGATAGGTTTTCTCGTGGTTCTGGCCTCGATGCTGGCCGGGGTCAATATAGGCGTGGTCGCGGCCATGCATCAGGGAAAATTCCTCGACAGGTTCACGATGTTTCTGGCGACGCTCGGCGTTACCATACCCAACTTCGTGCTGGCCAACCTGCTCATTTTCTTCTTCTCGCTAAGGCTCAAAATACTGCCCCCGACTGGCTACGGCGAGACGAGACACCTCATTCTGCCAGTCATAGCGCTTGCCGGATACTTCACGGCGTTCATAGCCCGCCTCACTCGCAGCAAATATCTCGAGGTGATACAGCAGGACTATATAAGGACGGCCCGCGCGAAGGGGCTTTCGTGGAGCTCCGTCGTGTTCAAGCACGCCATGAAGAACTCCATGATACCGGTCGTGACGTACCTCGGCCCGCTGATAGCAAACGTGCTGACGGGGAGCTTCGTCATTGAGACGATATTCGCGATCCCGGGGCTCGGGCGCGAGTTCGTGCTGTCGGTGAGCAACAGGGACTACACGCTCGTCCTCGGCGTATCCATCTTCTACAGCACGTTCATCATCCTGTGCAACTTTCTCGTCGACGCCGTGTACGTCCTGATAGACCCGAGGATAAAGCTCGAGGATACGGAGGTCTGAGGTGAGCGTGGAGCGGGATATGTTCGAGCGGATAGACGCGTCCGAGCTGCTGCCCGAAGAGGCGGCGAGGCCCAATATAACGTACTGGCAGGACGCGTGGCGTCGGCTGAAGGAGAACAAGCCGGCGGTCGCGTCGCTCGGCGCCATCGCGCTCATAGTCGCGTGCACAGTATTCATCCCCATGATAAAGCCGGACTACTACACTAACGACTTCGCGATATCCAATCAGTGGCCGAACGCTTCGCGCTGGTTCGGCACGGACAACTTCGGGCGCGACATATTCACCCGCGTCTGGTTCGGCGCCCGATACTCCCTGATAATCGCGTTCGCGGCGAGCTTTCTCAACCTCGTTATCGGCATAATCTACGGAGGGGTCTCCGGGTTCGCGGGCGGCAAAATCGATCTCGTCATGATGAGGATCGTCGATATCATCTACTCGATCCCCCAGACGATATACGTGATACTGTTCATGGTGTTTCTGGGCCCCGGCCTCCACAGCATCATATTCGCGCTCGCCGTGGCGTACTGGCTGCCGATGGCCCGCATCGTCCGGGGCGAGATACTACAGCTCAAACAACAGGAGTTCGTCTTGGCGGCCCGCGTATTGGGCGCGTCGAACGCCCGGATACTCTTTCGGCATCTGATCCCGAACTGCCTCGGCCAGATAATAGTCATGATGACGCTGTCCATCCCGTACGCGATATTCACGGAGGCGTTTCTGAGCTTCATAGGGCTCGGGATACCGGTGCCGCGCGCGTCATGGGGCACGCTGGCCTCAGAGAGCATACAGTACATGAGGATAGCCCCGTATCAGCTCTTCTTCCCGTCGATGTCCATATGCCTCACGATGCTGGCGTTCAACATCCTGGGCGACGGCCTGCGCGACGCGCTCGACCCGAAGATGAGGCATTAGGCTCATGGGCAAAGACGGGCATCTTCTCGAAATGAGAAACCTGCGGACGTCGTTTTTCACCCATGTCGGGGAGGTAAAGGCCGTGGACGGCGTGTCTTTATATATCGACAGGGGCGAGACGCTCGGCGTGGTCGGAGAGAGCGGCAGCGGAAAAAGCGTGACGATGCTCTCGGCTATGGGGCTGCTGCCCGAAACAGGCAGGGTGATCGGCGGCGAGATACTGTTCTCGGAGCGCAGCCTCGCGCGCCTGCGCGAACGCGAGATGGAGACAGTCAGGGGCAACGAGATAGGCATGATATTCCAGGATCCCATGACATCGCTCAACCCGGTTTTCACGATAGGCAACCAGATAACTGAGACACTGATCAAACACAAGCGCGTCACAAAAGCGGAGGCCAATCGCAAGGCTGTCGAAATACTGGCTTCCGTGATGATACCGTCCCCGGAGAAGAGGATAAGCCAGTATCCGCACGAATTTTCGGGAGGGATGAGGCAGCGCGTCATGATAGCGATGGCGATATGCTGCGACCCCTGCCTGCTCATAGCGGACGAACCCACTACGGCGCTCGACGTGACGATACAGGCACAGATTCTCGAACTGATGAAGGAACTGAGCCGGGGACGCGAGACGTCCGTCATCCTCATAACCCACGATCTCGGCGTAGTGGCCGGCATGTGCGACAGGGTGAACGTAATGTACGCCGGGCAGATAGCGGAGAGCGGCGCGGTTCGCGACATTTTCCACAGGCCGCGCCACCCGTACACCCTCGGGCTCTTGAAAAGCGTCCCAAATCCGAACAGAATTCAGAAGGAGCGGCTCGCGCCCATAAAAGGCCACCCGCCCGACCTCCTGAAGCCGCCAAAGGGCTGCGCGTTCGCCGCGAGGTGCGAATACGCGATGAAAATATGCCTCGCCTCGCGCCCACCGTCGTTCGAGATAGGAGACGGGCACAACGCGGCCTGTTTCCTCAACCACCCCGACGCGCCGCGCGTATCGATGTGAGGGGCGACGCAGCTATGCCGATGCTCGAAGTTCGGGGGCTCAAAAAATATTTCCCCGTGTACAAGGGGTTTTTCGCCGGCAAAGTTCAGAATGTGAAGGCGGTCGACGACGTGTCGTTCGTCGTGGAGCGGGGGGAAACGTTCGGGCTCGTTGGCGAATCGGGATGCGGAAAGACGACCGTTGGACGCACGATAGTGAGGCTCTACAACCCCACGGACGGCAGGATAATCTACGATGGAACCGACATCTCGGATCTGTCGCAGAAGGAGCTTCTTCCGTATCGCAAGGAGCTTCAGATGATATTCCAGGATCCGTTCTCGTCGCTCGACGCGAGAATGACGGTCGGGGACATAGTCGGCGAGGCCATAGACATACACGGGCTCGCGAGCGGGACGGAGAGGACGGAACGGATTCTCGCCATGCTGGATCGCGTCGGCCTGCGGAAGTGGCACATAAACCGCTATCCCCACGAGTTTTCCGGCGGCCAGCGCCAGAGGATAGGGATAGCGCGCGCACTTGTCGTCGAACCGTCGTTCATAGTCTGCGACGAGCCCATATCGGCCCTCGACGTATCGATACAGGCCCAGGTCATAAACATGCTCGAGGATCTCCAGGACAACATGGGGCTGACGTATCTTTTCATCGCGCACGACCTGTCGATGGTAAAGCACATATCGACCCGCATCGGGGTCATGTACCTCGGCGGGCTCGTCGAGACGGCGGAGAGCAACGAGCTCTACGGAAATCCGCTGCACCCTTACACGAAATCGCTGATGTCCGCCATACCCATCCCCGACCCGGACGAGGCGGCGCGGTCGCGGAGAATGATACTGAAAGGCGAGATTCCGTCCCCGATCGACACGCCGCCGGGCTGCAAATTCAAGACGCGCTGCCCGAACGTCGCCCCCGCGTGCCAAAACGAGCGCCCGGAGTTAAAAGAGGCGGCCCCGAACCACTTTGTGGCCTGCCATCTGATATGAGGCCGCATAGATCCGGAAAACTTCGCCCGCGTGACGCGCGCGTAGAGATAGATACAAAGACACCATATAAAATAGGAGGAATGGAAATGTCAAAAAGAGGAATGTGTCTTATGCTTGTCGCGCTGTTTTTGTTTGTCCTGCACGCCGCTGGATCTCCGGCCGAATCGGCGGAGAAGGTACTTAGGACGAACTTCGTCTCCGACCCGGTGACGATCGACCCGTCTGTCACGACCGAGATAAGCTCCGCGCAGGTGATAGTCAACTGTTTCGAGGGACTCATGGGCTATGACGCGGACGGCAAATTGGTCCCTGCCGCGGCCGAGAGCTACACAGTATCCGACGACGGGCTCGTCTACACGTTCAAGCTGCGCGGCGACGGCGTATGGTCGAACGGAGACCCTGTAAAAGCGAGCGACTTCGCGTTCGCGTGGAAGCGCATTCTGGCGCCGGAGACCGCCGCGGACTACGCGAGCGAGTTCTACTACATCAAGAACGGGCAGAAGTATAACGCCGGCGAGCTCGCGGCGGACGAGGTCGGAGTGCGCGTGATCGACGACTCTACGCTCGAAGTCACTCTGGAGTCCCCCACCGGCTTTTTCCTCGACCTGACGACGATCTTCTTCTACATGCCGGAGAACGAGAAAATAGTATCGGCGAACCCGGAGTGGACGCTCGACGCAGCCACCTACGTCGGCAACGGGCCGTTCAAGCTCCGGGAGTGGCGCCCGAAGGATCGCATAATAATCGAGAGGAACGACAAATTTCGCGGCGCGTCGAAAGTGAAGCTCGACAAAGTCGAGTTCCGCATCCTGACCGACGCCAACTCCACGCTCTCGACCTATGAGGCGGGCGACCTCGACGTGGCTGACAGCAACATCCCGGCCGCCATGATCCCGACTCTGATCGCTGAGGGCAAAGCGCGAACCGTGCCTTATCTCGCCACAGTATGGATGCACTTCAACGTCTCCGACAACGCGATGGAGTACGATCCCGTTCAGGCGAAAGCGACGCTCGACCCTAATGTGCGCAAAGCGCTCAACCTGGCGATAGACCGCACAGTGCTCGTCAAGAACATAACGAGGGGCGGGGAGAAACCGGCGACGTCGTTCGTCCCCTACGGAATCATCGGCAGGGACGGCAAGGAATTCAAGAACAAGGATTATTTCAAGCCCGAGGGCGATGTGGCCGAGGCCAAGCGTCTGCTGGCCGAGGCAGGTTATCCGGACGGCAAGGACTTCCCGCCGCTCACATATATCTACGGGGATTTCGGAGTGAACGGCGAGATCGCCCAGGCGGTGCAGGCGATGCTGAAAACAAACCTGAACGTCACGCTGAACCTGGAGAGCATGGAGTACGGCGTCATGCTCAACAGGAGGGGCAAGAAGAACCGTCAGTACATAATGGCGTATCACAGATGGATAGGCGACTACGTCGACCCGTCGAACTTCCTGACTATCCTGACATACGTCGACAGCCTCAACCACAACAATCCGAAGTACGACGAGACTATCGCGAAAGCTCAGGTGACGGTCGACCCGATCGAGCGCTATAAAATTCTGCACGACGCGGAGGATATTCTCATGGACGACATGCCGTTCCTGCCGCTCTACTACATGACGAACACGATCATGGTGCGGGATTACGTAAAAGGTTACAAGAAGGACATCCTGGGCTACATTCAGTTCAAGGAAGTGAACCTGGAAAAGTAATTGCGCGACAGGGGCGGGAAGCTCGAACAAGAGCCCCCGCCCGCTGTTTTTTCGCCTCGAATAACCTGGGTTTACAGAGGAAATCAGCGCAATTTTTCTATGTCCTCTCCGGACAAACCGAGGGCCTGAATTATCGTTTCCGTATTAATACCTTTTTTCAAAAGATTGCGGGCCACATCTGCCCTCGCCTCTTCCTTCGCCTGATTCAGTAAATATTCAAGCGAGTGCGCGGCGCTGTATTCGTCCTTATACCCGACCCCATGAAATGCTCCAACCACCATCCCGCTTACAAAAACACCGAATATCGAGGCCGTTTTTTTGAGCCTTAAGGCTCTTTTTTGATATACGCTTACTTAATGTCGGTATGCTAAAATAAATTATGCAAGAAACTAAATGGCAAATGGAGGCGCAATTGAATTGGCCGGACCTAGAATAGGTCAGAGAGTTTTTTTGGTGTGCTTCTCCATGATGCTGATCGGCGTCATCATCGCCTCGCTTGCGGGAGGCTTTGTGTTCGTAAAGACGATACGGGACGATATGGACAGTTCCGTGCGGATCGCCGTCGACGGGCTCGAAAAGGAGATCGACGCCATCTCGACGCGAATGACCTTGTTTTGCGACGTATTCTCCAATATGGGGGATATGGTTCGCATGGTCAGAAAAAAAGAAACGTACTCGTTAAACAAGACTCTGCTCTCTTACCTGAAGATATCCGATTTCGACACCATCACGATAACCGACGCCGACGGGCTCGTCCTGAGTCGGCCCCACGCAAGAAATTTTGTGGGCGACAACGCGTCTCTGAAGGGTTATGTCGGACCGGCCCTGCGCGGAGAGACGGTCACAATCATAGAGGGCGGAACCACCATAGGACTGGGGTTGTTTCACGGAGTTCCCGTGATAGATCACTCGAACGGGGAGATAGTTGGGAGCCTGGTGGCGGGACTCAACCTCGTAAACCCTGTTATGCTCGAAAAGCTCTCCAATATGTTCAATATCGAGCTGTCGATATTCTACGGGGACACGAGGGTCGGTTCGACAATCAAATCGGGCGACATGCGCCTCACCGGAACCACCTCGGCCCCCGAGATCGCTGCGGCGGTCATCGGGCGGGGCGAGTCGCATTTTGGCGAGTACGTTTTGGGTAATGACACATCGCTCCGCACGTTTTACAAGCCTTTTTACATCAACGGCAAGATAATCGGGATGTTGGCGGGAGCGACGTCGACGCTCCCTCTCGACATAGCCGTAAGGAAAGCGCGGATGCGAATCATCGGCATAGTGTTGGCTTTTATCTTTATCGGAGCTCCGATAACATGGATATTCTCCCGCGCCATATCGGATCTCGCCGAGGAAAAGACGAAACAGGAGATATTCCTCAGCCTGCTGATGAAAAACAGCCCCGACATAATAATCATGTTTGACGAACACGGGCGTTTTATCGACTGCACGAACACATTTCTCCAGAAGATGGATACGGTATGCGACAAACTGGAAGGACGGACATTTTCCGACGGGCTGTCCGGTTCGGTGAGCGCGACCGATATGGAGCGTCTGTCTGACGCCCTGTCGAGAGCTATGGAGAAGAAGGAAATAATATACCTCGATATCTCGCTCAGTTTGAGAAACGAGGACGATCCCAGCTGGTACTCCGTGAGCTTCGCTCCAATGGTAGGCACAGAGGACGATCTCATAGGGGTCATAGCCATAATGCACGACATGAGCGACTTGATACAGGCGCGGAAATCGGAGGCCGCCTCTCAGGCCAAGAGCGCTTTCCTCGCCAACATGAGCCACGAAATACGCACCCCGCTGAACGCCATTATAGGGCTGAGCGAGGTGGAGATGCGCAACCTCCTGCCGAACGATACGCAAACGAACATCTCGAAGATATACGGCTCAGGTTCCACGCTGCTGGGCATAATAAACGACATTCTCGACATTTCAAAGATCGAGTCCGGCAAGTTCGAGCTCATTCTCGTCAAGTACGAGCTGCCGAACATCATAAGCGATACGATCCACCAGAACGTCGTTCGCATCGAATCGAAGCCCGTGAAGTTCGAAACGGCGATAGACGAGAACATACCCTCGAAGCTGCGCGGCGACGAGATAAAGATAAAGCAGATACTGAACAACATCCTCTCGAACTCGTTCAAGTACACGAGGGAGGGAACAGTGACGCTGAGGGTGACATGCGACGCGACCGGAGACGACGCCGTTCTCTCCTTTATAGTGAGCGACACGGGCATCGGCATCAAAAAAGAGGATATGGCGAACCTGTTCTCCGAGTATAAACAGCTCGACACATACACGAACCGCAATATAGGAGGGACGGGGCTCGGGCTCTCGATAACGAAGAGCCTGATCGACCTGATGGGGGGAACCATTCATGTCGACAGCGAATACGGCAAGGGCTCCGTCTTTACGGTACATATTCCGCAGCAGGTCATAGACCCGACTCCGATAGGGCGCGGCATAGCCGAAAACCTCAGGACGTTTCGTCTCGCCGAGAACAACCTCGCCAAAAACCTCGCGCGCGTCCCAATGCCATACGCTCGCGTCCTCCTGGTCGACGATGTCATAACGAACCTCGACGTGGCAAAAGGGCTGCTCTCCCCTTACGGCCTCATGGTACACTGCGCGTCGAGCGGAGCGCAGGCGATAGAGATCGTGCGCGAGGAAAAGATCGCTTACGACGCCATATTCATGGATCACATGATGCCTTTGATGGACGGAATAGAGGCTGTGCGCATAATCCGCAGCGAAATAGACACTGAATACGCGAGAAATGTGCCGATAATCGCCCTCACGGCCAACGCGCTGGCGGGAAACGACGAGATGTTCCTGCGGTGCGGGTTTCAGGCGTTTCTCTCCAAACCGATAGATATAATAAAGCTGGACAAAATTTTAAACGATTTGGTGCGCGGCAAAAGGACGTTCACCGAAAATGAAATCCCGAGCGCACTAGAACCCCGCGCGCCCGCCCCGGAAAGCCTCCCCTCGCGCCATATAGACGGCATGGATATGGCGGATGCCATCGCCCGCTCCGGCTCTTATGGAACTTTCATGAAGATAGTGCGCTCGTATACGCGGCACACGCCGGAACTCCTGGAAAAACTGCGAGTGACGAACGCGGAGAGCCTGCACGAATACATGACGATAATTCACGGCATAAAGGGATCGAGCTTCTCGATCCGCGCCGACAGGGTGGGGAGCATGGCGGAGGAACTCGAACAGGCGGCAAAGGCCGGAGATTTCAACACCGTCGTCTCCCGCAACGAAGAGTTTATCGATACGACGAAAAAATTGATAGAGGACTTGAGAACGCTGGACGATGCCGGAGAAAACAGCTTCCGCGTCAAGGAGGGCGTCAGACCCGCTCCCGACGAGACAGCGCTCGATAGCATACTGGAACACGCGAGACACTACGACACATTCGGCATAGAGAACGCCATATCCGAGCTGGACAGGTATGACTACGAAACGCGGACAGACCTGGTGGATTGGCTGAAGGAAAAGATCGAAAACCTCGAATATGACGAGATAACGCAACGCCTCGAACAGGTACTGGGTTTCCACGCGACCACGGAATGAATTGTTTTATTGACTGAAGATCCCTATCCGCTCGAAGAATCCGGCGACAAGTCAAACCTCAAAGTCTCGAAAATGACCTTCGGCAAAAAGGGCGGTCATCCGGACAAATCCGTCATCGTCTACAACGCCCACCTGAAATTTTCCGGCGTCCCGCTAGAAGCATACGACTACATCGTAAACGGCAAATCGGCCCTTGAGTGGATAATGGAGCGTTATCGAGTGACGGTCGACTCAGACAGCGGCATCAAAAACGACCCCAACGACTGGTCCGGCGACCCGAGGTATATCGCCGACCTGGTGAAGCGCGTCGTGCTGGTGAGTCTGGAGACGGCGCGGATTGTGAAGGGGCTGCCGGGGCTGGAGGTTTTGGGGTAGGGAGTGTTCAGATGAGATATATAATTTGCTTTCAACAGTCGACTCTGGGCAAGAAACCAATAATTTCATCACTCAACACCTACCCAAAAAACATAAGCGAAAAATTGAAGGACGCCAGACTCGCTGTGGGATTTTTCCAGAGATCTGATGGTTTACACGCCTTTGCCGACGCGGTAAATATTAGTTCTGATATAATATAAATTAGTTTGAGCCTCTTGCGGATTGCATTATGGCGGATAGGGGTGACTCGAATAGACGCATCGGCACAGCTGGAGTTGAATATAATAGTCCGGGAAATTGGTTCCTTGTTGCCTGATGCCAGGATATTTCTGTTTGGGTCGTATGCGACTGGAAAACAAACAGCTGGAAGCGATTTTGACCTCTGCGTCGTTGCGCCTGGATTTCCTGCCAGACGGATGGATGTCATTCACTCCATACGTGACGCTATCGCTGATAAAACCACCCTGCTCTCATTTCGGCAATAATGACACAAGTACCGTTAATTTAGACGGATTAGTCGTTATATTGAATTTAGCCGACGAAGCCTCAGAAAATATGTCCCGACAAGCCTATCCTTCGTTATTGGCGAAGGGTTCCAAGTTCCTCGATCGAAAGACCAGTCCCCTGCGCTATCTGCTCAACAGGCAATCCCATTTTCAGAAAATTCTGAGCGACCTCAAGCGCCTTCTTTGATTCGCCTTCCATCAGGGCTTCTTCCCTGCGGATTTGTTTTGAATACTCGTCAAGCGGTATGGTTTTCATCTTGTAAGCCTCCTTCACTTCTTGAGTCATTCCGGGATCGTCCAGCCAGAATATCCTGCCAGCAAACTCAAGGATAAACTTTCGCTGTGTACTATCATATTCCCGCTCAGTCGTCGTGTTCAAGAGTTCCCACGCGTATTTTTCGCGCAAGGCAATGTCGTCCTCGGTTCCAAGCGACAGACGCCCGGCGTACATCACCCGCGCGAACGGGCGCTTGTCCTCTCGCAGTTCTTTCACATCGTAACTCGGAAGATGAAACGTCCTGTATTTAATTGAGACCTCAAAACCGTAACATGTCTCGGTATAAGATTTCACGTCCTCCGAATTGCCCGTGTATATGGCGAAACCAGTCGTTTTTCCGCGCGGCCGGGACGCTCTCAGACGGATATACGAATCAAACATCCTCTCGCTGAAACCACTGTCGGACGCATGCTGCTGTTCCGCAAAACACGCGACGCTCCATTCCTCTCCGCCGATCACAGGGACGTTCAGAAAAACATCCGAAACCAGCATCCCTTTATCGGAGCCCGAACCTTTCATTGGCAGTTCCATGCCCGTTATGCTTGTAACTTCCTTTGACGTATCCATTTCAGTGGCGAGGTCGGGCATGAAATACGTGATAGCATCCCGCGCGCCGTCAACAATGGCGAGTTTCCAAGCAGTGTCGCGCCATTTGTGCGGCTTCCCGCTTATCTTTGGCCGGATGTTCGGAATGATAATCGCCCCTTCCTTTTTTCTATATTATATCAAGTCCACTGCGTATTGTCCTGCATTGTTGTCTCTCCCCAAACCACAGGTTCGTTTCCAAGTGCCTAAACTCCATAAGCAGGGCTGCAAAAAATCGCGAAAATAGCCCCCACATAATGATGCCCAGTTATTTTATAGGCCGTTTTGCGCCATTAAAACCATTGAGCGCGATATCTCTGTCAGCTCAGGAGTTTTTCCCCTCCTGACGCGTTTCTGACTATCGCCATCACCTCCTCTTAATCATGGCGCACACGGCAAAAACATCTCCAATCGTGACAACGCGTGCATCAATACTTGCGACCCAGCGTCCAGCGAAT
>JAITOL010000045.1 GCA_031289955.1 Synergistaceae bacterium
CGTCTGGCTGTACAGGTCGGCCAAAATGAACGATTTTATCGTGCTCGCCGTCTCGAACTCGGCGTCGGCCTCTATCTCGACGACCCCGCCTCTCATGTCGTCCGCGTAGACTCCCATCACGCCGGAAAAACTCATAGCCTCGCGTTTTATGCGGCTTGGGAGCGAATATTCCTCGCGCGCGGTCATTGTGTGAAGTGGCAGGCGGCCTGTCTCGGGCCGAACGACTTCATCCCCGGGGCGAGGCGTTTGCATATGTCCTCGCTCTGGGGGCATCTCGTGTGGAACGCGCAGCCGGGCGGGGGATTGACCGGGCTTGGCATCTCTCCGGCCAGGAGCGCCTTTTTCCCCTTTCTCATGTGCGGATCGGGTTTCGGCACGGCTTCCAGCAGAAATTTCGTGTATGGATGCAGAGGGGAGGAGAATATCTCCTCCGTCGGGCCTATCTCGCACAACCTTCCGAGGAACATCACGCACACCCTGTCAGATATGTGGCGCACGACTCCGAGGTCGTGGGATATGAAAAGATAAGCGAGGCCGAGCTCATCCTGGAGGTCGCACAGCAGATTCAATATTTGGGCCTGTATCGAGACGTCGAGGGCCGATACGGGTTCGTCGCACACTATGAGCTTAGGATTGAGGGCGAGAGCGCGCGCTATGCCTATCCTCTGGCGCTGTCCTCCGGAGAACTGGTGAGGATAACGGTTCATCTGGTCTCCCCTGAGTCCGACGCGCGACATGAGCTCCCTTACCCGGAATTCGGTCTCAATTCGGGTCTTGTGGGTTTTATGCGTCAAAAGTGGCTCCGCTATTATCTTGTATATGGTCATCCTCGGGTCGAGCGACGCGTATGGATCCTGAAAAATGATCTGCATCCTGCGGCGGACGGCTCTGAGATCCGGCTCTCCCATGCTCGCGAGATCCCTGCCCTCGAATCGGACCGCGCCTCTCGTGGGTTCGATGAGCCTCAATACCAGCCGTCCCATCGTGCTCTTGCCGCACCCCGATTCCCCGACGAGGGCCAGCGTCTCTCCCTCGTCCAGGGTAAAACTCACGCCCGAGACGGCATGAACTATCTGCCCGCTTCGGGAAAATCCCCCGCGCAGAGCGAATTCCTTCACGACATCGTCGACCTCCAAGAGGCAGTGTTTGTTTTCTTCTCTGGTCACTGTTTTTCGCCCCTGTTCGCGTTGGCATGGAGGAAACATCTGACGTAATGTCCGGCGCCTGCGTCATACAGCTCCGGTTCGCGCGACTCACATTCCGGCGTTGCCTGTTCGCACCGCGGCGAAAATCGGCATCCTTTAGGGAGGTCGAGCAGGCTCGGCACCATGCCCTTGATGTTGTAAAGCCGGCGGCGTACACCTCCATAGCGAGGTATGGAACCCAGAAGCCCCAGCGTGTACGGGTGTTTCGTATTGTCGAACAGCTCGAAAATGTCGGCCTGTTCCATTATCCGTCCGGCGTACATTACGTAAACGTAGTCGCATATTTCGGCCACGACGCCCATGTTGTGCGTTATCATCATTATGGACGTATCGAACTTCTCCTCGAGCTCTTTCATGAGGTTCAATATCTGCGCTTCTATCGTGACATCGAGCGCGGTGGTGGGCTCGTCCGCTATCATGAGGCGGGGGCGGCAGACCATGGCCATCGCTATCATGACGCGCTGGCGCAGCCCGCCGGAGAGCTGGTGGGGGAACGACCTGAGGCGATGTTCCGGTTCCGGGATGCCGACGGCGCTGAACATCTCGACCGCCCTGTCGCGGGCCTCCGTTTCACTCGTGTTCCCATGTATTCTCATGGCCTCCATGACCTGGCGTCCGACCGTGTAGACCGGGTTCAGCGACGTCATCGGCTCCTGAAATATCATCGATATTTTGTTGCCCCGTATCTGGCGCATCTCGCCCGGGGATTTGCCAAGCAATTCCTCGCCGTCCAGCATCACGCTTCCGGATACTATTCTTCCGGGCCGCGACACGAGGCGAAGCACGGACAGAGCCGTCACGCTTTTGCCGCATCCGCTCTCTCCGACCACTCCGACTATGCTTTTTCGCGGTATGGAAAGCGTGACGTCGTCAACGGCGGCGGCCACTCCCTTGCCTGTGAAAAAATGGGTGGACAGGTTTTTAATCAGGAGCGTCTGGGAGTCGTTCGGATTCATATCCGACACCTCAATCCTTCATGTATGGGTCGAGCGCGTCCCGAACCCCGTCGCCCAGAAAATTGAACGCGAGCACGAATATGAGAATGGCGACGCCTGGCGCGATAGCGAGCCATGGATAGCTCATCAGATATGTCTTGTAGCGGTATATCATGAGCCCCCAACTCGTCGACGGCGGGGCGGCGCCCACTCCGAGAAAACTCAGGCTCGACTCGTTCAGGATGGCGCCTGGGATGTTGAGCGTGAAGAGCACTATCAGGTTGGGGACGCAGTTCGGCAGGATGTGGCGTATCATTATCACGCCGCCCTTCACCCCTATCGAGCGCGCCGCCTCGACGAATTCCTTCTCCTTGAGCGACATCGCCTGAGCCCGTATGACGCGGGCCGTCTGAGCCCAGCTCACGACCGAGAGCGCGATGAATATGCTCACTATCCCTCCTCCGAGCGTGTATGAGACGACCATGGCAAGCAGGAGCGAGGGAAACGCGAGCACGACGTCAGCGCCCCGCATGATCCAGAAATCCGTCCGTCCCCCGACGTAACCGGCTATGAGACCCAGCCCCGTTCCCATTATCATCGACAACGACGTCGGTATCAGTCCGATCAGGATGGATATCCGCGCTCCGTATATCAGCCGGACGAGTTGATCCCTCCCCAGATCGTCGCAGCCGATCCAGTGGGCGGCGGATGGAGGGGCGAATCGTTCCTTGAGCGACGGTGTGTTCGGGTCGTAGGGGACATAGAGCGGCGCCGCGATAGTGGCGAGCGTTATGAACGCTATCGTGATGAGAGAGAACGCCGCGACCCTGTTGCGCCGCAGCATGAGCGCGAGCTGGCTCGCGACGCTTTCGTCCCGGTCGATAGCGGACGCGGTGATATTGTTCGAATCCGTCATGATTGCGACTCCACTCTGATCCTGGGATCCAAAAACGCGTACAGTATATCGGCGCACAGGTTGCCGGTTATGATGATGGCGGTGGTGAAGAGGATCGTGCCCTGAAGCATCGGCATATCC
>JAITOL010000098.1 GCA_031289955.1 Synergistaceae bacterium
GCTCCGCCCCAAACCCCGCCAGGGGACTTATCCCCTGGAACCCCATTAATATTTTTTCTTTCATCCAAAGGGTGAAAGTAGATTATAACGGGGGTTCGGGGGATTGTTCCCCCGGCAGGTGTGGGCGGCGCCCACGATTTTGAACCTGTGGTTCCAGGTTTTGATACGCTTTATTTTGGTTGTTCGTCCTGTTGAGTCTGATCCGGGGGCGATTCTCCCTGGGCCCATATCCACGCGGGTTCATCGGTATCGGGCGCGCCCTGGGCGTTTGGGTCGTCCTGGGTCGTTTGGTCGCCCTGGCCGTTTTGGTCATTCGGATCGTCCTGAACGTTCTGACCATCCTGTGTGTACTGCCCGTCCACATATGGGTCGTCCGGGTAATTCGGATCCGTGTAAATATCCGGGGAGGTCGCGTCGTAGTTCTGATCGTAATCCGCGGCGTTCTGAGCCGCCGCTGCTTTGTTCTGTTTCTCGTACCATGTGTACCAGTCCTCGGGTTCGTCCGCCGCTATGGCATATCGCGGGGCGGATAAAACGACCAAAGCCGTTATCACAACGGCCAGCGCTGTCCTTATCATAATTCCCGCCGTCCTCTTCATATTAGTTTCTGAGCCAGGAAGTCTTCCGCCACTGACGCGGCGGTATCTTTGCCGACGAGCTCCTCGACGAGACGGAGCGCGAAATACACGGTTGTGCCTGGGCCCTTTGAGGTCGTGATATTGCCGTCGGTCTCGACGATGCCGCTCCCCACCGTTGCCCCGGCGAGCCACTTCTCCATACCGGGATATATGACCGCGCGTTTGCCGCCGAGTATCCCCGCCTTGCCGAAGACGGCGGGCGCGGCGCAGATGGCCGCGAGTTTCGCGCCCTTCGAGTCGTACTCCTTAACGAGGCTCACCAGCCCTTCGTGTTCGACGTACGCCACCGTCCCCCCCGGGATGACGAGCATGTCGAACGATTCATTCTTTATGTCGTCGAACACGGCGTCGGCCTCGACTGTGATTTTGCCGCGCCCCGTCAGCTTTTTGCCGCCTCCGAGCGAAACGGTCGTGACGTCTATCTCCGCGCGCCGCAATATATCTATAGTGCAAACAGCCTCCGTTTCCTCAAACCCGTCGATCATAAAAACCGCCGCTCTGCTCATGACAATCACCCTTTCGAGGTGGATTTTTCTTTATGAAGACCGAATCACATCCATGTAAAATGTTAATGTGAGAAACCGCAGTGCTTGAAGCTGTTACAGAAAGTTGCTCACAAGATTTAAAGCTGTCGTTAGCAAGATTGCCGCGTCGGGACAATGCGCCCTCCTCGCAATGACAGAGAATTTTGATTCCGCTTGAAGGCAGCCTGCGTATAAACCAATTCTTGATTAAATTCTATATCAATATATTTAAAAAATCCATCGACTATATATGATTTCGTTTATGTCAAACTATCTCATTCCAAATAGCGTTCCCAACCCTCAGCCCTTTCGCCGTGAGCCGTACCGATTTTGCGTCCATGTCGACCAGATCGCCCGGGAATCCGGCGATGTCCCGCATTATCGCGCGCGCGTGTTCCTCGCCGTAGCGATCCGCGAATTTTTCCCGGTCGACGCCTCCCGCCGTGCGCAGGGCGAGCACAGCGGCCTGCCTTGCGGCGGCCTCGCCTTCGAGTCGTTCGCTGTATATCTCCGGCGATCCCGACTCCAGCATCCGGGCGTATTCGGCCAGAGTCGGGGCGTTTTTGCTCCGCGCCCCTCCGACATAGCTCCACGCCGACGGCCCGAGCCCGAGGTATTCTCCGTCGCTCCAGTAGTTGAGGTTGTGTCTGCTCTCGTATCCCGCGCGCGCGAAACTCGCCACCTCATACTGGGCTAGGCCATGCCGCGGCAGGCGCCATTGCGCGTATCTGTACTGCGCGTAACCGTCCGGGAGCGCGGTGTCCCGCGCCGCCAGAGGAGTCCCCGGTTCCATCGTCAGCTGGTATATCGATATGTGGCGCGTCCCGAGAGCGACTGCGGATTTGAGGTCGCGCCCCCAGTCGCGGATCGTCTCGTCCGGCAGGCCGAACATCATGTCCGCCGACACGCTGAAACCGGCGTCGAGGCTTCTTGCGACAGCGCTTTGCGCCTGCATGGCCGTGTGTATCCTCCCGAGATAGGCGAGGCGCGAGTCCGTCAGGCTCTGCACCCCTATCGAGACGCGATTTACGCGATAGTTCCGCCATATCCCGATATGATCCCGCGTGAGAGAGTTCGGGTTCGCCTCTACGGTAAATTCCGCGTCGTTTGCGAAATCGAAATGTCGTTCGAGCGTCTCCGTCAGGCGCTCCCATGCCCTCTCCGACAGCGCCGTCGGCGTGCCGCCTCCGATGTAGACCGTGTCGAGAGTCCCTGCCTCTTCCGACCTGAGCGCCGCTTCGCGTTCGAGCGACGCCAGATAGAGCTCCTCGTCTCCGGGAGACTTTATCGCGCTCGCGAACGCGCAATACACGCACTTCGCCTCGCAGAACGGCACGTGTATATAAAGCGATCCGGCGCTCCCTGAAGCGTTGTGGGCGCTTGAATTTGTTCGTCTCATGACAATGATTTTACACTTTCGTCACAAATTCATGACAGCGTTTATACATGAGATTTGTAAATACTGGGTATAATGAATCGGTTACCTCACAAAACCAAGTTTCAAGAAGTAACCTGAGTTCGAAAAAGCCGCTTGTTTGCGCGGCTATAACGGGAGGTTTTTTATCATGATCGGTCTGTTTCGTGGTTTCGCCGCTCTATTCTTGTGTATCGCCATGTTGTATCCCTCCGTCGCCTCGGCGGACGGATACAAGGTCGCGTCGGTCGATTTCTATCCGCAGGGCGCTAAATTCCTGATCGAGACCGAGTCGGACGGGCGGTTTTCGTTTTCCCTCCCCGGCTCGTTCGGTGCTGAGAGCGTAAGGTGTCTTACGCAGGATCACGTGACGTCGCTCAAGGTAGATACGTCATACGAGGGGCATATTGACCCGCCGGAACTCGTCGCGATGGAACTCCGGGTTGAGGATTCCCGCCGGGCGCTGAACCTGCTCGAAGCGCGGCGCGCGACGCTCGAACAGACGCGGGCCTTCCTGCAGACCCCGAACGCTCCGGCCAACGAGAACTGGAAGGTCCGCCTCGGCGCGGACGACATGACGAGCTATATCGAGCGGGCGGGGAAGATGCGCCTAGATACGGAAAACGAGCTCGTGGAGGTCGTCATCGGTCTCGAACACGCTAAACGCGACCTCGATAAGGCTCAGGCCGAGTACAATGACCTGAAAAACAGGATCGAAGGCAAAAGGGGGCTCAACCCCGACGCTGTCGTGGTGGTGCGGGGCACGACGGACGGAACGGCCAATTCCGCGAAACTGCTCTTCGAGGCGTCCACGAACGCCGCGGGATGGAGCGTCGCGTACGAGATGGCGCTCGACAGCGCGACCGGCGCGATAGAGGCTGTGATGAACGCCATGGCGTGGCAGAACTGCGGCATCGACATATCGGGCGAGTTTTCGTTCCACACCCGCGCGCCGGTTCAGTCGGTGGCGATGCCCGTCGTTTACCCTTTGACCGTCGGCCTGCGCCCCAAGCCGGAGCCCCTGGCCCGCGGCGGCGCCAATAAACAGATGGCGGCGATAGCGCCTGAGCCTATGATGGCGATAGACAGCTATGAGATGGCGGAAGATAAAGCGTCTCGCTCCCGCCCCGACGCGATCGTCACGATGACCGACGTCTCCGTGAAGGGTTCCGGCGTCATCGAGAGCGACGGCAGCGAAGTCCGCATAAAACTCGGCGTGATAGACATCGAGAGCGAGCCGCTCATAATAGCCGCGCCGGAGCAGAGCCGCGAGGCGTGGATCGTGGCGAGCGTCGACGTGATGCCGCGGGCGTTTTTGCCAGGCATAGCCGAGCTGTCCGTCGACGGGGCGTCGTCGGGACGCACGCGCATGACGGAGGCGACGGCCGGAGTCCGCGTACCGTTCGGGATGGTCTCCCGCATAACGTCGAAAAAAGAGCCGTTCATCGGGGAGTCGGGCAGCTCGTGGATAGGCGGGGGCACGGTTGCCGACGGCTACACGATAGAGGTGACGAACGGCATGGAGACCGCGCGCGAAGTGACGGTACTGGATCGCGTGCCTGTGTCTGTGATAGATAAAGTGACAGTGACGGTGAACAATATCGACCCGAAGGCCGAGCGCGACAAAGAGGGCAGGCTCACGTGGAAGTTAACCGTGGCGCCGGGCGAAACGAAGAAAATAACGGTCGCCTACACGATAAAATACCCCGGCGACGAAATGCTGCAATACAACCAGGCGTATTGATTGAAACTATGGGGCGCTGGTTTCGTCGTTACGACGAGGCCAGCGTCCCATTTCGTTTGGACGCCTCTCGCCGCAGACGCTTTATCGTATACGTCATCACAATGAACGAAGCTATCGTGCCGCCTATGTCGGACACTGGGAAGCTGCCCCACGCGCCGAACAGCCCGAAGTAACGCGGCAGTATCAGCAGCGGTATCCACAGAAAAAGCCCCAACCGCACGAACGCGAGCGCGAGCCCTGTGCGTCCCATGCCCAGCCCCTGAAGGAACGACGAACATATTATCGACACCGACATCACCGGTATACATATATTCGCGTATCTCATGCAGGCGGCAGTGAGGTTTATCAGCTCCTCGTCGCTCGAGTTGAACATCTTGACGAGGCTCGGCGCGTTGAACATTATCACGAAGAAGCTGAGCAGATAAAATACCGTAGTTATCAGTATGCCTTTTTTGACGGTGTCCACGATCCGTTCGATCTTCCCTGCCCCATAATTGTAGCCGATGATCGGAGCGCAGGCGTCGCCGAGCGCCACAGCCGGCATGAAAAGCAGCGAGTCGAGGCTCATGAATATCCCGGTAGCGCTGACCGCCAGGTCGCCGCCGTATGTGTTCGACGCGTTCGTTATCATGGCATGGACGAACACGAAATTGAGCTGCACGAGCGACGCCGGCGTTCCAACGGCGAATATTCTGGCTATTGCGGACGGGTTGGGATGAACTATATATTTGAGCCTGAGCCCGAGCCCGGCCCGCGGCAGTTTGAAATAGGCGAGAGCCCAGACGAGCGATATGCCCTGGCTTATGACTGTGGCTATGGCCGCCCCCCGGACCCCCATGCCGAGCCCCATCACGAACAGCGCGTCGAGGGCGATATTCGAAACCGCGCCGATTATCTGTGTGCCCATTGCGTACGAGGGGCTGCCGCAAGCCCGTATCTGATACGATATCGAGAAGCTCAAAATTCCGAAGATTATCCCGTAGATTATGTGGGACAGATACTCGGCCGCCCCGGGATAGACGGTCGCGCTCGCCCCGGACATGACGAGTATCCGCCCGAAATTGTACCACGCGAAGATTGTGAGCAGCGCGCCGCACACGAGCGCCAGCGTGATGGAGCTGCCGAGCGTCCGTTCCGCGTCCTCACGCCTGCCCTCTCCCATGAGGATGGAGACGCGCGAGGCGGCGCCGGCGCCGATGAGCGTGGCGACGCATGTAAAAAACAGCATACAGGGGAACGACACCGCTATCGCCGCGATCCCGCCAGGCCCGACTATCTGGCCCACGAAAATCCGATCGACTATATTGTAAAGAGCGTTCGCGAACATGGCGACGAGCGCTGGCGCGGCAAAACGAACCATGAGGCGGGGAATGTTCTCGACGCCCATAAAACTCCTGTCTTCCGATAAAGCCATAGACTCACTTCTCCTTCGCGCGATCTATCCTATCACTTTGAAGGGGGTTCAGTTTCTTTTGTCGTGGCGGGTTAGGGACGAGATTTTGTCTCCGATGATCTGCACCAGCTGCACCATGACGACCAAAATCACTATCGTCGCGAGCATCACGTCGAGCATGAAGCGCTGATAGCCGTATCGCACCGCTATGTCGCCGAGCCCTCCCGCCCCGAGCGTGCCGGCCATCGCCGAGTAGCCGACGAGGTTTATCACGGTGAGCGTGACGCCCGCTATTATGCCGGGCAGGCCTTCGGGGAGAAGCACCTTGTAGATTATCTCGAACGGCGTCGCCCCCATCGCGAGGGCGGCCTCCACGACCCCGCCGTCTATCTCCCTGAGAGACGATTCGACGACGCGCCCGACGAACGGTATGGCCGCGACCGAAAGCGGCACTATCGCGGCATTTATCCCTATCGACGTCCCAACGATCCATCTCGTCAGCGGGATTATGGCTATCATCAGGATGATGAACGGGGCGGAGCGCCCGATGTTGACGATAAAGGACAGCACGACGTTTATCGGCTCGTTGCGGAGTATTCCTTCATCCGACGTGACGGAGAGCACCACGCCGAGCGGCAGCCCGGCCAGCAGCGCCACCAGCGACGATATGCTCACCATGTAGAGGGTGTCGAGCGACCCCTCAATGAGTAATTTCAGAAGATCGGGCGACATAGCCGATCACCTCCACGCGCAGTTTCATATCGAGCAGAAATTCGAGAGCGCCCTCCTTCTCGTCCCCCGCCAATTGTATGATGAGAGTGCCGAACGGGGTCGAGCGTATGTGGTCTATGTGGGCGACGAGTATGTTTACGTCGACGTCGAACTTGCGGACGAGGTCGGAGACGATGGGGCTCGCGGCCGCGGGCCCGAAAAACGAAATCTGGAGCATGAGGTCTAATTCGCGCGACGGAGTCTGGCTGAATTTGAGGTTGGCGAACGACTCCGGCAGCTCCGACTGTATGACGTGCGTCAGGAGCTCTTTTGTGGCGCTCTCCCTCGGCGTCGTGAATATTTTGAGCACGGGCCCCTGTTCGACGATCTCGCCGGATTCGAGCACGGCGACCGAGTCGCAGATCTCCTTTATTACGTTCATCTCGTGGGTTATCAGAATGACGGTGAGGCCGAGCTTTTCGTTGACGTCGCGGATCAGCCGCAGCACGGATTTGGTCGTCTGCGGGTCGAGCGCGGACGTGGCCTCGTCCGAGAGAAGAACGTCCGGTTTGTTCGCCAGTGCCCGCGCTATGCCGACGCGCTGTTTCTGCCCGCCGGAGAGCGTGCCCGGATATTGGTCGAGCTTGTCGTCGATTTCGACGAGAGAGGCTATCTCGTGTACGCGGTTCTGTATGTCGGGCCCGTTCCATCCGGCGAGTTCGAGCGGGAACGCGATGTTGCCGTACACGGTGCGGTTCGAGAGCAGGTTGAACGATTGGAATATCATGCCGATCTTGCGCCGCGCGGCGCGAAGCGCCGCGTCGGGCAGCGAGGTCATCTCAGTGTCGTTTATGAACACCCGCCCCGACGTAGGCCGTTCGAGCATATTGACGCACCGGATGAGCGTCGATTTGCCGGCCCCGCTGCGTCCGATGATGCCGTAGATGGCGCCGTCCTCTATGTCGAGCGATACGCCGCGCAGCGCGTAAAAGGCGCGGGTCTCGCGCGAGATCGTATCTTTTATTCTGTAGACCTTGCTTATTTCAGACAACCGGATCATGTGATCTCTCCTTGCCGCTAAGTTGTTAGTATATGTTGCAAAATCCCGTTGTCAAGCCGGATCCAAAGGTCGCCGCGTAGATTGCCTTATTCCAATGTACGTATATCCTACAGGAATTTTAGCGTAAAGAGCTGATTTTCTAAAATTATTTTAATTACATAATATACCCGCGATGACAGATTCCGGATCGGCCTATCCGGAGCTTTAAATATAAATAGGGAGCGGCAAAACCGCCCCGTAGAAAGCCTCCCGAAGCGCAAGGGGGCTTTTTATTTTTATGAGCGTCAAGTTATCTCAGGATGGACATTAAATTCCCCTCCGGAGGAGGGGAATAAGTTCAGGGGTTGAAGGAAGTTGATGCGCATATTTATTTCCCAATCGAATTAAAAATAAATCGTTAAAAAATGCACAAAAATTGCTATAATGGCTCTATATATCTGAGAGGGGTTTGTTGCCATGAAAATTGGGAATTTGATTAGAAAAAGGTTTTCGGTTTCTTTCGTCGCAATGATGTTTGCGGCATTGTGCGTGACGCTGGTTGGAAGTGAAGCTTGGGGGGCCACTGATGCGGAGCTTTTAAGAGACTATTTATCCGATTATGGGTTGAATGTTACCGCATCAGGTAGTACAGTTACTGTAACAGGTTTAGGAACATTTGATTCTGTTTATGGCAACATATTAATTGATTCACCGAGTTTTAACAGTGGGGTAACAGTCCTCTGGAATACAGATATCATCGGTCATTACGGCAGTGGTTCTGTAATAAAACTTGACGGGTCTGGAAGTTTTATTACGGCGAAAAATATTGGAACCTCCTGGTCCGTCACTGTGATTGAAGCGACAGGCGGCGCACATATAGTTCTTAATGACGGAGCTACTGTAAGCAGTCAGGCAGGTTCTCCACCGCTTATCATTCTGAATCAAAACGCCGTGGAGCAAAGCACCATATTATCTATGTACTCAGGCTCCAGTGTTCTTGCTACTCCAGATCTAAGTGCGACAGCGATCGAAGGCCAATTCGGCACTGTAATTGAATATTATGGAGGCGCAATAATAAACGGTAGAATAAATGGCCACTCTATCATTCAAGATGCTAACGGGACAATGAGCAGCCACGTAGATAACGGAATAGTATACGACTTAACAG
>JAITOL010000076.1 GCA_031289955.1 Synergistaceae bacterium
TAGGTGTTGGTAAACGCATAATAATCCCCACTGCTGGAGATTATTATATATTAAAACCCTATAGCTTGCGAATTAGTATAAAAAAATGAAGGAGATACTTTCTCTGCTCAGATGTATGGAGGTTAAATCTTCGGGAAAATAGGTTTATGAGATATGTGCTAATTTGAACTTGAGCACAATTCGCCGAAGTCAGGAAAATCCTGAAAATAATCCGGCTCGGCGCGCTAACGGGATAACTGTCTCAAAAAATAGGCTTTTTCCCGCTTTTTCTCAAATCCAGGAGACTGAAACGGCAACACCCCGCCGGATATTGCCGTTTCTTGCGTTATGGGCATGGGAGTTTTATCTTTTTTTTACTGGCTTTGCTCTAATTGATGCGTTTGTCCTGATCACTACTATACATTGTCTTTACGGCCCGTTTCATGATTGCCCAGGCCGCCAGATCGTCGATCGGGCGGGGTGGGACGCAAAGCGACAGCGGAATCAGGCGTAACAGGCCGGACGGGGGATGGAGCCTCCAGTAGAGCTCTCTCGCCTCCAGCGTCGTCATTCGTTCCTCTATTATCGTGTACAATATATTTTTTTCGTCCATTAGTTTCGCGTATTCGCCGTGCGACGTGCCGTTGCCGAGGTATATTATCCCCGTTTCGAGGCCGTCCGCCGCAACGCCCTCCGTCGTCCATGCCGAAAGAGGGGAATAATCTCCCGACGCCACACATTCGAGGGCGCTTTCGATCTCCCCGCGCGGGACTATCGCGGCGTACGCGAGTTCCGAAGCCGTTCCTACAGCGACGCCGAATTTTTCGCGGCCCGGGTCGATTGCGCACATTGAGGGGCATGTCATTTGTCGTTCAGCGTCGATTCCCATCTCGGGTACATCCACATCCACTGTTCGGGGTTTTCCCTGATCCATCGGGATATCGCATCGTTGCACTGTTCGGCCGAGCGGTTCACGTCTTCGCCGAACGGGCGGCCGTCTTTGCCCTCAAGGGGCGGCTCTATCAGGAATGACATGTGAAAGTCGTCCGCCTCGCGGATTACATGACATGGCAGAACCGGCGTTCCGAATTTTTTAGCGAGTTTTATGGGGCCCACAGGGGTGCTCGCGAGATGCCCCAGAAACGGGACGAGGACTCCGGCGGCTTTGGCGTCCTGATCGAGCAGCACGGCCAGCACCTCGTTTCTTTTGATGCACTCCACCGCCGCGCGCAGGTCTATTCCCTTGCCGACCGGCTTCACTCCTGAGCGGGCCCTCAGGTCCGCGATAGCCTGCGTTATCCGGTCGTCGCGCTGTTCCGCGCCTATGGCGCTCATCGGGACGCCGTGTTTGGCCAGCAGAGCCGCAGCGTACTCCCAGCAGCCTATGTGGGCGGAAAGCATTATGACGCCGCGCCCGAGCTCGAGAGCTTGCCAGATGTGTTCCTCCCCGGTCACGCTGACTATCTCGTCTATATTATTGTACATTTCGGGAAGTCGGATGAATTCAACGAGAGCGCGCCCGAAGTGGGCGTAGGAGCCGCTTATTATCTCGCGCGCCCTCATGTCCGTGACCCCGAGCATTCTGACGCATCGCGCGCGCGCGCGGGATGACTTGCTCGGCGAGAAGAAGTTCACGATCCTCCCGGTCAACGCGCCCAGCCGGACGGCGGTTTTATGACCGAGGATGCCGCATACGCACATAAAACATCGCAGCACCGCCCAGATTAGAGGCTGACGCCTTGCCATGCCTACGACAGCCCCAAAGATTCCAGCGCCGTTTTCGTCGTCGATGCGCGGATCATCATTTTGCGCGGCAGGTTGATCTTTTCAAGCATCGGAATTCACCTCGGGATTTGTCATTTTTTAAAACACTTCGTGAACGATTATAACCGATACAGTGTATTTCGGGCTCAAATGAACGGCTGATAAAATGTTTCCCGCACGACCGCCGAGGAACTGTGATAAAATTTCTAACGTCGCGACAGCGGCGGATTGGAGAAGTTTAACCGATGGACATAACGCGGGGGAACATCATATATCTCGACGCCAATTCCGGCATATCAGGCGATATGTTCCTGGGCGCGATGACCGACATAGCGACGCGCCTGGATCCGGCGTTCGATCTTCTCGGGCTGTTGTCCCGCGTGGCGTTGAGCGGATGGGAGCTGGCGGTCGCTCGCGGAAAACGCGCGGGCATCGAGGGCCTGAAGATCGACATACACGCCCATGAATGTCATCCACGCAGACATCTGGCCGACATACTGGATATTCTTGAGGCGAGCGACATATCGGGCGACGTGAGGCGGCGCGCCTCCGAAGCGTTCACGATGCTGGCGGAAGCCGAGGCGAAGGTGCACGGAACCACTCCTGAGGAGATACACTTTCACGAGGTCGGCGCGGTCGACTCGATAATAGACATAGCGGGGGCCATGCTCATAGCCGAGCGTCTCGGATGGCCCGAGATTCTCTCCTCTCCGGTGAACGTCGGTTCCGGAGCGGTCAAATGCGCTCATGGTATTCTTCCGGTACCCGCGCCGGCCACAGCGATACTTCTCGAGGGGCTCAGGATATTCTCCGGGGGCGAGCCGATGGAGCGCACGACCCCGACGGGAGCGCTGATATTGAAGAGCCTCGTCGGCGCCGGCGGTTTCCGTCCGCTGCCGGAGGGCTCGATAATCTGCGCGGGGGTCGGCCTCGGCGGACGCGATACGCCCGATTTGCCAAACGTGCTGCGCGCTCTTTTGTTCTCCCCCTCGCGCGCGGGGAGAGGCCGTTTCGAGCGAGACGAGCCGATGCTGCTCGAGGCCAATATCGACGACATGAACCCGCAGGATTTCGCCCTCGCCATGGAGCGTCTGTTGGGCGACGGCGCCCTCGACGCGTGGTGCGAGAACATCATGATGAAAAAGGGGCGTCCCGCGGTCAAGCTCTGCTGTCTCGCCGCGCGCGGCGATGAGGCCAGAATCGCGGAGACGATGATGCGCGAGACTACCACGATCGGCGTCCGCATGACGGAGACCCGCAGGCTCTTCATGAGGCGTTCCGCTGAAACGAGAGCCACCCCCCTGGGGGACGTCAGGTTCAAATTTGTATCGATGGGGGACGAACCTCTTCGCGGCGTTCCCGAATATGAGGACCTCCTTAAAATAGCTCGTGAAAAAAGCATGACTATCGGCGATGTGAGGCGCGTTATAGGGAAATTGGAGGGTAAAATTGATTAAATCGGCGTAAACGGATTTGAAATTTTTCCGGTCGAGCTCTTGATTTTGCATAAGATACGTGATACTCTGCGTGGGTTGATTTTACAATCAATTTATGCAGGGTTTTTCATTTTTCAAGCCGTTATATACGCGGTAAAAGTTGCTTAAATCCGGGAGGTCGAATGAAATGAGTGAATGCAAGTCGGATGTGGCCAAAAACGAGGAAAAATTCGAGCGCATAAGAGACGTCTTTGGATCGCTGGTCTTCGACAAGCGCGCGATGAAGGAACATCTTCCGAAGAACGTGTATGCGAGCCTGGAAGAGGCAATGGTCGGACGAAAGCCCATAAATCCGGGCGACGCCGACATCGTGGCGATGGCCATGAAGGAATGGGCGATCGCGAACGGGGCCACCCACTGGGCGCACTGGTTTCACCCTCTCACCGAGATCACCGCGGAGAAGCACATGGCATTCACTCTGCCTTCCGACGACGGAACTCCGCTCGAGACGTTCAAGGGTTCCGATCTCATGCAGGGAGAGCCCGACGCGTCGTCCTTTCCGTCCGCCGGCAGGCGCTCGACGTTCGAGGCCCGCGGCTACAGCGTATGGGATATAAGCAGCAACGCGTTCATCGTAAAGAGCAAGAAGGGCGGAACGCTTTGCATCCCGTCCGTTTTCCTGTCGTATGACGGTACTCCGCTCGACCTCAAGACCGGCCTTCTGCGCTCCCTCGACTCGATCGAGGGCCAGTCGCTCAAGCTGCTGCGCCTTTTCGGACAGCGAGGCATAAAGTATGTCCGAATGACGGTCGGCGCCGAGCAGGAATATTTCCTCCTCGACCGGCCGAGGGCCCAGAAGCGGCCCGACATCCGTTTTTGCGGCCGCACGATAATAGGCGCGCAGCCCGCGAAGGATCAGAAACTGGATCATCACTACTTCGGAGCGATCTCAACGCGCGTGCTCTCCTACATGGAGGATGTGGAGAGGGATCTCGCCAGGCTCGGCATATCTCTCGCGACGCGCCATAACGAGGTTGCCCGCTGTCAGTTCGAGTTCGCTCCGCTCTATGGCGAGGCGAATATCGCGTGCGACCAGAACCAGATAATAATGGAGGCGATGCGCAAGAGGGCGCGCGAGCACGATCTGCGCCTGCTCTTCCACGAGAAGCCGTTCGACCACATGAACGGAAGCGGCAAGCACATCAACTTCTCCCTCGTGGACAGCGAGGGGCGCAACCTGCTGAAGCCGTCGTCGAACCAGCGCAAGAACGTGGTTTTCCTGACGTTCCTGACGGCTCTCGTGTACGGGGTCTCGAAGCATTTCGGCTTCCTGCACTCCGTGAACGCGACAGCGGGCAACATGTATCGTCTCGGGGGCCATGAGGCGCCGCCCGCGATACTGAGCGTCTATCTCGGCGAAGCTCTTACCGTCATGTTCGGGGAGATCGGCCACGGTTCGCCGGAGTTCAAGAAGGGTCCGACGATGGATCTCGGTCTGACGAAGCTCGCTCAGATAAATACGTTTGAGAGCGACCGCAACAGGACGAGCCCCATCGCCTTCACGGGCGACAAGTTCGAATTCCGCGTGCCTGGCGCGTCGCAGGCCATCGCCCTTCCGGTGACGGCGCTCGCGACGATATGGAGCTGGGGCATAAAGAGGGTCACGTCGTTCATGGAAAAGAAGGTCGAGGGCGGCGCCGATCCCCTTGACGCCGCGATCGAAGTGATAAACGAGCTCATGAAGGAGTCGAAGTTCATAATATTCGAGGGCGACGCCTACACGCCGGAGTGGAGGGCGGAGGCCGAGAAGAGAGGGCTCATCAAGTCGAAGACGACGCCCCAGGCCATAGACCTGATGCTCGAAGGCAGCACCGTCGATATGCTCGAGGAGTTGGGCGTCTACAAGAAGAACGAGATAGAGAGCATCCACGATATCCGCATGGAGTCGTTCTGCACCGCGATCGAAGTCGAACTGGCGCTCATGGCCGACATGATCTACGAGGGCGTTCTGCCCGCTATTTCGCGTCAAATTGTGCTCGAGCACAAGTCCCTCTCCGCGCTCGACGGCGAGAAGTTTGCGGGAAGCGCGGATTGGAAGGGATTCATCGAGACGCTCGCTCAGGCGAAGGTCGATCTCTTAAACGGCGCGGCGAAGCTCACTGAGACGAAGGCCCGCATCTCCGACTTGTCGGCCCGCGAGCGCGCAGAGGCGATAGTGAACGAAGTCGTTCCTCTCATGCGGAACGTCCGCAAGAAGTGCGACGATGTCGAGCGCTACATATCCGGCGACATCTGGCCATATCCGATCTACAGAAACCTTCTCTCTCTTTCGGTGTAGATTCGGTCGAAAAAATTGTCACAAAATCGGGAGGAGCGCCGATAACGCGCCCTCCCGATTTTTTGCGTTTTTTCCGGCATACATTGACTAATTTATATAATCTGGTATTATGGTAAATTGGCTTGAGCGGAAATAAATTTTATCCATAAAGGCGTTCGAGCATTTATTTCGCGGAACCGACAGCATCGATCCTTTTAACGGCCCT
>JAITOL010000083.1 GCA_031289955.1 Synergistaceae bacterium
ATCTCCCTTCGGCTAATCGCGCTCGGCGATTTTCATGTTAGTGAGCCACTCCTCGATTTTATCCGCGTTGTCCGAATCCTCCATGTAATCGGGGGTGATCGATACGTGGACGCGGAAAACCCACTCTTCGGTGAATATGAAAATATCGTTGTTGCCGCGCGCGTCCTCGCCTTCGCCGGTCATGTATATCGTGGCGGCGACAGGATAGGAGTAAATCTCCGCCAGACCTTCGACAGATTCCGTAACATCTATGTCGGCCTCATCGACATCTATCTCATGCCTAAGCGCTTGCAGCCTGACGCTCAGTTTTCCCGCGTCGCCCGGCGCCAGAACGTTGCCGCTGCGATCCTCCGAGTCTATCCGTTCGATGGATACCACCAGCGTGCCGCCGTCCATAGTCCGCTCGAAAAAAGCCTCGCCCTCTCCGCCTGCCTGAACGTTGAACGACGTTGACTCCGCCTCCGGAAGCCCCGGAATCTCCAGCCACAAACCTTTCACTTTGTCGTCCTCGGCGGCCCAAAGGGGCGCGGCGAAGAGCGCGAGCGCCAATACCGCGGCCAGAAGCGGAATGGAGATAACCGCCCAAATATTCCGTGATTTTTTCAATGTTTTCATCTCCTCTTAGAATTTCATTTCCACGTCTTGTTTTTTATGTTCCTCGGCCTCGAAGAAATCCTTCTTCGTCTGTCCCATGCCGTTACCGACGATGCTGGCGGGCCAGACGGCGAGCAGTTGGTTGAAATATGAGACGTTCATGTTGTAAATCCGGCGCGCGGCTTGAAGGTGTTCTTCCACATCGGAGACGGAGCGCTGGAGTTCTTTGTAGTTCTCGCTCGCCTTGAGAGCGGGGTAGTTCTCGGCCAGGATGTTGAGTTTGCCCGACAGTTCGTCCATCTGACGGTTCGCTTCTCCGCGTTCGGCCATGCTCATTCCGCCGCGCAGTTTGACGATATTGGCCAGAACTTCGGCTTCGTGTTTCGCGTAGCCTTTTGTGATGTCGAGCATTTTCGTCAGGGTGTCGTAACGCTTCGTGAGCGCCACGTCGATTCCCGAATCCGATTCGGTTATCTTCACCGCGAGCCGGGCAAAGCGGTTTCGCGTCGAGATGTACCACAGGATGACCGCTATGACTACAATTCCTGCTATGATTGCTGTCAACGTTCCGTTATCCATTTTTTCCTCCTGTTTTATCATTGTCTTTGAAACGATTTCGACGTTGGATAATTTTTTTGATTGAACATTATGCGATGTTAGAGCATATCGGTCGCTTTATGGGGCGCTTAAAGTGCCTTCTTGGGACATGAAGGAAAAGATGGCGCTAAAAGCGCCATCATGTTTGAAGTAAAAGTGATTTGAAGCGAGAGCGAAACGACGTTTTCTCTCAGCGTTGGGGGGGGTCAGTTGTTCTTTATGACCAGTTTCCGGAATTCATAACGGTTTGCCGCGTCGGTTTTGGAAAGGATTTTCACGGTCAAATGCTTTACGTGCGATAGGGAGAATGACAGGTTCTCCGCTATTTCCTGGTTGGGAAAACCCAGCGCCATCTGACGCGCCACGGCTTTTTCGTTTTCGGCAAAACATGCCGTCAGCGCGTCGAACTTTTCCGCGTCGAGTTCGACAAGATCGCCCGCTCTTTTTCTTTGTTCCCGGATTTTTTGCCCCTCATCGACGCGTAAACGCAAACGCGCCAAAAGGATTTCTTTTTCAAAGGGCTTCGTGATGTAATCCGCCGCTCCCGAAGTGAGGCCCTTTACCTGGTTTTCCGCTTCGGTGAGGCCGGTCAGGAAAATGACCGGAATATCGCGCGCGTCCGGAATTTCTTTCAGCCGCGCCAGAGTTTCGTAGCCGTCGAGGCCGGGCATATCTATGTCGAGCAGGATAATATCAGGTTGTATGATCCCTTTGGCGAGAAATTTCAAAGCGTCTTCGCCGCTCGCGGATATACTCGTCTCATACAGACCGTTCAGTTGTCGCTCGACTATTTTGAGCAACGCGGGATCGTCGTCAATTACAAGCGCTCTGTTCATCGATACTCCTCCATTTAAGAATCCGCGCTTCCGCGTCCTCGAAATCTATCTTCTCCAACGCGGCGCGAATTTCCGCATATGCGATACCTTCTGAGGAATCTTTCTCGGACGCGGCGAGCAATTTTTCGCAAATTATCAACGCTTTCCCCTGCTCGTGCCGTTCCACATGGGCGAGCAATTTTTCCAGCAAGTCAGGCGGCGCTTGCTCGTTATTATTTCGCGCCGGAAAAATTTCGTCGAACTTCATAATAAGCAGATTGAGCCCATTCCTGGCCCGGGTCCATTCCAACCGCAGCGCGGGCAGCAAAGCTCCGACGTATTCGCTGTCTCCCGAATGACATAGCCGTTCGAGACGAGAGGCGGTATCGCGCAAATTTTCGGCCCCGACGTTTCCGGCCTTGCTTTTGAGCGAGTGAACGCAGTGCGCGAGAGCTTCCAAATCGTCCGCGTCCAAAGCTGTTTCGACGTTTCCACGCGACGATTCGCAGTCGTCTGTGAAAATACCCGCGAGTTCCCTGTAGTGCGACAAATCTCCTCCGGCGTACCGCAGACCGATAGCCAAAGAGACGCCGCGCGCGGACATTTCGGCTTCGATTTTCGTCAATTCCGGGAACATATTTTCAGTAAATATCGGCGTTTTGCCGCCTTTTGTCAGGGAATAGCTTCCTTCAGGCAGACAGGACGCGAGGGCTTTTTTAAGTTCGTCCCACGCGACGGGCTTCGGAAGATAAAGGGCGAAACCGGCGTCGATGAACATCTCGTATGTCCCTGAAACTGTGTCGGCCGTTACGGCGATAGTCGGCACGGCGAAGTCCGGCACTTTGTCCTTGAGCCGGCGAAAAGTTTCTATCCCGTCCATGACAGGCATCATGTAATCCATCAGGATGACGTGATAAGGCTCACCGCGTTCGTTCGCTTTTTTGACCGAATTGACGCATTCTTCACCGCTCGCGGCTGTATCGACCTTCATCATCGTGCCGCCGAGCATCGACTCGATCATTTTTAAATTTCCGGGGTTGTCGTCCACCGCCAATACTCTGCACGCTGGCGCCAACAAATCTCCGATACGCGGGTTATCTTCCCCCGCGCCCCGCCGCGGCTGCCGCTCCCACTCCCCAATAGGGGTCGTGTCTTGGACGGTCTGCGGCAGCGAGACGGTGAAAGAGCTGCCCTTCCCGAAAATGCTCGCGACGGATATCGAGCCGCCCATCAGTGCCGCGAGTTCTTTGGCTATCGAAAGGCCGAGACCGGAACCTTGAATGTTCCGATGTAGTTTCATGTCGAGGCGAGTGAATTTGTCGAAGATCAGGGGAATGTCTTCGTCTTTTATACCGATGCCGGTGTCCGTAACGGAGATTGCGAGGGCTATTTCGCCTTCCCCTTGCGGGGCCGCCAGGATTTTTAAGGCTACGGAGCCGCGTTCCGTATATTTCGCGGCGTTGGAGAGGAAATTGGCCGCGATCTGCCTGATGTGCTCGAAGTCGCCCCGAAGCTCCGAAGGCATGTTTGGATCGGCGTCCACCGAAAATTCCACGCCTTTGCGGTTTGTAAATTCCCGGCCGATCCGTGACAATTCGAGCGCGAGGTCGGCGGTGCGGTAAGCGGCTTCGGATATTTCATACCGGCCCGATTCTGTTTTGGCAACGTCCAAAATATCGTCGACAAGGTTCATGAGCGTTTTCCCCGAGTCTTCGATTCCAGCGCTGTAATCGGCGATGACCTCGGACGTGGTTTCTCTCCGAATCATCTCGTTCATGCCCAGCATGACGTTGATGGGCGTCCGTATCTCGTGGCTCATATTGGCCAAGAAATCGCTTTTCGCCTTGTTTGCCGCCGTCGCGTCCTCCCTTGCCTTCAAGAGCTGCCGCCGCCGCAATTCGTACTCGCGGAAATGCAGGTGCAGGGAAATGCCGAGGGAAATACTGGCAACCGTGAAACCCGTGATGATATCCCGCAGGCTGTTCTTTTCCGATTCGAACACGAAAAAATCGGAGTGATGAAAATAAGCGTACAGGCAAATGCCGACGTAGGTCAATAACTCCACCGCCACGAAAAAGAGGGCTCTTTTGCCTTCCAGCATGAAGACCGTGAAGACGGCGGCAAAAACGAAAAAGGACGGCATAGCACCCCTGTATCCTCCTCCGACGAAGAATATAAAAGGGAATGCCACCAGAAAGATGATTACGATAGTGAGGGTGTAGCACAACTGATAACGCCCCGTGCGGGAAGCGTGACGCATAAGGCCGAAAGCTACGGGCGCGGTGCACAAGCTGCCCAGTATGCTCGCCGGCGGTTCTCCGTTGATAAAGCTGAGCGCGCCAAAAATGAAGCTGACGCATATCCCCGCTGACGCCATCATGTTGAACAGACGGACGCGAAAATCGAGGCTGGGAGCGAAGTAGTTTTCGCAATACGAAGAGAATAGCCCATGTAATCCACGCTTCATAATTATGATATTATAACATCATGATCGCCGGGTTTATCGGTCTTGAGGCGGTATGATTTCTTTTTCGAGGTTGTGACGTCATGGACGAAACGATAAAGCTTTTCGACTCTCATTGCCACCTGAATATGGAGGAATTCCGGGACGACCTGGACGAGGTGTTACGCCGCGCCAACGAAGCCGGGGTGCGGCGGGTTCTGCTCGCCGCGTGCGACGCGCAGTCGAGCGAAGAGGTCGCGCGCATGGCGTCGAGGCACAATGCGCGCGGCGTGCGGATGTGGGCTTCCGCCGGAGTGCATCCGCATGAGGCCGCGGGCGTCGCGGGCGGTCTGCCCGAAGAGCTCGTCGCGCTCACCTCGGCGAAAGAGGTTGTCGCCATAGGCGAGATAGGCCTCGATTATTATTACGATAATTCGCCCCGGGGCACACAGCGCGACGTCTTCGAACGCCAGCTCGATTTGGCTGTACGTGTTAAAAAACCCATAATCACGCACCTGCGCAACGCCAAAGAAAGGCGCGACGGCGACGCGTACGGCGAGGCGATATCGATCATCGGGAATTTCCCTGATCTTGCCGGAGGCGTGATCCACTGCTTTTCGGGGGATAGGGAGGACGCGAGGGAGGCTCTCGACATGGGGTTCTACGTATCGTTCGCCGGGCCTTTGACATTTCCTAAGGCCGAGTCTCTCAGGGACGCCGCCATGTATTCGCCGTCCGACCGGATACTCTGCGAAACGGATTCGCCGTACCTGGCGCCGCAGCGCAAACGGGGCAGGCGCAACGAACCGGCTCTCGTTCGCGATGTGTATGAGAAAATGGCGGAGGTGAAAAAAATGACCCTGGCGGAATTGGCGCGGATTGTCTGGGATAACGGCGAAAGGCTGTTTGTCCCGAACCTCGGTTGATTTTTCTCCGTAAAACTTCGAACAAACAACGGTGAAAACCTATGTATGGTCTCCTACAATAAATCCTTAACAATACCCTGAATTTTTTTCATCGCGCTCGACGAATTTGTAACGTATATTCAATTAGTTTCCTCGATTTAATTATGGTAAAATAAATTATCTTGTAAAATTAATTTATTTCATCGAACTGAATTTGAGAGGACGAATTTTAATTGTCCAAGATAGCGTCTGGCAGCAGATTTTTCATTGTCAGCCTGATATTTATGCTCGTCGGCGTAATCATAGCGTCATTCGTCAGCAATCACGTGTTCGTGAATAAGATTCGCGGCGATATTGATCATTCGCTTCAAACAGCCGTCGAAGGCCTCAATAGAGAGATCGGGGAAACGATCATCCACATTGATAAATTCGCGCGGGTTTTCGGCAGTTCGGAGGAGATACCGCGCCTCATCTTCCGGAAGAACGTATACTCGCTGAACCGGCTGATGGAGTCCCAGCTCGACATGTCGGTAGTCGACACGATAACCATAACGGACAGTGCCGGCAACCTGATAATCCGTCCGCGAAATGTCGCGGGATCCAATGAGGCGGTGCGCGAATACGTCGCGGCGGCGCTGAAGGGAGAATCGGTTACGGCCGTCTCGGCGACGTCGAATATGAACCTGGCCATATTTAAGGGTGTTCCGATATATTGGAATTCCGAACTGGCCGGAACGATCATCGTGGGGGTGGATATAGGAGCGCCCGCGGTTCTCGACGGGCTCTCCAAGATGTACGGCGCCGAGCTGTCGATTTTTTTCGGCGACACGCGGGTGGGCACAACTCTTAAGGTTGGGGATCGCAGGGATACCGGCGTAAAGGCTGTTCCCGGCGTGATCGAGAATGTGCTTGGCAAGGGGAGGAGCCATTTCGACAATATCGTCGTCTCGGATGGTAGGACCGTTCGCACCACCTACAGGCCGTTTGTGTTCAACGGGAAAACGATAGGCGTTCTCGCCGCCGGTATCCACACCAAAGATCTCGACGATGCGATCATCGCCGCGGAATTCAGGGTGGTTTTGACGGTGCTCGTGCTTATATTGCTCGCCGCGCCGATGACCTGGATGTTCTCGCTGCGAATATCCAGGCTGTCCGAAGAACACGCGAAACAGGAAATACATCTGGGGCTGATGATGAATAACAGCCCGGATCTCGTGCTCATTTTCGACAGAAACGGCAGGTTCGCCGACTGCGCAAAGGCGTTTCTGGATCAGATCGAGTCCGCCCGGGCTTCGGTGCTGGGAAGAACGTTTGCTGAGGTTTTGGACGGCGTCATCCCGCAACCTGAGATGGATCGTCTCAGGAACGCGCTCAATTCCGCGGGCAAAGAGGGGAAGACCGTCGCGCTGGAGTTGTCGTTCGACCTGAGGGGCGAGGACAGCCCGCACGTCTACTCGATCCAGATCTCTCCGATGCTCGACGATGAGGCGAGCATCATAGGAGTGATGGCGCTGTTCCACGATATAAGCAGCGACATCCAGGCGCGGAAAGCCGAGGCCGCTTCCCAGGCCAAGACCGCTTTCCTCGCCAATATGAGCCATGAGATACGCACGCCGCTCAACGCGATAATAGGGCTCAGCGAGATCGAACTGCATAACGACATACCGAACGCGACATATGAAAATATCGTAAAAATACACTCCTCCGGCTCGACCCTCCTCGGCATAATAAACGACGTGCTCGACATATCGAAGATCGAGTCGGGGAAGTTCGAGATAACCGAGGACGCGTATGATCTCGCCAGCATGATAAGCGACGCCGTCCACCAGAACATACCCCGCATAGCCTCCAAGCCGATAAATTTCATGCTCGAAATGGACGAGGACATCCCGTCGAAACTATTCGGGGATGAACTGCGGGTCAAGCAGATACTCAACAACCTGCTCTCCAACGCCTTCAAATATACGAGGAAGGGCGTCGTCCCGCTCAAAATAAACTGCTCGCCGGACGGCAGTGATCGGGTGTTGATGTCGTATTCCGTAATCGATACGGGCATCGGTATAAAAAAAGGCGATATGGACAAGCTGTTCTCGCAATATATACAGCTCGACTCATACACGAACCGGCAGATAGAGGGGACCGGCCTGGGCCTTTCGATAACGAAAAACCTGATCGGTCTGATGAACGGAGACATAGAAGTCAGGAGCGAATATGGGCATGGGGCCGCTTTTACGGTCACAATACCGCAGGGCATAGCGGATCATATTCCGATTGGAAGAGAGACCGTAGAAAACCTGAAAGCGTTCCGAATGAGGGAAAACCACGTCGCGCATGACTTCGCCCGCAGGCGGACGCCGTGGGGGAAGGTTCTTGTCGTCGACGACGTGATAACGAACCAGGAGGTGGCGAGAGGGCTCATGATCCCTTACGGGCTGACCGTCCACTGCGCGTCGAGCGGCAGGCAGGCGGTCGAGATAGTCAGGAAGGGCAAAATCCGGTACGATATCATATTCATGGATCACATGATGCCCGAAATGGACGGAGTAGAGGCCGTTCGCATCATCCGAAACGAAGTTGGCACGGAATACGCCCGGACTGTGCCGATCATAGCGCTGACGGCCAACGCGCTCGCCGGCAACAAGGAGATGCTGCTCCAGAATGGGTTCGAGGCGTATCTCTTCAAGCCTGTGGACGTAGCGAAGCTGGACAGCCTATTGAATGAATGGATCCCCGGCGAACCGGAGGGATTTGTGAATCAGGCCTCGGAACCGGTTTTGACTCCGCCCGGGGGGGAAATTGCGTCGGAAGAGACGCTCAGATCGGAGGTCGAGGGGACGCTAATCGATGGCCTGAACCTGACCGCGGGGCTGTCCAACTTCGCCGGAGCAAGGACGTACCTGACAATCCTGCGTTCTTACGTGAACCACACGCCGGAGCTCCTGGAGAGGATAAAGGGCGTGAACGCGGAGAATCTTGCGGAATACGCCATCACGATACATGGCATAAAGGGTTCGAGTTTCGGCATACTGGCGCACAAGATCGGGGACATGGCGCAGGATCTGGAGCGCGCCGCGAAGCGAGGCGATCTTGACGCCGTGAGAGCCGGCAACGATATTTTCATCCAGGAGGCCATGACGCTGATAGCTCAGGTGAACGCCATGCTGAAGCGCACGCTGGATTCTGGCGAATCGCCCGGAGGGGGGCGGGCATCCGAGCCGGACGCCGCTCTTCTGGAACGCCTGCTGGAGCGAACGGTTCACTACGACGTGAGGGGAATGGAGGGCATAATGGCGGAGCTGGAGAGCTTTTCGTATGACAGGGGAGCGGATTTGATAGCGTGGCTTCGCGAAAAAATCGACAGCCTCGATTATGAAGAGATAGAGATCAGGCTCAGCTCGCTCTGAATGCCGGATTCAGCCAACCTCAGCCCTAAACCCGCCAATCATGATTCCGAGGAATATTCGACCGCGCGCATCAGCCCCTCCCGATCGAACGTTATTGTTTCAAAAAATCATGTCCGGCTCGCCATTCTTGACAAATGCGGGAAAGGTGATAAGCTTTCATATGTTAGAATTCTAACAATATGGGAGAAGTGTTGCTTTGTTCAATAAATTTTTCTTGTCCAGGGAAATATTTCAAACAAGCAATAATATAAAACGCATATTCTACTCATCGTTTGCCAACAAGGGAATCACCGGCGCGCAGGCACTCATTTTGGCTTTTATATCCGGATTTGGGAAGGATAAAGACGTTTTTCAGCGTGATGTCGAATCCGAGTTTGATATACGCCGCTCATCCGCCACAAGCATCTTGAACGGTTTGGAAAAACATGGGTATATCAGGCGCGAGAGCGTCGCGCGCGACGCTCGGCTGAAAAAATTGGCGCTCACCGACAAAGCCCTCGCGATAACGGAACAGGTCGTCGCGCTCGTCGACGACATCAATATCACTCTGCAAAGGCATATCTCGCCGGATGATTTAAAAATTTTGGAATCCACCTTGAAACAGGTCAAGAAAAATATCGAGGAAAAATGATTTCAGTCTAGCCCATATTGTCTCCCATAAATATTTTACGACTATCAAGTTGATTCATGTAAAGCGATATCGGATTGCCGAATGGACGGGGCGAATCGGCAAACTATATGGCGTCGCTTTGATCGAATTATGCCAAGGGGGGTTGTGTCAGCGCTTTAATTTTTCACTTGGTCAGGCAAAACAGGCAAAATACTCACGGAAAGTGATGGTGACATTACAGGATGTTTTCAACGAACGGACGCAACAGAAAGAAACGCGCTCACAACGGAGGGATAAGGCTTGGCATATTGAAGTCTTTATTCGCGATAGCTATTTTAGTCGTGCTGACATTCCTCACAAAATCCTATTTCGCCAAAGGGATGGCGCCGGCATTGGGCGCCGAGGCCGAAACGTCCGCGCCCCAAGCGCCGTCTGCGCCCTCTGTGGTGGGATACATTGTGGAGAACGCCGACCTGGCTGTGGCTCGCGAATACATCGGCAGGGTCGAGCCGATTCAAACGGTGTTTTTGATGACTCAGGTTCCGGGTCAGATGGATACCGTTCACTTCAAGGACGGTTCCATGGTGAAGAAAGGCGACCTCCTCTTCACGATCGACGACAAGCAGTATCAGGCCAACGTATCGCTTCGCAGGGCCGATCTCGCGAAGGCCAACGCGGCGCTGTCGCGCGCCTCGAAGTATTACGAGCGTCTGAAGACGGCGGACAAGCGCAGCGTATCCGCAATGGATCTCGATACGGCAACGAGCGACGTCCAGCAGTGCAAAGCCGTGGTCGAACAGGCAAAGGCCGCGTTGACGCTCGCTCAGATAGACCTCGGCCATACGAAGATCACGGCGCCCATCTCCGGGTGGATCGGCAAGGTCGAAGCCACGAGGGGAAATTACGTCTCTCCCGCGGGGATTCCGCTCGCCACGATAGTCCAGCTCGATCCGATACGCGTTTCCTTCTCTGTGTCCGACAGGGATTATCTCGAACAGATAGAGGCATTGCGGGCGTCGAAAGCCGCCGTCTACGAAACGACCATCAAGCTGGCGGACGGCACGGAGTATCCGCTCAAGAGCGAGCGGGATTTTGAGGACAAGGTCATGAACGAGCAAACCGGGACTATCAAGATGTATTTACGCTTTAAGAACAGCGAGAGCGTACTGACCCCCGGTTCCATGGTCAGCGTGAACACTAAACCGGCGAAGAGCCGCGTTGCGCCTGTAATTCCTCAGGAAGCGGTAGTGAGCGACGGTTCGGGCGATATCGTCTATGTCATCGACGACGCGGATGTGGCGCGTGTGAGGGAAGTGTCGCTCGGCGTGGAGATAGGAACGACGCGCGAGGTCATATCGGGGCTCGCCGCCGGGGAGCGCATCGTGATGAGCGGCACTCAGAACGTGCGGCCCGATATGCTGGTGAAGCCGAATTACCCGTCCACGTCGGAGGAGGACAGAAGCCCGGCGGACCTCGCCAAACAATCCGGGTACGACCTGCCTGCTGTAAAAGGGGCAAACTGACGATGTTTTCGAAATTCTTTATAGACAGGCCGAGGTTTGCGATGGTCATAGCCTGTGTGCTGCTGATAGCCGGAGTGATCTCCGGACTGTCCCTCTCGGTCAAGCAGTATCCCGACGTGGCGCCTCCGGCGATTCGCATATGGGCGACTTATCCGGGAGCGGACGCCGAAACTGTGGCCAACACGCTGGCCGCCCCGCTGGAGGAGGCGCTGAACGGCGTCGAGGATATGATTTACATGAGCTCGACGTCCAGCAACGCCGGAAGCTACGTCCTCACCATAACATTTCGCACCGGCGCCGACGCGGATATGGCGATGGTAAACGTGCAGAACAGAGTGCACCAGGCGACTCCGCTCCTGCCGCCGGAGGTCACGCAAAGGGGCATCAACGTCCTCAAAACCTTCTCCGATATGCTGGGGATCATCGCCCTCACGTCTCCGAACGGCACGCGCGACACCCAGTTCCTGATCGATTACGCGTACAACAACATCAGCAATGTCCTGAAAAGGGTGCAGGGCGTCGGCAATGTCGAAGTCTTCGGGGCACGGTACAGCGTCAGGGTATGGCTCGATCCCGAGAGGCTCGCGTCCCTCGGTCTGAGCACTTCCGACGTCGCGGCCGCAATATCGGAGCAGAACAGGCAGGCGTCCATCGGTTCGATAGGTTCGGCTCTCGGCGCGACCTCCGCCGAAAGCTCCATGGTCTATTCGCTGACCACGCAGGGCAGGCTGTCGAGCGTCCGTGATTTCGAGGACATAATAGTCTTCACCACGGACGAGGGAGGGCTTGTCAGCCTCAAGGACGTGGCGAGAATCGAGCTTGGCGCCGAAAGCTACTCCATGAGCGGCGAAATCAACGGTTCCGGCGTCGCGCCGATGATGCTGACCCAGGCGTCCGACGCAAACGCCCTCGAAGTCATGGCCGGAGTGCGGAGCGCCATCGCGGAGCTGGAGCGCAGCCTCCCGGACGACACCAGCTTCATTATGGGGTACGATACCACTGAGTTCGTCAGGGAGACCATACGCGAGATAATTTTAACGCTCGTTTTGACATTTTTCCTGGTCGTGCTCGTATGTTATATATTCCTTCAGGATTGGCGTCTGGCGCTCGTGCCGGTCGCGGCGATACCGATATCCCTGGTCGCCACGTTCATCGGGCTGGCGGCGCTCGGTTTCAGCATCAACCTGCTGACGCTGTTCGGGCTGGTTCTCGTCATCGGAACGGTCGTCGACGACGCCATAATAGTGGTCGAGCGCGTGCTGTTCGTCATGGAAAGGGACGGATCGGGCCCGGTCGAAGCGACGGAGCGCGCGATGCGGGACGTGAGCGGGCCTATGACCGCCACCACTCTGGTGTTTCTCGCCATATTCGTGCCGGTCGCCTTCATGGGCGGCATCACAGGCGAAATATACCGCCAGTTCGCGGTGACAATATCGTTCTCCGTCGTGTTCTCCCTCATTGTCGCCCTCACCCTGAGCCCGGCCATGTGCGCCCACATGCTGGCCGGCATGAAGCCGAAAACGCGCGGGCCGCTCGCGTGGTTCAATAAAGCCGTGAATATGGCCACCGGAGGATATGTGAGGGGCGCCATGTGGATAGCGAGGAAAGCCGTCGTCACCATACTGCTGCTCGCTATTATCGCGGGCTCGGCATTTTGGATAATGAAAATCACCCCGACATCGTTCATACCCGACGAGGATATGGGAAACATCGTTGCTATGATCCAGCTTCCGGAGGGAGCGTCGCAAAAGAGGGCAAAGGCCGTTCTGGATAAACTGGTGTCTCAGATACTGGCAATTCCCGGGGTCAAAGACGTCATCGCGGTAGCCGGCTACACCTTTACCGGCGCTTCCGGCGAAAACGTCGGGATGGTGGTTGTGACCCTCGAACCATGGGGGATTCGCGAAACGCCCGATACGAAGCAGGACGCCATCGCGGGTCGCATCCGCGCGATAGCGTCCGGCATTCCGGAGGCTCAGATAAATGTAATAGCCCCCCCGGCGATTCCCGGACTTGGCATGTCGGGCGTGGAGGTAAGCCTGCAATCCAGGCTGGACAGCGACCCGACGAGATTGGCCGCCGTGATGGATGAATTTATCGGCAAAATATTCCAGGCGCCGGAGTTCATGCTGGCTTTCAGCTCCTATACCGCCGACACGCCCCATATAAACATCGACATAGACAGGAAAAAAGCCAAGATGATGAAGGTCTCGGTGTCGAATATTTTCTCCACGCTCCAGACCTACTTTGGGACGGCCTACATCAACGATATAAATATAGGTTCGCAGGTAAACAAGGTCATACTTCAGAGCGACTGGATGTACAGGGACAGGATCGGCAACATCGATAACATATACGTGCAGAGCGAATCGGGCGCGCGCGTCCCGATACAGACTTTCTCCGCGCTGAATCGCACGCTGGCGCCGAGGGCCGTCAACCGTTTCAACCTGTTCCCGGCGGCGGATATCACAAGTATTATGAACCCCGGATTCTCGACAGGGCAGGGTATCGCGGCGATAGAACGGATAAACCGCGAGCTGCCCGAGGGATACGCGGTGGAGTGGTCGGGCAGCTCCTATCAGGAGCGGCAGTCCACAGGTCAAATCTTCATGATTATCGCGGTAGCGCTCATCTTCGGGTATCTTTTCCTCGTGGCTCAGTATGAGAGCTGGACGGTTCCTCTGGGCGTCATGCTCTCGCTGCCTGTCGCCCTGCTCGGCGCGCTGATCGGGATATTCATTATGAAACTGTCGCTGAGCGTCTACGCCCAGCTCGGTATTCTCCTGTTGGTCGGGCTGGCGGCAAAAAACGCCATCCTCATCATAGAGTTCGCGCAGGAACAGCACGAAATAAACGGGCTCTCCATACTGGAGGCGGCGGCTGAAGCCGGCAGAGAGCGTTTCAGGTCGGTCATGATGACGGCGCTCACCTGCGTCATAGGCGTTTCTCCGATGCTTTTCGCGACCGGCGCCGGGGCGGGCAGCAGGGTTCACGTCGGGACGACGATGTTCTTTGGCATGAGCATGGCGACCGCGTTCGGGATATTCCTCATTCCGGGCCTTTACGTCCTGCTGCAGACGAACCGCGAACGCGCGAAACGCTTGCTCGGCGCGCTGTTTTTCAGAGGACATGAGCGGAAGGAGCTGTTAAACCATGAAGATATTTAAGATCCTCCTCATACTGGCTTTGACGGCCGCGGCCGCGCCTGGGGCGGCGTCCGAGGGAGCGGTCGACCCGGCGGCGTGGGACGCGCTGCTGCTAAAATACGAACATCGCGGCGATGCGAGGGAAAAAACCGAGCCGCCCCTGTCCGACGACGAGGCCATTCGCGCCGGATCGTGGGACAAACTGGCCCTCAAATACGAGAACAGGTATTCGCGTCCCGGCGAGGGCGGCGCCCTCGCTATCGAGGAGCTCGCGAGCTGGTGGAGCGTCTTCGACGACAAAATGCTCGAAGGACTCATAATGGACGCTCTGTCCGACAACAGGGATCTTCAGGCGGCTCGGAGCAGGGTGTTCGAAGCCAGAGCGGCCCTCGGCATCAGCAAGTCGGCCACGCTTCCCTGGCTGGATAACACCGACACCTGGACCAACAACAAATCCTCCGACAATTCGGCCGGCATGGGGACAAGGGTCGAGGTCACCAAACTCTCCATCGACGCGTCCTGGGAGATAGATATTTTCGGGGGGCGCAGGGAGAGCCAAAACGCCGCCGCCGCTGATCTCGAAGCGTCGCACGCGGCCATGCACGCGGTTTGGGTCGCGTTATCCTCGGAGGTCGCTCTGAATTATCTGTCGCTGCGCACTCTCCAGGAGAGGCTCCACATCGTCGATCTCAACATCGCGCTTCAGGAGGAGACGAGATCGATGCTCGCTTCTCAGTATGAAGCCGGCCTGAGCGACTCCCTGGCTTTAAACCAGGCGCAATACACCATAGAGAGCACAAAGGCGTCGATTCCCACCATAAAAGCCAATATGGAAAGCGTCATGAACGCCCTTGCCATACTTACCGGACGCGTGCCCGGCAGTATAGAGGCGATGCTCGACGAACCGAAGCCGCTGCCGAAAGCGAGATTGGGCGTCTTATCAGGCATACCGGCCGACGCCCTCCGCCGCCGGCCCGACATCAGAGCTGCGGAGCGGGCTCTGGCGGCTCAGATATCGAGAAAGAAGTCCGCCGAGCGCGACCTGCTGCCGAAATTTTACCTCGCCGGATCGATTGGGCTGGAGACGCTCTCCGGCGGAAGCATCTTCTCGGGCGACAGCTTCGGATTCGCCTTCGGCCCGCGCGTGACGCTGCCTATATTTCACGGAGGCGCGATAAGAAAGAACATACAGGTGCAGAGCGCGCGCACTGAGCAGCTTCTCGCGGCTTACGAGGGGACGGTGCTCGCGGCTGTCGCTGATGTGAGAAATGCTCTCGCCTCCTGCACGCAGGAACTGGAGCGCAACAGAACGCTCCGGGCCGGCATCGACGCGGCGGCGTCGGCGCGCGACGTGGCGGACGACAAATATAGAAACGGGCTGGTCGACTTCAATAACGTGATAAGCGCGCAGACGGCCCTGTTGTCCCTGGAGGACCAGCTCGTCGTGAGCGAAGGGCAGATAATATCGAACATCGTGAGGATTTTCAAAGCGTTGGGCGGAGGATGGGATCCGCTGACCGAATGAGAACCCGCGCTTCGTCCATATCATCAGTAACTGTAAGGTGACGCGGACGCCGATTAATGGGCAGTGGGCAGCAGTTACTGCCCACTGCCCGCGAATCATTAAGAGCCTCTAAATACCGCGACAAAACGCCGCGCGGGGTATTGACAAAAAGCAAAATATATCGTAGTATTTATGGACAATTAAATAGGGAGAATCCTAAGGTAACAAGGGAATCCGGTAAAAGCCGGAACGGCCCCGCCACTGTAATCGGGACGAAACCGCAATCGCCACTGGCTCTTAGAATGAGCTGGGAAGGCGCGGGAGTAGGATGAACGAGAGTCAGGAGACCTTAACCGAAGGATACCGATTGACGACAGTGCGCGGGCACGGGGCGTCTCCTTGATTTTATTTACACCGATTAGGGAGAGCCTGCGCGAGGTTCTCCCTAATTTTTTTAGCCGCTTCATCGGCGCCGGACACGCCGATTTTCAAGCGCTTCATATGCAGCTTAGCAGTCTCGTTAAAGCCATTCCCACCTCCTCCGCGAAAGGCCGGCCAAAAGCCGGCCTTTCGCGCGCGCGCGTTCCGAAAAAAACTCATGCGCGAAAAAATTGCCCTGAAAAACTTGACATTTTACGCTATCGATGCCAATATTTCCTAATGTTTCTAAAATTTGAGGGAGGTGGTTGTTTTGACAAGCGCTACATGCGTCGTTTGCGAGGCTTCGGTTGGGCTGCCGGATGGAGTGGCCGAGGGCGAACTGCTGATCTGTTCGGACTGCGGCACGGAGCTCGAGGTCGTGAGCCTCGATCCTGTCACCGTGGAGGAAGCTCCTCAGGTTCAGGAGGACTGGGGCGAGTAACTTGGGCGTCCTGCGGATTTTATTCACACGTCTCCGCCTCGAGGAAAAATTGTTGAACGAGGCGGCAAAAAGGGAGAACATCCCCTGCGAGATGCAGCTCGTCACCGACGTTTGGTACGGGGGCAAAAATTTCTGCTCGCCCGACGACGTCGTGCTGGCCCGTTGCGTGTCGCACAACGAGAACGAGTCGGTCGCGGCCCTGCTCGAGGCCGAAGGCGTCAGGGTGGTGAACTCCTCCGCCGTAATGCGTCTGTGCGGCAATAAGCTTCTCACGACGCTCGCGCTCAAAAAATCCGGCGTCCCACAGCCGGAGTTCAGGGTTGCCTTCACTCCGGAGGCGGCTCTCGCGGCTTCAGGAGAGCTCGGTTTCCCCGTCGTCTACAAACCGGTCATGGGAAGCTGGGGACGGCTTCTCGCGAAGGCCAACGATGTCGAGGCGGCCGAGGCCGTGCTCGAACACAAGGCTATGCTCGGTTCCATCCACAACGTCTTTTATATTCAGGAGTACATCGAAAAGGGCGGCTTCGACGTTCGCGCGTTTGTGGTGAACGGGACGCCGATATGCGCGATAAACCGCACGAGCGAGCATTGGATCACCAATACGGCGCGCGGCGGCAAAGCGTCGAATTTCTCCATGGACGGCGAGGTAAAGTCGCTGCTCGAATCCGTTCACGAGGCAATAGGAGGCGAGTTCCTGGCTGTCGACCTCTTCCTCAAAGATGGGCGCTGGCTCGTCAACGAGGTCAACGACGGAGGAGAGTTCCGCAACTCCATCGAGCCGACGGGGACGGACATACCCGGCGAGGTGGCGCGCGCGGCGTGGGGAGCGCGAAAAGGATGATTATGGTCGCGGCGGTCGTCATGGAAGTTAAACGCGCTAAGCGCAAGCCCGGGATAAAGCGGGTTTGCACGGTGGGCCGTGGCTTGACGCAGCGTCGGAGAAGATACTGAAGTATAATTGTAGAAAATTCCGACATGACGTGAATCCGGCGACCCGCTTCGAGACGAAGCGGGCGATTTTTTTTTCGGGGGTCGGCTGGAAGGCCGGTCCTGAAACCACAGGTTCAAAATCGTGGGCGCCGCCCCAAGATTTGCCTGTGGTTTCAGGCCGGTTCCCGGGGCTTTATAAAATAATTCGAACATGAGAAGAGGGAGAAGTCCATGGCGGCAAAAATTCCCGTTACAGTGTGGGGCGCGACAGGTTTTACCGGAGGCGAGCTGATGAGGATACTGGCGAGGCATCCCGGAATGGAGGCGGTCGGGGCCATATCGCGCGGCTCATCCGGCACGGCGGTGGGAGCGGTTCACCCGCACCTGAGGCACGCGTATCCCGACATGACGTTTATATCGCCGGAACAGGGGTTCGAGATGAAGGCCGACGCGGCGTTTCTCGCGCTGCCTCATCGTTCGTCGGCCGAGACCGCGCGCCGCCTCCTGGATTGCGGCGTGAAGGTAGTCGACCTATCCGCCGATTTCAGGCTCAAAAGCGCGTCGGAGTATAAACGCTGGTACGAGGTCGAACACCCGTGTCCCGAACTCCTTGGCGAGGCGGTGTATGGGCTGCCGGAGCTTCACAGGGGAGAGATGGGAGGGGCGCGTCTCATATCCGGCGTCGGGTGCAACGCCGCGTCCGCGATATTCGCGCTGACGCCGATAGCGCGGGCCGGCCTGATAGAGGAAGCCCGCATAGAATGCCGCGTCGGTTCGTCCGAGAGCGGGGCTCACGGCGGGGAGGGAAGCTCCCATCCGCTGCGCAGCAGAACGCTCCGCGTCGTCTCCCCGTTCGTCCATCGTCACATGGCCGAGCTGACTCAGGAGCTCGGAGTGCCGGAGGATAAGATAACGATGGGCGTTACCGCCGTCGAGCTCGTTCGCGGCATCCAGTGCGTGGCGCACGTGAAGTTGAACCGTCCGCTGCGCGAGGCCGATCTCTGGAAGCTCTACAGGGGGGCATGGGGAGGGGAGCGTTTCGTCTCGACAACCCCGGCCAAACCGGCTCACTTCCGCATTCCCGACCCGCGTTTCGTGCTGGGCAGCAACAGGGTTTTGACCGGATTCATCCTGGCGGACGACGGAACGCGGCTCATAGCGGCTTCCGCCATCGACAACCTCATGAAGGGCGCGGCAGGCTCGGCGGTGCAGTCGGCTAATATCATCTCCGGCCTCGAAGAGACGTCCGGGCTCGACATGATGCCGGTCTATCCGGCGTAAGGGGGAGTCTGGCATGAGCGTATTTACCGGAGTTGTGAAGATCGGCGGCGCGGAGGGCAACAGGCTCGAACCGCTGACGCGCGAACTCGCGTCCCGAACGTCGGCCGGGGAGAGATGGGCGCTCGTCCACGGCGCGAGCGGAATAATGGACAGGATGTGCGGGGAGCGCGGCCTTGAAATAAGGATGATAACGAGCCCGTCCGGCTACAGGAGCCGATTTGTGGGCGAGGCGGAGAGGGCCGTATTCGAGGAGGCCGCCATGGCGTACGGCGCTCTGATAAGCGATGCGCTAGCGGAGCGCGGGGTCCGCTCCGAACGGATGAGCCCGGAGGATTCGGGCGTGACGGCGGTCAGGAAAGATGTTCTGCGCGAGAACGCCGGCGGCAGGATAAGGATTGTGCGAGGGAACTACAGCGGCACTGTGAACGGGGTCGACGCGTCCCGGATAAAGAGCGCGATGGACAAAGGCGTGATACCTGTGCTGCCTCCGCTCGGTTTCGACAGGGAGTCGTCATTGCCGATAAACATCGACGGGGACAGGCTCGCCGCCGCTGCCGCCGCTGGTCTTCGCGCCGTTTTAGTGATACTGTCGAACGTTCCTGGGCTCATGAAGGACGTGAACGATCCAGCTTCGCGGATAGCGGAGGGGTCTTTGGGGAACTGGGACGCGCTGGAACATTACGCGCGGGGAAATATGAAGCGCAAGCTCGTCGCTGCCCGCGAGGCGCTCGAAAAGGGAGTGTCGCGGGTGTATCTGGCCGACGGACGGGTCGATGACCCGATAAAAAACGCCATGGAGGGGAATGGGACATGTCTGGTTCGTTGAGTTCGCTTTACGGAGGTCGCGGCGTCGCTATAGTCTCGGGGCGCGGAGGTCGCGTGTATGACAGGGCCGGCAAAGAGTATATAGATTTTTTTAACGGACATGGAGCGTCGCTTTTCGGGCACGCGAATCCGGTGTTGAGAGGCGCTCTGGATGAGGCTGCGGACGGCGTGTGGATCTGCGGGGCCGGATTCGAGTCGCCGGTGAGGGAAGAGCTGGCCGACATCCTCGGCGGTCTCGTCGGAGGAGGCAGGGCGTTCATATGCAACAGCGGCACAGAGGCGATGGAGGCCGCTCTGAAACTCGCGGTTACGGTGAAACCCGACAGGCACAGGATACTCGCGTGCCGCAGGGCTTTTCACGGGCGCACGTGCGGCGCGCTCGCCCTCACGTTCAACCCCAAATACAAAACGCCGTTCAAGCGCCTGCTCTCAAATGTGGAACACTTCAACCCCGATGAGCTGCCGGGTTTGATAGATTCGGACACCATAGCCGTTTTCATCGAACCGGTGCAGGGCGAGGGCGGAGTTTACCCGCTGCCCCCGGAGACGGGCAGGGCTATAAGCGAGGCCTGCCGAAAGAACGGCGCGCTGCTCGTGGCGGACGAGATACAGACCGGTCTCGGAAGGTGCGGAGCGATGCTGGCGAGCGGGCTTGTCGGTCTCGATCCCGATATCGTGTGCGTAGCCAAGGGACTGGCCGGCGGACTGCCGATAGGGGCGACGGTTTGGAGGGAGTCTTTGGGCGATTTTCCGGGTCACAGCCACGGGTCGACCTATGGAGGCAACGAATTTACTGCGCGAGTGGCCCTCTCGGCACTGAAACTCACCCTCAAAGAGGACTTTCCTCGATATGCCGAAACGCTGGGGGGGGAGCTCCGCTCGAAACTCGCTTCGCTTGGCGGGAGCGCGATAAAGGAAATTCGCGGCCTCGGGCTTCTCAACGGGGCGGAGATGGATACCCCGTCGACCGATGTGGTGAGGGCGCTTCAGGCCAAAGGACTGCTCGCGCTGTCGGCCGGGCCGCGCGTCGTCCGTTTTCTGCCGTCGTTCGCGTCGACCTCTGACGACGTATCGCAAGCCGTTGAAATACTGGGCGAGGTTTTGGAATCCATAAAGAACGGAGGAGTGGTGAAATGAGTTTACCTGAATCGGCAAGGCTTTTAGCGGATTTAGTCGCGATACCAAGCCCAACCGGGCAGGAGGAGGCGGCGGCCAGGATGCTCTCCGACAGCCTTCCCCGTTTCGGCTGGAACGGATCGCATCTCGACGGAGCCGGAAACGTGGTAGCGACGCGAGGCGCCGGAGATAACGAGCTCGTCCTGATGGGACACATAGACACGGTGCTCGGCGGCCCGAAGGTGGTGATCGGAGAGGACGTGATACAGGGGCGGGGCAGCGTCGACGCGAAGGGCCCCTGCTGCGCGATGGCGGTCGCCGGCGGGGCGGTTTCCATACCGTCCGACTGGCGCGTGACGTTTGTGGCCGCGGTGGGCGAGGAGGTTGATTCTCGGGGGTCGCGTTTCCGTATGCCCCTGCACTCTCCGGCGGCCTGCGTCATTGGGGAACCGACCGGCAGCGACGGAGTGGCCCTGTCGTACAGGGGACGGGCTTTCTTCTCGTTCACGGCGGAGGACGGGGGGCTGCATCGTTCCGGAAGTCCCGGCCCTATGACGGACGTTGTAGTTGCGACTGCGTCGCTCGTCGAGATAACGAAGAACATGACCGGTTATACGACGGCGGTCGTAGAGATGGCCGGACAGGAGGCCGGAACCCGTTATGGCAGGATAGACGTCGACTTGCGCATACCGATAGGGGCTGCGGAGGATGATGTTAATGTGATGCTCGCGGAGACGGCCGCGGCGTTCGGAGTGAAGCTCAACGTAATAGAATACGTGCCGCCGTATGGCGTGCCAAAGACGGACAATGTCATACGGGCGTTCAGGAACGCCATACGCGATGTCGGCATGAAACCGAGGGTGCTTGCCAAACAGGGCACGTGCGATTTCAACGTGCTGTCGCCGTGGGGCTGTCCGATGGGAGCTTATGGCCCGGGCGACTCCAAGTATGACCACAGCGCGAACGAACAGATTCCGGTAGCGGAGTTTCTCCGGGGGGTGGAGGTATTGCGCCTGGCGCTCCCAAGGATAATGGGAGAGTAGCATCGAGCCCCCGCTTGCGGGGGCTCGATTGATTTTAGCGTCAGACCCTATGCGGTATGCCCAGGGGGTTTTCGGGGCCGGACAGAGGTTTTATCTCCGCGCCCGAGTCCTGGGACACTTTGAATCGCCGAACCTGTTCCTGTATGTTCTCCGCGATAGAGACAAGGTTGTCGCTCGAGAAAGCTATTTTTGTCATACCGGAGGACTGCTCCTTCGAGGCTGAGGAGATATAAAGCGCGGCCCTTGACGTCTTCGTGCAGATGTTGCCGAGCTCTTCCGCGGAGTTTTGGATGATGCCGCCGGATCCGGACAACTCCTGTGTCACGGAGCTGATTTGCTGTATCTCCTCGTTGAGGGTCGTTATATCCGCTATGATTTTTTCAAACATCTCGCCGTTTTGCGTGACGGTCTCGACGCCCCTCTCCGACGCCGTGACCCCCGCGTTCATGAGCGCCACGGTCTTCTCCGTGTCGCGCTGAATTTCAAGTATCTCGGAGGATATTTTCCCGGTGGCCTGGCGCGACTGTTCGGCGAGCTTCCTCACCTCGTCGGCCACCACCGCGAACCCGCGGCCGGCATCGCCGGCGCGCGCCGCCTCTATGGCCGCGTTTAGGGCGAGCAGGTTCGTCTGCTCGGATATGCCTTTGATAAGCACGACAATCTCGTTGATCCTCTTCGATTTCTCTCCGAGGTTTTTTATGGCCTCGGCCGTCTGTCTCGTCGTTCTGGACATGTCGCCCATCTGTTTTATTGCTTCAGCGAGCGACCTGCTTCCATTGCCGGCGAGCGACGCCGTCTCGGACGATTTCTCAGATATCGCGGTTGTGATCGACGCCACGTTTTCTATTCCGGCCGTTATTCCCCTTATCGTCTCGGTCATCTCGTTTACGGAGTTCATCTGGAATTGCGTATCTTTGGTGATGCCGCCCACCGACAACGCGACCTCCTCAGTCACTCTGACGGATTGAGTCGAGTGCGCGGAAAGCGCCTCGCTCGCGCTCAGCAGCTCCTCCGCGGACGCGCTCATCTGCCGCAGAAGGTACGAGAGGTTCAGAGCCATGTTCTTCATGGATTTGCGCAGTACCGAAATTTCGTCCCCGCTTCCCGCGCCCGATATCGATACGTCGAAATTGCCTATCGCCATCTCCTCGGATACCCTGCTCAGATCTACGATCGGCCTTATGAATCTTCCGGCGTACATGAACGTCAGAATGAGCACAGCCGCAAGTAAGAGCGCGAATCCCGTCAGTGTCAAAAAAATGAGCCTGTTCAGATAAGTTTGGGATTGCGCGCGCATATTGGACATATTGGCGTCGATCTCTTCGTTCCAGTCCTCGCTCCAGAAGCCGGTCCCGATGACCCACTTCCACGGCCTGTATTCGATGGAGTATCCTATCTTCCGCTTGCCTTCGCTCTCTCCGGGCTTTTCGTAGAAAAACTCCGTGAAATCGCCGCCCCTCAAACCTGATTCTATTATGGCGCGTATCATCTCCATATTGTTGGCGTCGCGCGCTCCGATGCGGTTTTTGCCCTCTATCTGGGGTGTTATCGGGTGCAGGATGTTGTTTCCCTCCGAATCGTCTATCCAAAAGTAGTTGCCTCCCGAGAGAGCCTTGTTTTCCTTGTCGTAGCGTATGACCCTTATCTGTTCGCGGGCCATCGCCTGGGCCTCTTCGAGAGTGAGTTTTCCATCTTTTACCCGCGCGTCGAAGTAATCGAATATCGAGGCGATTGCCACAGTTATGTTTTTCATGTTCGCTTTTTGAGCTTCGAGGAGAGAATTGCGCGCGTACTGTAGATTTTTGCTATTGATATCCCTTATTTCGTAAATCTGGCAAAAGAGCGAAACGATCATCACCGCAATCAGGATTGCCGCTATCGACAACGTCAGCTTGTACCTCAAACTCATCTTGACTCCTCCTAAAATGAAATATCAGGCAAAATAGTGAATCGATAAGAATTCATATTTTTGTAAATTATCTCATATTTTTAATATCAGTCAAATGGCGTATCAGCGATGGCGGTCGGCGGATAAAAATGACGCCGTTCGGGTGAACGGCGTCTGTTCGGTCATATCGATCCTCGTGGAATATCCTTACGCGTTTACGGCGATTGGCAAGTCCTGTTTGATATACCCGATGCACTTGACGGGGCATTTCGAGACGCAGGTTCCGCAATTCGTGCATTTCATGCCGTCTATCGAGGCCAGGTTGCCCTCGACCGTTATGGCGCCAGCGGTACAATTGCGCGCGCATATTCCGCATCCTATGCAGCCGGCCGAGCATACTTTCTTCACGTCCGGCCCCTTCCATTTCGAGTTGCAGAGCACCTCGACGCACGATGTCCGGGGAGCGAGCGCCAGCACGGACTTGGGGCATGTGGCGACGCATGTTCCGCAGCCAACGCATTTGTCGGAGTCCACATGGGCCAGCCCGTCCACTATGCTGAGCGCCCCGAAAACGCAGACCCTCACGCATGTGCCCAGCCCCATGCAGCCGAACGGGCAGGCGTTGGGCGAACCGCCGGGCAGCACAGCCGCGGATTTGCAGTCGCGAATGCCATCGTAGATGGCGTTGCGCGCCGATTTGTTCGGAGAGCCTTCGCACTTCAGAAAAGCGCGCTTTGGCACGGAGACCTCCGCGTTCTCGACGCCCATTATCTGCGATATGCCGGTAACCAGTTGCGCTCCTCCGGCGGCGCAGAGATTCTTCTTCGCTCCGGTGTTCACTATCGCGTCGGCGTATCCGTCACATCCGGGAAAACCGCATCCGCCGCAGTTGGCGCCGGGGAGGATTTCGCGTATTTTCCCCACCCTCTCGTCGGTCCGGACGAAAAATTTGATGGAGGCGAACGCGAGGAGCGCTCCAAAAACCAAGCCGAGCGCGCCCATTACAACAGTTGGGTAAGCCACTCCTATGAAAGACATATTGGTCTGCCTCCTAAGTTATTTTATTATGCCCGTGAAGCCCATGAAGGCTATGGACATCAGTCCCGCCGTCACGAGGGCGATGGGCAGCCCTCTCAGGCATTTCGGTACATCTTCGTTGTCGTTTATGCGCTCCCTGATGCCCGCCATCAGGACTATTGCCAGAAGAAACCCGATGGACGAGCCTAGCGCGTTCACTATGCTCTCTATGAGCGTGTAGTTTTCGTTCATGTTGATGACGGCTACGCCCAGCACCGCGCAGTTGGTCGTAATGAGCGGCAGGAATATGCCGAGCGATTTATAGAGCACAGGGTTTATCTTCTTGAGCGCCAGCTCCACGAACTGCACGAGCGCCGCTATTATCAGAATGAACGAGAGCGTGTAGAGATACTCTATGCGCAGCGGCACGAGCACGTAGCGATACGCGAGGTGCGTCATGATCGCGGCCATCACGAGCACGAATATGACGGCGACTCCCATGCCCTTCGCCGTCTCGCTCTTTGTCGACACTCCCAAAAACGGGCAGCAGCCGAGAAAACGCGACAGCAGAATGTTGTTCACAAATATGGCGCCCAGGAACAGAGAGAGCAAGCTCACGCCTTGTCACCTTCCTTCCTGCCGAGAGCGGCGCAGGCGTCCGCCATGGCGCAGGTCACGCAGCCGGCCTCGTGGCGGGGTTCGTCAAGTCCGTGCCTTGAGGCGCTCCAGTGCTGATACCGGCGGAACAGCGCCATCGTTATGCCGAGCGTGATGAATCCGCCCGGCGCGAGTATGACGAGGAGCGCCGGCTGGAATCCGGCCGGAGAGACTACCGCGCCGAACGCCGTTCCGTTGCCGAGGAACTCCCGCACTACGCCTATCGCGGTGAGCGCTATGGTGAACCCGAGCCCCATGCCAATGCCGTCGAAGAGCGACGCCATTACGCCGTTTTTAAAAGCGAAAGCCTCGGCCCTCGCCAGAATGATGCAGTTGACGACTATGAGCGGGATGAATATGCCAAGCGATTTGTCGAGTTCCGGGGCGAACCCGGATATCAGAAGCTGAACCACCGTCACGAAGCCGGCTATGACGACTATGAATATAGGTATGCGTATCTCCTCCGGCACAAATTTGCGTATCGCGGAAACCGCCATATTCGAGCCCAGCAGGACGGCAGTGGCGGCAATCCCCATTCCGATGCCGTTGATGGCGCTTGTCGAGACCGCGAGCGTCGGGCAGAGGCCTATGCACTGCACGAGCGTCGGATTTTCGTTCACTATTCCGTTTTTGATTATCTTGAAAGGGTTCATATTTATGCTCCTTCCTCTGGAATGGAGGCGCCCGAAACGGCCCCTATGTCGTCGACTCCGGTCGCGCCGGGAGCGAGGTGGCGCCTCCAGTATGAGAGGGCCGCGTTTACTCCTGATGTGACGCCGTTCGACGTTATCGTTGCGCCTGAAATGGCCTGTATCTGGTCGGGTTCGGACGGGGCCGATTTCACCACCGTCAGCTTCGGAGCGTCTTTATTGTCGTATTGTCCGAAAAATTCGGGATTCGCGGATTTGGCGCCGAGCCCGGGCGTTTCCGACTGGCTCAGGATGCGGATGCCCCGCAGATGCCCTTCGTCCGTTATACCGACGACTATTTCAACGACGCCGGCATAACCTTTTGGCGTCACTGTTACGCAGTATCCCGCGCCATTTCCGCCGGCCCTGGCTTCCTGGACGTCCTTTATGACATCTTTTATGACGGGATCCACGTTTTCGGCGAGCGCTATCGGGGCGAACGCGTCGGCTTCCGGCAATGCGCCCGCAAGAGCTTCGTTCTTGAGGCGGGCCTGAGTCTGGCGTATCGGTTCGAGCGTAATTTCGTGCACCATCCCTAGAATGACGCCGGTTATGGCGGTTACCGTGAATAGAATGAGCCCGAGAGATATTATTTTCTTCGCGTTCGCTGCGGCGGGCATCGTCTGAACGTTATTTTCCGGCATTTTTTTTCGCCTCCCCCAGTATTCGCGTAGGCGTCAGCCTGTCTATGATTGGTACAGCCAAATTCATTATGAGAATGGAATACGACACGCCCTCGGGATAACCTCCGAACGCCCTGATGAGAGAGGCTATAATCCCGCATCCCAGCGCGAAGGCGATTTGTCCGGGAGGGGTCATCGGGCTCGTCGCGTAGTCCGTCGCCATGAAAAACGCCCCGAGCATGAGCCCGCCGGTCAGTATTTCCAAAACCGGCCCGCCCGCGCGTCCCGTTATGACCGATAATACGGCCACCGTCGCTATGTAGACGACCGGTATCCTCCACGATATTATCCCCCGGGCGATGAGGTATACCCCTCCTATTAAAAGGGCTATTGCCGACGTCTCTCCGATGCATCCCCCGATATTTCCGATGAAGGCGTCCATGAGGCTTGGAAGTTCGCCGGATCCGGATTTGATGACAGCCAGGGGCGTTGCTCCGCTGATTCCGTTCAGCGCCCACGTCGTCATCGCGACGGGCCAGCATATTAGCATCATCGCGCGTCCCGCGAGAGCCGGGTTCATGATGTTCTGTCCCAGCCCGCCGAAGAACTGTTTGACTATTATTATGGCGAACGCCCCGCCGACCGCCGCCATCCAGAGAGGTATGGAGGGGGGCAGGTTATAGGCCAGCAGGAGGCCGGTCAACACGGCGGAGAGGTCCGATACGGCTACTTTCAGTCCGGAGAGTTTCTGCCAGACCGCTTCGGAAACGACGCATGCCGCTATACAGACCGCCATCACCAGGACGGCGCGGGAGCCGAAGAAATACCCTCCGGCTATTCCCGCCGGGACGAGCGCCAGGACGACGTTCGCCATTATCTTTCGCGTGCTCATATCCGAGCGTATGTGAGGCGAACTGGATACTACAAATGGTTGGCTCACCTGTTCTCACCTTTTTCTTTTTGTCTTCTGCGTTCGGCCATGACCCCTGCTTTGCCGTCCCTGCACAATTGTGTGAGATATCTGCGTGACGGGCAGGCATACGTGCAGCTGCCACATTCTATGCAGTTCATCCCCCCGGCGGCCTCGAACGTCGCGTAGTCGCGGGCGCGAACGAGGCGGTCGAGAATCGAGGGCTGAAGGCCCATGGGACAGGTTGTCGCGCATCTTCCGCACCTTATGCAGTTCGATTCCTCGAATATTGGGGCCGAACGGGACGACAGCGCCAATACCCCGGATGTGCCCTTTACTATTGGGACGTCGAGCGATCTCATCGCTATGCCCATCATCGGGCCTCCCGAGAGGACTTTAGCTGGTTCCTCCGTGAATCCGCCCGAAGCGTCGACGAGTTCCCTCACGCTCACGCCGAGCGGGGCCATGATGTTTTTTGGGTTCTTCACGACGTCTCCGACTACGGATATCACCCTGTCCAGAACCGGTATGCCATCCGTGATGGCGTGCCAGATGTGAGATATGGTGCTCACGTTCAGGACGAGGCATCCGACGTCCGCCGGAAGCGCTCCCGGCGGTATCTCCTGTCCCGTCACCGTGTATATGAGCATTTTTTCCGCGCCCTGCGGGTATTTTACGTTGTGCGGCATCACGCGGATATTCGCGCTGCGTTCGGACAGTTCGGCCCCTATGCGGGATATGGCGTCCGGCTTATTCTTCTCGATGGCGATTACTCCCTCGGCATCGGGGAAGAGGTGCAGGCATATTTCAAGCCCGCCTATGATTGGCTCCGGATGCTCGACCATCAACCTGTTGTCGCAGTTGAGGAAAGGTTCGCACTCCGCGCCGTTCACTATTATCCACCGAATTTTCTTGTCGGGCGGAGGAGAGAGCTTTACATGCGTTGGAAACGTCGCGCCTCCCATCCCCACGAGTCCGGCCGCTCGGATTATCCGGAGGCACTCCGCCTTGTCGAGCTGCCTGAAATCCCTGTGCGGCAGAAAATCGGCGGCGTGTTCAAATTTCCCGTCGCTGTCGATTATGACGCAGCTCTCCATTGCCCCTGAGATCGTCATTCTCGTGCCTATTTCCTTCACCGCGCCGGAGACCGATGACAGTATGGGCGCTGACACGAACGCTTCCGAGTCGGCTATTTTCTGGCCGACTAAAACCCTGTCGCCTTTTTTCACTATCGGAGAACAGGGAACGCCCAGGTGCTGAGACATCGGAAACACGAGTTCGCCTTTCGGCTCGAGCACCTCTATTTCCTTTTTTTCCGTCTGTGACTTGCTTTCAGGCGGGTGTATGCCGCCTCTAAAAGTAGACAAGCTCATTTTGACCCTCCCATGGCTGAACGATCGTACTATTTTAGCAGGTTTAATGAAAACATGTGCGTGTATCAGAATTTCAGCAAATCATCCCAAGCAGTTCGTCCGAGGTCATTCCCTTTATATACTCACCGATGTCCACCCCCGATAATATACGCTCGATGTGAGACCTGTCATGCCGCGCTCCCTTCAATATATTTTCGAGCCCCGATTTGTCGCTTGTGCCGAAAAAATCCCCATAGATTCGTATATCGCCTATTATCCCCCTTTCCACGAACAGCCTGACCTCCACCGTCCCGAACTCATAGCGAGCCTCCCTCTTCGCGTTGTACGCCGGGGAAGCCCCGAAATTCCACTCCCATTTCGAATATTTGTCCCGGACGAGACGTTCGGTAGCGGCAATGTCCCCGGCGGTCAGTTCGTATGGTCTGATATCGTCGGTGTTGTTCATGAAATAGAGGGCGAGGCGATGGAAAAATTCCTCGACCGGCATTGGTTTTTCCATGTGATCCGCTATGTTCGTTACGCGGTTTCTGACGGATTTAACGCTGTGGCTCTCTATCTTGGCGCCGCTTGGGCGCAGCGAGCGGGAGAGCTCGGTGAAATCGGCGCTGTAAAGGATGCATCCGTGATGCATTATTCGTCCGCGACGTACCGCCTGGGCGTTGCCGCAGAATTTCGCGCCGTCTATCACGAGGTCGTTGCGTCCCTGTAACCGCGCTCGAACCCCCAGCGTTTCGAGGAAAGCGATTATGGGGGATGTGAACAGAGCGTAGTTGTTGAAATCTCCGCGCCTCATATCGCGAATTATCGTGAAATTCACATTGCCGGGGTCGTGAAAGACCGCTCCCCCCCCCGATTGCCTGCGGATGACCGGAATGTCGCGGCTTGCGACGTATTCGGCGTCGATCTCCTCAGCGGTGTTCTGGTTCGCTCCTATTATCACGGACGCGCTGTTGCGCCAGAGGATTATCGCTTCAATGTCCATCTCGGTCAGCGCGTGTTCCTCCAGCGCCAGATTGAAATCGGGAGAGTTGTTTCCATTAATTATAAGGTACATTTTTTCTCCTCTTTTCGCATGTCCGATGACTCATCGCCGAAATACGCGCGAAAAACCATAAATGGACTCATGCGCAATGTCCTGGTGATTTTGCTTCGGTTGTTTTATAGTATATTATAATATATTACCACTTTTTATGCCGTAACGGAGTATGAAGAAGAGGCGATGTGCGGACGACATGAAAAACAGTCGGGGAGCGTCGGACAAATTATTCGCGGTATCGGCCTATTCGAGGGCCGCTGGGGGCGATTTCACAGGGCGAGCCCGCGTGTCCGTCTCGCGCGGTGACGTTATGACGAATGCGCTCGCCTCCGACGCCGCGTTAAAGGGGATATTGGCGTCGCTTCGGCGCATGAGGGAGATATGCCTGCGATTCGCGAACGCGGGCGCGAGGGATGAGGAACGTAAATCCGCTCAGGATGAGCTCGATATTCTGAAAGAAAACATATCGCGGTTGTCGGAGTTTGCGGAGGGGACAAAATTTCTGGTCATGTCCGGCGCGGGCGGCAAATTGGGCGAATTGGAGAAGATAGACGAATCGATAGACAGAGTTTCCCTCATGTGCGAAACGCCGCCTGAGCCGGATAACGACGAAAAAATCGCGGGATGGATGAAATCCGTCCTTGGAAATTAAGAAAAAGACGTATTTTGATAAAATGGCGAGCGGTAAAACTTTGCTCGCCATTTTTCGTTCAAATGTGTAAAATCTGCTAAAGCATGATGTTTACCTGTTTCATAAGCTATATCTAGTCGCGGAAGCAGGCGCGGTTATGGTTTTTATTGACGAAGAGCGCCGAGTTCTTCAATCGAAAGACCAGTTCCCTGCGCTATCTGCTCAACAGACAATCCCATTTTCAGAAAATTCCGAGCAACCTCAAATTTACCTTTCGCCTCGCCTTCCATCAGCGCCTCTTCCCTGCGGATTTGTTTTGAATATTCGTCAAGCGGTATGGTTTTCATCTTGTAAGCCTCCTTCACTTCTTGATTCATTCCGGGATCGTCCAACCAGAATATCCTGCCCGCAAACTCAAGTATAAATTTTCGCTGTGTACTATCATATTCCTGCTCGGTCGTCGTGTTCAAGAGTTCCCACGCGTATTTTTCGCGCAAGGCAATGTCGTCCTCGGTTCCAAGCGACAGACGCCCGGCATACACCACTCGCGCGAAAGGGCGCTTGTCTTCCCTCAGTTCCTCTATGTCGTAGCTCGGAAGATGAAACGTCCTGTATTTAATCGAGACCTCAAATCCGTAACATGTCTCGGTATAAGATTTCACGTCCTTGGAGTTGCCCGTGTATATGGCGAAACCAGTCGTTCTTCCGGATGGCCTCTGTGCTCTCAGGCGGACATAAGAATCGAACATTCTCCCGCTGAAGCCGTTATCGGACTCATGTTGTTGCTCAGCGTAACAGGCTACGCTCCATTCCTCTCCGCCGATCACAGGGACATTCAGGAAAACATCCGAGACCAGCATACCTTTATCGGAGTCTGAACCTTTCATTGGCAGTTCCATGCCCGTTATGCTGGTAACTTCTCTTGTCGTATCCATGTCGGCGGCGAGGTCGGGCATGAAATACGTTATAGCATCCCGTGCGCCGTCAACAATGGCAAGTTTCCATGCGGTGTCGCGCCATTTGTGCGGATGTGCGCTTATCTTTGATTTTTCGCTCATATCCAATACCGTTCGCGGAAACGCCGAATGTTCAAAATGATAATCGCCCCTTCCATCTTTTTCGTATTATATCAAGTTTTCTGTTCTTTGACCTCGGCCTCCCTCGCTGTGTCATAGTCTTTTCTATCACAGTGACGATCAGAGCGTAAGAGAAGGCCGGAGGCCGCCGATTGCTCCCTTGCGGGGACAAGCGCAGCTTGTCCCTATAAATTAGAGGCATGAAGGGTAAATATTAAAACCCTGATTAGCGCCGCATCCCTAATCGGCGAAATCCAGTTTTTGCGATTTAATCAGCGTTTCCTTTAAGCAACGGGCATTTTGGCACTTGACGTACTCGTAAAATCTAGTACAATACGGACTGTTCGGCTTCCGATGGATTTGGATGCTTGGGTTGCCGGTGTAGCTCAGCAGGTAGAGCAGCTGACTTGTAATCAGCAGGTCGTCCGTTCGATTCGGATCGCCGGCTCCACTCTG
>JAITOL010000209.1 GCA_031289955.1 Synergistaceae bacterium
CAAAGTTGTCCGCCGGTATCCCGAGCCCCGCGTTCAAAAGCGGCACCTGAAGTATGTTGAATACGTCGCTGGCTCGCCTTCGAGCTATCGACTGGTCGTCCGTCATCTCGAAATTCGCCACGAAACCGCCCATCAGAGAACCGACCACGCCAACCAAAACTCCCATGATCAGAACGACCACCAACAGTTCCACGAGAGAAAAACCGCGCGCGTTGCCGCGAATAAAACGTTTATATTCTGTGGATATTTTGCCGGTCACTTATTCTCACCTCTTTATTTCTCTCATTATATAATTCAATCAAATTTTTTGGCGCACAGATTTACGTAACATTTGGCTCACAGTATACAGCTATTATGTCCCAATTGCAATAGTCTTTAAGACCCAGCTAAAAAGATTTAAATAATTTGCCGCGCATCGGTATTTTCGGAACCTCCATTCGTCAGTATGTCCTGAACCCCTGCCTTATGACCGCTTCGCATTTATCCGGAGCGAGCGAAGGGCTGTACAGATAGCCCTGAAATATGAAACAGCCGAGATCCTTCAGCATCCTTGCCTGGGCTTCCGTCTCCACGAACTCCGCCAGAAGCAGTATATCCATCGACCGGCAGAGCTCGCTTATGGTGGCTATTATATCCATGCTTATCTTGCTCGTGGCTATATCCCGGACGAGACTGCCGTCGAGCTTTATCATCGAAACCGGGAATTGTTTGAGGTACACCAGGGACGTGTGCCCCATCCCGAAGTCGTCTATCGCTATATTGAGCCCCATGAGCCTGATGTCCTGCAGCAGGACGTTGTGCCCCATGTCCGAGCTGAGGCCCGTCGATTCGGTGACCTCTATCTTCATGTCGCGCGGCTCGATATTATACTTTTCGAGCAAATCCCCTATCTTCTCGGGCAGATCCGGGTCGTCGAGCTGACGCACGGAAACGTTGAACGACATGACCACTCCCTCGATTCCCGCGTCCCGCCACGCCCGCGCCTGACGACAGCTCTCCTCGCAGACCCAAAGCCCTATTTCGTCGATGAATCCTATCTCCTCGGCAAGAGGTATGAAAAGAGACGGCGGTATCCTGCCAAGTTTGTCGTGCCTCCAGCGGAGAAGCGCCTCCACGCCGTAGACCCTGCCGTCGACGCAGTTGACCTGCGGCTGATATTCGAGATAAAGCTCGCCCTTTTTGATCGAATGAAGCAGATCGTTGGCGAGCGCCCTGGACAGGGAGCCAATGTCGTCTCCTCTGTCTATGAGCGAGGCGCCTCCGTCATCGCCGAGAGTGTAGCTCAACTGAAGCAGTTCCTTGAACGTCGCCTCGAATTTGGCCTTCTGCACCTTGTCCGCTATTCTGACGAACGGCAGGTATATCCCAACCCCCAGCGCCAGGTTGAATATTTGAAGCAGCGAGCCCGTCACACCGCCGGAGGCGACCCATCCGCTGAGGAGGGCCGGCGTCGTCCACGCGGCTTCCGCCAGGGTCGTCTTCACCATCCCTATCGTCACGGCCATGTACGACGTCACGGTCAGCGCCATCGGCGTGACGATGAACGGTATGATAAATATCGGGTTGAGGACTATTGGGATTCCGAAGAGCAGCGTCTCGTTTATGTTGAAGATGGCCGGCAGTATCGAAATCCTGGCGACCGTTCCGAGATCCCTGCCCTTGCGGGCTATGAAAAACGCCCCAAGGAGCGATAACGTGTTTCCGGCGCCTCCCATGGTCACATAGCTGTCGAAGAACGTCTTTGTGAAGACGAATCTCGTCGTGCCGCCCGCAGCCAGTGCAGCCTCGTTCGCGGCCGCCGACGTCGAGTATAGCTCAGTCATGACCGGCTCGAGCGCGTTGGAGCCATGTATGCCCAAAAACCAGAGAAACTGACGCGCGAAACCGAAGACGAGAGCGGAGCCGAGATTGTTTCCCATGCCCAAAAAAGGCTTGCAGATGAGGTCGTACGCCAGTTTATGAATGTCGAAGACGCCAAAATGCCGCATGAGCGCCTTGAAAACGGCAAACGCGAAAATGGTGACGACTCCCGGCAGAAGCGACGAAAACGCGCTCAGCATGACCGCGCTCGGCGTTTCCGTGAAAAACCGCAGCCTCATGCCCCTGTCGTAAACCCACAAAAATAGCTTGCTCGCCAGCAGCGCCACGATAATAGCGAGAAAAAGCCCATGTATGCCCACCCAGGCATAGGGAATGGCGAACGCCTCTTTTGGAGGCTCCATCAAGGTCATGAGGGAGCAGAGGCTTATGAGGCCGACGATCACGGGATGTACCGCCGTCAGCCTGTGCTTCGCGTTGTAATGCGCGCACATGCCGTAGCCTATCGCGCTTACCGTGACGAGCGCCAGAACCGCCAGCGTGCCGCCCCACACGTAGCCGCCCAGCATCTTCCACTGCTCGCCGAATATTCCCTCCATAAAATTCTGGTAGCTCTTTATGGGAAAATTGTTGATGAGCACGGCGAAAGCGCCGGCTATGATGACGGGAAACGCCAAGGTGAGGGAATCGCGCACGATCACCAAGTATGGCGACGCTGATATCCCAAGCCAAAACGCGGTATTCTTTTCCCCCAGCCTTACGTCGAGCCCCAGTATGCACACCCCGCTGTCATAATCCCTGTTTTTTGCTCTAATAAATCGCTGATTCAATAGTACCATACCAGGCTGGATAAAAAAAGCGGCCTCCTGATTGGATGCCAGGAAGCCGCGCTTTATCGCCGTGTCTCGTAAAGGTAAACGGCGTCGCTAATTCAGTTCACCCACGTTTTTATGACCTCCGGCGCTGATGACCCTTTCAAGGGAGAGATTACGCGTTCCGCTGTTGGCGGCTTTCCATGTCACCGTGACCCTCAGGGTGATGGCATAATCGTCACCGCCGGGCAAAGTCTGGGGCAATACATTGTATTTTGTGGGCGGGTTCAACGCTGGAAATGTCCCACTCTTGAGCTCGGCGAAAGGAACCGCTTCGCACTGCTCCAGGAACCTGAGCGCGAGAGCGTTTGCCGTCTCATCCTCCTTTGTGTATATTGCCGAATGTGAGATCAGGAACATTCCAACCATGGAAATGAGCACCACCGCGAGAACGAAAAGCGCGATAATCATCTCCACCAGGGAAGTTCCTCTGCGCGCGCGACGCGCACTGCCGCAAACATTAATCAACACGAACACCTCTTATCAACAAATTACTATTCAAAACAATAAAAATACTTATGTAATATTATAGCATAAACCGACGGGCAGAAAATGATTTTAAGCAAGATATACTGTACACAGTTACAAATACTGCTAAAATAACGTTGCCCGTCAACGCAATCTCATATGGGAGGTCAAATCCGATTCGCCTTCCCTTATAAGACTATTTAACCATATTATACGGGATTTTAATACCATAGTATAGGGGACATTAGAAATTGAGCATATAGGACTATATCGTTTTCTTTTACCCATAAGACTTATATTTAAGGTTAAATATCCCTGACAATGCGATATTTTTAAACCAGAACGCGCGCTTTAATAGCATTAATCAATTTATTGGGACACAGGAATCGTTATTGATGGGAATATAAAAATGACTCTAGTCCTATTAAAATGAGACCGGAGCCCTATTTTATGACTGGCGGAGAGGAAAAGATAAAAGAGGGCGAGGCCGTTTTTACGCGGCCTCGCCCTCTTTTATAGTTCCTTACAGGCGACTTTCTTTTCGCTTTACAGGTTGTTCCTCAGCCAGTAGATGATGACTCCGTCGTTCGATGTGATCGTCGGAGGCACGCTCGGGTCAAAATCACGCATAATGACCTTCCCGAAGTTAGTATCGCCATTTGAAAAGCTCAGATCGTCATTGTTATTGGCGGCCGCGCTCGTGCTCGCTTCAGCAGCGACCGCATCATGTACTTCGTACGTGAAGAGCAGAGTCTTCGTC
>JAITOL010000217.1 GCA_031289955.1 Synergistaceae bacterium
CCTGTCGGGCTGTCGACGCTCTCGGCCGCACTCAACGAGGACACGGGAACGATAGAGGACATCTACGAGCCGTACCTGATACAAAAGGGCATGATCGAGCGCACGCCGCGCGGCAGAAAAGCGACGCGCAACACGTACGAATATCTCGGGATCAGGCCGAAGAGCGACTCGCGCCAGATGAACCTGCTGGATGACGAACCGGACAGATGAACGGAAAAATAAAAATATATATATATATTACGCGGCAAAAGCCTGGAGGTACAGAATGAAAAATCCCGTCCCAGCAAAACTCCGATTTCCGTGCGTCATACTGGTGCTTTCCATTTATCTGGCCATATGCGGCCTTGCGGCGAGCAAAACTGAGGCCGCCCAGAATTTCAACGTCAAGATAGGGGTCTCGGACGGCGTCGCAAACGGCAAAGTCTCGGGAGACGGCATAGTATTCACGGATGCCAAAGGGCTCAAGGGCAGCGTCCGCAACGGCGCGGCCATATCCGCCTCCGGCGGGGGAATCTCCGTGGGCGGGCGTACCCTTGCGCTTCCGGTAACAGCCACAGCAAAGAGCGGACTCGGATGGAACGGGGTCAAGTATCGCGGCAGGCTCATTTTCATACGAGGCGCGAAGGGTTTCACCGTCGTAAACGAACTCGACCTCGAAAATTACGTGCGGGGGATACTAAAGATGGAGATGGGCGCCGACTGGCCGTTCGAGGCGCTGAAAGCTCAGGCGATTCTCGCCCGCACATTCGCCGTGCGCAACAGGGGCAGATTCTCAAAACGCGGCTACGATTTCGACGTCGGCGAGAACTCGCAGGTATACAGAGGGGTAAACTCCGAGGATCCCCGCACGGACAAGGCGGTGTCGTCCACTACCGGACTGATACTGACGTGGAACGGAGAACCGGCGGAGGTCTTCTATCACTCCGACAGTGGAGGCGCCACGGCGGACGTATCGCACGTATGGGGAAGCGGCAGGCCGTACCTGCTGGCGCGTCCCGAAGCGGTGAACTATACGTCGCCCAACTCGACGTGGCAGCTGACGCTGTCGAACGCGCAACTGACCTCCATATTCTCGAAGATGGGACATAACGTCGGCAGCGTGACCGCTCTGGAGGTAGCCCAGATCGACGACATGGGGCGGGCCGTGACGCTCAAGGCGACGGGCGACAGAGGCGCCGCCAGCATGAAGGCGCACGATTTCAGAATGGCGGCCGGCAGCAGGGTGGTAAAAAGCACTTTCTTCACAGTAACCCGCGCCGGCTCTGGGCAGTCGACAGCCCCTCCGCAGCCCGGCGCGACGCCGCAAGTTCCCACGCCACAGCCCGCGCAAACCCCGCCTAAACCAGCATCGGGCCCCCGCGTGGATCCACTGATCGAGATGATTGACGCCGGAGTATTCACGACGAAGGAAATTATGGAGATGTTGATGGATCCGTCTAAGAAGGAAGAATACCTCCAGATGGGCTACGAACGCATGAAGAACAAACAAGGCTCCACCAAAGCGGAAACCCCGAAGGCGGCGACGCCTCCCCCGGTCGTCGTGCCTCTCGTCCAGACAGGAAACGGAAACTTCATTTTCAACGGCAAAGGATGGGGACACGGAGTCGGTCTCTCCCAGTGGGGCGCGAAGGCCATGGCCGACCAAGGCATGAAGTGCGAGGAGATACTGGCGCATTATTTCCCCGGGACAAATATTGGCAAATAGCGCGGCTGAGATCGATCTCAACGACCTCGAATCGTACGCGCCGGAGATACCGGATGAGCTGATAGCGCAAAACCCCTCTGACCGCAGGGACGGGTCGCGCCTCATGAGGCTGGATGTGAACGCCGGACTGATCGAACACAGGAAATTTGCCGATCTGCCTGGCATCCTCCGCCCCGGCGATCTGCTCGTGCTGAACGACACGAGGGTCTTCCGGGCCAGGGTGGAGGGGGTAAAAATCCCCGGCGGAGCATCGGTCGAGATATTTTTCCTCGCCCCTTCGCCAGAAGACGGGGAATGGCGCGCCTTAGTCCGCCCGGGCCGCAAACTGCCGCCGGGGACGCGCGTTGCCCTCACAGAGGAAGACGAGGTCGAAATAGGACGTCGACTCCCCGGCGGAAGCCGCAACGTCCGCGCGGCGGGCAAAGCGTCCATAGCCGAACTGATAGAGCGGCACGGACAGGTTCCCCTGCCGCCTTATATAAAACATTCATCCGCTCCCGAGGAACGATACCAGACCGTATACTCCGACATGACGAAAAATCAATCGGTGGCCGCCCCGACAGCGGGGCTGCACTTCACGCCGGAGCTGCTCGAAGAACTGGGAAAAAAAGGCATGGAACGCGAATTCATAACGCTCGACGTCGGAGTGGGCACGTTCAGGCCGGTCAAAACGAGGGACATCCGCGAGCACGAGATGCACGCCGAGCGATGCGCGTTGAGCGAGCGGTGCGCCGACAGGATAAACGAGGCCAAAAAATCGGGCCGCAGGGTGATCGCGGTTGGAACCACGGTAGTGCGCACGCTCGAATCGTTCGCCGGCGACGACGGGCGCGTCGCAAGCGGCATCCGCGATACCGGCATATTCATCCGCCCGGGATATCGCTTCAAAATCCCGGACGCGATAATAACGAACTTCCACCTCCCAAGAAGCACGCTCTTGATGCTGGTGGCCGCGTTCGCGGGATACGAGACGACGATGGCCGCGTACAAAACGGCGGTCGCCGAACGATAC
>JAITOL010000073.1 GCA_031289955.1 Synergistaceae bacterium
CTGATTCTTTACGCCGCGAAGTGCGCTTACAGGAGCCGGAATGACGAAAGTGAAAAGTTCCGCTATTTGCGCCATATTTCGGACATGTGGAATGAGCGCGGCTGGAGCCCGGAGGAAAAGCGCGATATACTGGAAGCGATCGAATACCTGATTCATCTGACCGACGAAGATTACAAGCGGCAGATGGTAAAACATGTGGAGAATTTGAAAATGAGCGAGGAGGACAGGAAAATGTATCAGTCCATTTTTGAGCAGGTTTACACGGCAAGAGGCGAGGAAAAGGGAAGGCAAGAGGGGATAATCGAAGTGGCGAAAAATTTACTTGCCAATGGAGTATCGCCGGAGATTATCGCTAAAAGTTCCGGCCTCTCGGTAGACGATATCCGCACCATGATGAACTAACCCAATACAAAAATCACGGCGACTTAGATGAGGACGGGAAAATATATCAGTTTACTTTTGAGCGGGTTTATACGGCAAGAGGCTGGAAAAAGGGAAGACATAAGGGAGCGATCGAAGTGGCCCGGAAGATGTTGGACAAAGTGCTTGCGGTTTCAGGGTATATGCCTGGTTTTTTAAAGCGTCGCGTTTTTCTCGTGTTCGCGCAGCGACTTGCGTCTTTCCATGGCGTCTGGCAAGGCCGCGCGGACCTCGGTCCAGAACGCGGGGCTGTGATTCATCTGTTTCATGTGGCAGAGTTCGTGCACTACGATGTATTCGCAGACGTCGGGCGGCAGCATGGCGAGACGCGAGTTGAAAAAAACCCTGCCCGCGGACGAGCATGATCCCCATCTCGTCTTCGCGTATTTGACCGCTACGGAGCGAGGGCGAACCCCCAGCTTTCTGGACCACTCCGGCAGGAGATGGCGGACGATCTCCTCCGTCTTCGCCGTGTACCAGAACAGAAGAAATTTTCCACATTCATCCGGGGACGCCCGAACGATCAGCTCGCCGGAGCGTTCCTCGACCCTCGATCCTTCGCCGCTTTCATAGAGCCGCAGCGAGAGTGGGTTTCCCCTGTAATAAAGCGTTTTGCCGTTTGAATAGCTCACGGCGCTTTTAATCACCGTCCCTGGCTATCCGAGCGATTCGGCCATAGATCGGGCGGCCCAGATGCCGGATGCCGACGCCTGTATGACGCCTCTTGTCACCCCGGCCCCGTCGCCCGCAGCCCACAAACCTTTTATCCGCGTTCTCAGGTTCGAGTCGAGTTCGAGATTCAGGCTGAAAAATTTTACCTCGACGCCGTAAAGCAGGGTATTGGGGCCGTTGATTCCCGGTATTATGTGATCCAGCGCCTCGATCATCTCCAGTATTCCGGTGAGGTGGCGGTATGGCAGAACGAGCGACAGGTCGCCCGGTTCCGCGCTCTTCAAGGTAGGCTGAACCAATCCGCGCGCTATTCGCTCGGGCGTCGATCTGCGGCCTTTTTTCAAATCGCCGAGCCGCTGCACCATCACGCCGCCGGTCAGCATATTGGCGAGCCTGGCTATATGGCTGCCGTAGCCCGTGGGATCATTGAACGGTTTCGAGAATTTTTTCGATACGAGTATGGCGAAGTTCGTGTTCTCCGTCTTGTGGGCGTCCTCCTGGTTCGAATGTCCGTTCACGGTCAGGATGGACTGGCGCGACTGATACTCCGTCGTGACCTCGCCGTTAGGGCACATGCAGAATGTGCGGACCCTGTCGTCGAACGTCGGCGCGTCCAGGAGGGCTTTTATCTCGTAGAACTGGTCGGTTATCTCCTTCGTCCATGCGGAGGGAACCTCGACCCGCACCCCGATGTCGACCGGGAGCGACGATATGTCGAGCCCGAGATGCCGAATGGTCTCCTCCATCCACGGCGCGCCCTCGCGCCCCGGAGCGAGCAGAACGGCGCGCGACGCTATCTCCGTTCCGTCTTCGAGCGACACGCCGCGCGCCTCTCCCCGGTCGTCGAGCAGAACTTCGTTTACCATCGCTCCCGTGCGTATCTCGAAGATATCTTTGGCCTCGATATACATGCTCTGGAGGATATTCTTCGCCCGATCAGTTCCCATGTGGCGTATCGTAGCCGGTATCACCTCGAGCCCGGCCCTTCGCGCCTGTTCTATTATCCGAAGCGCCGCTTCTCCCTCCGGTTTGTAGAGGGTGTCGGACGCGCCGTGCCTCAAATAGACGTCGTCCACCTCCGAGATGAGGGAGATAAGTTTATTTCTGCCGCAATACTGGTCGAGGTTGCCGCCGAAGTCGGGCGTGAGCGTGAGCTTGCCGTCGCTGAACGCCCCGGCGCCTCCCCATCCGCAGACCACATTGCAAGGGCGGCAATGCGTACATTCCGAAGCCCCGTTCTTCAGAGGGCAAGTTCTGTTCGCGATGTCGCGCCCCTTGTCGAGGAGCAGGACTTTTTCATTTTTCCCCGCCAGCTCGAGGGCCGCAAAAAGTCCCGCCGGTCCACCGCCAACTATTATCGCGTCGTATTTTTCAGTCATTTGCGTTCCCCTATTTTCATTCTATTGAATAACTATCCAACCGCGTCACATATTAAATTATACACGAAACTATGAGGCGCTCTTCGTTTAAAGTTTCAATCGGACGTGGTAGTATATCCATGGTTATGCTCCACATATGGGAGGGATTGTTTCCATGAAATTCGAAGTCATAAAAACCGGTTCGCGGATAGGCCGCAGACAGGTTTTGGGAGTAGCTCTATACGAAGATTTCACGGCGGAGGATCTGGCGCCGCTGCCGTCCAGCATAGCGTTGCTGGTCGCGATGCAGATACCGAGGGAAAATTTCAAGGCGAAGCGCGGGCGGACTCTCGTAGTCCCGCTGGCCAACGGCGAAACGCTTTGCATAGTCTTGGCCGGCCTCGGCGACCGCCATACCGCGCGCCCCGACGACTATCGCATAGCCGCCTATCAGATAGCGAGGATAGCCGCGACTCGCGGAGCGTCAAGCGTCTCCATGTCCATACCGGAGGCGTCTGGCGCCGTCATTTCACGCGGCATCGGCGAGGGGACGGCGCTCGCCTGTTACAGGTTCGAAAAATATCACGAGCCCGACGAGGACGACAGATTTGTCGTTCCTGAGACCGCGGCCATTTTAAACGGAGACGCCAAGCGCCTTGCCGAGGGTTTCATCATAGGCGAAAACCAATGCTACTCGCGCGACCTCGCCAACGAGCCGGGGAACGTCATCAACCCCGAGACGCTCGAGCGGGCGGCCCGCAAGCTGGCGGGCGAGTGCGGATTCAAGATCATCGTAAAGGACGCGGAAACGCTCGCGCGCGAGGGGATGGACGCGTTGTTGTCCGTTGGCAAAGGATCCGCCACGCCTCCGCGCCTCATCCATCTCGAATATTCCCCCGCCTCTCCTGTCGCGTCCGTGGCGATAGTGGGAAAGGGCATCACATTTGACAGCGGCGGGCTCGACATAAAGCCTGCCGACTCGATGCTGACGATGAAGGGCGACAAAACTGGAGCGTGCGTGGCGCTTGGGGTGATAAAGGCCGCGTACGAGCTCAAGCTCCCTGTCAACGTGCACGTCGTCATAGGGGCGGCCGAAAACATGCCGGGGGGCAATGCGTACAGGCCCGACGACGTTATAAAAGCCTATAACGGCAAGACGATAGAGGTCAACAATACGGACGCCGAAGGGCGTCTGACGCTGGCCGACGCGCTCGCTTACGCGTGCGAGCAGAAGCCGGACAGGATAATAGACATAGCCACGCTCACAGGGGCATGCGCCGTGGCTCTCGGCGACGCTACCGCAGGGCTCTTCACAAACGACGACGAATTTGCCGACGAGTTTCTGGCTTCGGCTAAATTGAGCGGAGAGCGCTTCTGGAAGCTGCCGATGGACGACCCGAACCTCCGCAAAAAGATCAAGTCCCCGATAGCCGACCTCATCAACTCGGCCGGCCGCTACGGCGGCGCCATCACAGCGGCCATGTTCCTGGAGAATTTCGTCGAGAAGGGGAAACCATGGATACATCTTGACATAGCGGCCACCGACTACGTCAAGGAGCCGTACTCGTACTACATAAAGGGCGCGACCGCATACGGCATGAGGGCCATAACGTCCTACGTCGCGAGCCTTGCCGAGAAGGGCAGATAAGTGAAAAAGCGGGCCTTCATATTAGCGCTGCTCGCGTTTATCCTCGCTTTCGCGAAGGAAGAGGCCGCAATCGCGGCGGATGCCCTTCGCGTCAGCGGATGGACCAGGCCCTTTAACCTGCACGTTATGATGGAGATCGAGGACGGGGCATACGCGAAAGCGTTTCCCGAGTTCGATGTGACCATTGTCGATATGCAAAGCGGCCCAAATCTCATGGCGGCCCTCGAAGCGGGGGAGGTCGATATAGTGCAGGGCATAGGCGACGCCGCTTTTCTGGTCGCGGCGTCCGAGGGGATAGACGCGCGCGTCTTCGCCGTGAACAGCCGCTCGCCCAAGGCGTTCGCCGTCGTGACAAAAAATCCCGACATAAAGAATATATCTGATCTTAAAGGACATTCGGCGGCTGGGTTGCGAGGTTCGGTCGTCCATCAGGTGTTCATGGCGGCCTTGGCTGAAAACGGCATGACAGAGTCGGACGTAGATTTTTACCCGATGCCGCTCGCTAACGCCGCGTCGACTCTGCTCGCCGGCCGCGTTGACGCGGCGCTGCTTGTCGGAGGCGATATATTGAGGATCGAGCAGGCGGGCGGGACTGTTCTGGCCGACGGAGAGGGAAGGGTGAGCGGCCTGTCGTTCGCTGTAATCCGCGCTCCGTTCCTCCGCGACCATCCGGACGTCGTCGCGCGTTTCATCGCGATGAGGCAGGCGACGCTCGAAGCAATACAGACGGACAGAGCTCGAGCGCTCGAAGCGGCGGCAAAAGATATGAAACAGGAACCTGCCGAGATTGAGCGCATAATGGCCATGTACGACTTCGGATACGCGATAACGAGCGACGACATAAGCTCCATGGAGGCCACGAAAAAATACCTCAGGGATAACAAGATGCTCCGGAACGACGTGGATATAGAATCGCTGTTTGTGATGTGAATCTAAATGGCGTTCTACTGTATAGCCACTCTGTCTCCGTCGTTTATGTTAGAGCCTCCGAATACGATTATCCTGTCTCCGGAGGTTACGCCCTCCGTTATTTGAAGAAAGTTTCCCTGCCGGAGCCCGGTTTTGATGTTCCGAAGCCGCGCTGTGCCGTTTTCTTCCGTGAACACATACTGGGCGGTCGAGCTGTTCTGAATCGCGCTCTCGGGGAGCAGCACCGAGTTTTGGAATTCGCGCTCGACTATGGCCGCCTGGCCGAACATGCCCGGGCGCAGGCGATTGCCGATGGATTCGTTGTCGAGCTCTATCTCTACGGCGCTCGTTCGGGTCGATGGATCCACATATGGGTCTATTCGGGTCACTTTGCCCCGGAATTCCTCGTCTGGCAGGGCGTCGAACTTCAGCAACACGTCCATGCCGGGGTTGACGACGAATATTTTGACCTCCGGTATGCGGAGCGTGGCTTTTAGCCTGCGCATATCCGCTATGTCGACGATAGGAGAGTTGGGGGAGATCATGGCTCCCGATGACAGCGAATAGTCCGACAGCACAGTGCCGTCCAGGGGGGAGTGCATTATGTAATCCTGCTGGGTCGATTTTACGCGGCCGAGTTCGGCCGCGACCTGGCGTTCCTTTGCTAAAGAGGCGTTGTGCCCGGCGCGCGCGCTCGCGTACGCCGTAGAGATCGAGTCGTACTGCTGCTGAGTGCTGAAACCTTCTTTCAGCAATCGTTCATAGCGGTCGAGGTTCGTCTTGGCGTTCACCATCTCGGCCCGCGAGCGTTCCGAATCGGCCCGGGCCGACGCAACCTGAGCTTCCGTCGATCCTATGAGCGCGTTTTGCTGGTCATGTTCGAGCGTCGCGACGAGCTGTCCCTTCTTGATCGCTTCTCCCGTCCTGACGTGAAGGCGTTCGAGCCTTCCCGTAACGCGCGGCGTCATCTGCACCCTGTTCACAGCTTCTATCGACATGTTCTGCACGATGCTGTCGCGCACTATTTTGTCGTTTGTCGCTATCTCCACTCGCACGTATGCGACCGGCGCTTCCGTCGCGGTCTCTGGTTTTATCTCCTGCGAGACGGCGGCCTGACGCTTGAACACCAGAAAATAAAATCCCGTCCCGGCGAGAGCGAGTATAAAAAGCAGTATCACCGCGCCGCGCCCTGCGCCGCCATTTTTTCTCATTTTCACTATATCGGTCAAAATTCCATCTCCCCGGCCCATTCGATGATATTTCCTTCCGTTACCTTCAGCGCCACTACCGCCAATAAATTATTATACAACGAACTCAGATTTTCGAGCCGGCTCTCCGTGAGCGAGGTCTGTGCCGACAACAGATCGAGCTGCGGCGTCACGCCCTCCTGAAATCCGACCTCAGCCAGGCGAAGCGTTTCTTCCGCGAGTTCGAGCGCGCGTTCCGTCGCTTCAAGATGATTGCGGGCGGTCTCAAGTTCCGTCCAGGCCGTCTCGACTCCCGACTTTATATCGAGTTCCCTCTGTTTGAACGATATTCTGTTCTGTTCGGCGACCGCCTGAGCTTTAATCACGTTTCCTCGGGAAGTATCGCGATCCAGTATCGGAACCGTTATCGACAGTTCCGCCCTCCATGTGTCGTCCGTTGAATCCAGCCTGTTATAGGGGTTCAGTATGCCGGCCGAGACTCCCAGATTCACGTTAGGCCGCAGCGCGCTTCGCTCTATTTCTATCTGGTTTTTTTGATATTCCATTTGATTTTCGAGAGCGCCGAGGTCGGCCCGGTTTTCACGCGCGGCATCGAGCGACGTCTCCCTGTCACCTTTTGCTTCCCAAACTCGGAGATTTCCGGCGACGGAGCGTCTTTCCTCCGGGGGTATCGACATGTAATTCATCAGCGAGATCACCGCCGAGTCGTACGCTCCCTCCGCTGTGCTCAAATTAGCCCTGTTCGCCGCGACCTGCTGCGACGCGCGGATCACTTCGAGGCGGTTCGACAGCCCGAGCTCGCTCATTCGCGTGACCTCGCGCAGATGCATTTCGCCTGTGGCTATGGCGGATAGTTCCGTTTCGACCCTTCGCTCCTGAAGCAGCACGTTGAAAAATCTGGCGAACAGCTCTCCTATGGCGTGGTTTTCGGCGTCCGTCAGGTTCAGTTCCGCTATGGAGCGCACCTGTGCCGACTGTCTTTTCACCGCCTGGTTTCTGCCGCCGGAGTATATGTTCTGCGACAGCGTCACCCGCGCGGTTCTGTTGTCGTATCTGCCGCCATTCGACTGAGCTTCCTTGTTTTCGTCGATGGAGGCGTTCAATCCTATCTCCGGCGTCATGGTTCCATCGGCCTGAAGTTTGAAAGCCGAGGCTTTCGGAAGCTCCTGACGCAGCGACAGGAGAGCGGCGTTTCGTTCGAGCGTCAGGACGATAGCCTCCTTTATATCCATCGAGACCTCGGCGCATGCCCGCCCGGCGGATATGACGGCGCTTATGAGCAGTACGCACATTATCCCTGATTTTTTGACGTATGCCATATTATTCGGTCGCCGTTGCTTTTGGGTCGTTTATCTCGCCCGCCGTCGCGGCAGACGCCAGCGTCACCCCGACGCCCGCCGGGGTCAACCGCGTTTTGGCGGCGTATTGTCCGCGGAGCCGTCTATATGCCTTGTATCTGTGTATCCGGCCCGCGACCCAGTCCTTCACGTCGTCGAATACCAGGTAGACCACCGGGATCACGAAGAGGGTGAGCATTGTGGACGTGAAGAGCCCTCCAGTGACGGCCACGGACATCGGCTGCCGCACCTCGCCGCCCTCGCTCAGCGCGAGCGCGACCGGCAGGTTCCCCATCATGGTGGAAACAGTGGTCATCAATATCGCGCGAAGTCGCAGAGGCCCGCTCGTCACTACGGCCTCGACTTTTTTCATGCCGCCCGCCCTCTGCTGGTTTATGAAGTCGACGAGGAGTATGGCGTTATTCACCACGACTCCGACGAGAAGTATTATCCCCATGAAGCTCATGACGCTGATGCGCAGTCCGGCGAGATAGAGCATGCCGAACGA
>JAITOL010000137.1 GCA_031289955.1 Synergistaceae bacterium
TTTCCGGTTTTGCTGTCGTAGTCGAAATCGACGCCATCCTTGTACTGGTACGTGTAATCGGTGCCGTCGACGTTTGTCGTCGTGTAGGAGACCTCGAGCAGCTGCGGAGGGAATAAGTATTGTCCTGACGCGTCTCTCGTGGCTGCGTGGGGGATATACATGACGTCGGAGCTCGTCATGTCGAACAGTTTGTACTCTTCAACGCCGCCGTTGTATTGGCCTTCAGCGGCGCTTTCGATGACGAGCCTGTTGTCGAGTATCTTGGCGGTGATCGCCATCGGGTCGCCTTCCTGGTCGACCGCGTTGTAGAGCTTGTAATTTATATCACGGAGCGTGTTCTCCGGATCGATCGCGATCGTCGTGTATTGCATGCCGATCTGGATCCGGAATCGCCCCGCTATTCCGAGAGCCTCGGAGACGCTGTCGAATCTGGTCGAGACGTTGCGCTGCGCGTTGGCTACCTTATTGACGACGATATCCCACGACGAATAGTCGGCGTCGTCCGTTATCGTGGCCGTAACGACGCTCGATCCCGCCGCACCGGGGGGATCGTACACCGCGTACTCGGGCGTCTTTTTCTTGTATGAGCTCGCGAGCTTGAGGCGGGTCAACGTCGTGCGCAATTTGTTGAACTCGCTCTGCAAGTCCTGATAGAGCGTTTTTTTAACCTCGAGCGTATCTATTTTGGTCTGCCACTGGGTCGCGGGTTTTTTCGCGCTCTCCAGCAATTTAGTGATGATTTCGTCCCACGCTATACCGCTGCTTACGCCGGTTACCTGAAATAAAGAATCGGACATTGCTCAAAACCTCCCTGCCGCATGAAACTGACTGTAAATAATATCGACTCTGTTCGAGTCTAACTGAAACAAACAACGCGCCAGGATAAATATGCCTAAGGCGCGCATTATTGCCTAACGCTTGCGTTAATGATACCATTAATTTATGTGAATTTCAAAATTATTGGTAAATTTGCGGCAATATTTTCTTCAAAATTGATGAGTCGTGTCAATTATAAAAGGTTATCGGGAAATTGATCTATGTTGATCTTAATCAAATCATTTTTCACATGGGAGACTTGCGCGGATATGTCGAAGGAAAAAAAAAGCAAAAAAGAATCGACGGCGACAGGGGGCGATGTGCCAAATTTGCCGCACAGGATTTTTTTCGTCCGCCACGGGGAAACGGACTGGAACAGATCGTTCAGGTTCCAGGGGGCTTCGGACGTCGAGCTCAACGCGACGGGGCTCGAACAGGCCCGAAGTGTGGCCCTGCGCCTGGCCCGCATAAAACCGTCGCGGGTTTTTACGAGCCCTCTCATCCGCGCGCGCCGCACGGCTGAGATCATAATGGAGCGTAACGACGGAGACTCGCCTATAACGCCCTGCGAGGATATCCGCGAAATATCGTTCGGCGTCTGGGAGGGGCTTACCGTTTCGCAGGTCGAGGAACGAGATCCCGAGACGCTCAGGGTGTGGCGGAAAGCTCCGTTCGACGGTAGTCCGTCGGGAGGGGAAAGGATGACCGAAGTCGTCCATCGCTCCCGGCGCGTCTCCGATATGATCAAATCGGGTTCCGGCGGCGACGTGACGTTCGTTGTGGCTCACGGCGCCGTCCTCAGGGCGCTTTTGAGCGTCATGATGGACATCGACGACATGGACGTAATGTGGAGGATGAGGCTCGACAACTGCTCGGTGACGATACTCGATATGTGGCGCCGCATCCCGTCGCTTCTTTTGTTGAACGATACGCATCACGTCAGGCTTTCCGAAAACGATATATCGCTTTTGTCGTTTCCTGATTGACGAGCTTGAAAAATAATAACCCCGTTGGCTGTTTATGTGATAAAATCGTAAAAACCACGGGCCATGAGCCGGGAGGGTATTTTATTGGACGAAGTTAGAGGCAGAGCGTCGCTTGCCCCGGACGCCGAGAAGATCCTTTGGGATGGCGCGGCGGGCGGAGACGAAGAGTGCAGGGAGAGTCTGATTCTGGCGTACAGGCCCATGGTCTTCTGGCTCGCCAGGCGTCTTCACGTCCCTTATAACTCGTATCCGGATCTCATTCAGGAGGGCATGGTGGGCCTCATTTCGGCGGTGGATAATTTTGAGCCGTCGCGCAGCAACAAATTTATCACTTACGCGTATTACAAAGTCAAGGGCAGAATGGTGAATTTTCTTCAAAGGAGCGAGGCCAGGGCCCCGATACCGGTCGAAGAGATGTATCTCGAACGCCCCGATTCATTCGAGGAAGATATCGACAGCATGGAGTGGCACATTTCGCTCGATGACGGGCTGGGCGCTCTGCCCGCGCGCGAGAGGGACATAGTCCGCTCTCTCATAATCGAGGGCAGAAACGCGTCCGATGTCGCCATCGAGCAGGGAGTTGGAGTGAGTCACATCTACCGGCTCCAGCGCAGGGCGATAGCCCGTCTGAAAAGTTTGTTCATAAAAGAGGACGCCACTTCCGACGCTTGATTGTGATAATTACAAGACAGGCGTTTTGTTTTTGGCTTATTTCGGGGGTGTGTGAATGGATGCTTCGGATAGTAAATTGATGGATCGTCATCTGAAAAGGATCGAGCGTTGGCTAAAGCGTTGCGTGGCCGCTTGCAAATGTGGGTCATGGAGCGACGCGCTCATGGAGATAGAGTGTCTGGAAGCTGAGACAAAGGGATTTCGCGACGAGCTGTGGAAAGTCGCGGAAGAGGAGTCGATGGGAGAAACGGGACGCGCGTATTCGTCGTTCGTTCGCGCCCTAAAAGTGGTTTCATTGTCGCTGGCTATAGTATTGGCGGCCGTTATTCCTCTTTCAATCGACTCCGAAAGACAGAGCGCCGGTTTTGTCATGCCATCGGAATCGCTCGCGCTGCTTTCCAGTTCGGAAAACGATATAATAAACGCTCTCCGGGAAAGTCTCAGCAGGGCGAATCGCGGCAGGATCGTGCTGACGGTCGAGATACCGGAGGAGACTCGCGTTTCGATCACGGAAAGCGGCGCCGCGTCCGCGTCCGAGAGAGTTTTGCCGCCTAAGGCGCGAATCGCGGCGGTATCGGCGGTGGAAGTAAGGACGGACGAGAAATCCAAAGCGGTCGAGAAATATGCCAAGCCGGCGGAGGAGCGGAGTCCATCCTTTGAGGAAGTCATCTCGCTGATTCAGGTGGGACAGAGGGCGTTGCGGGTTTCGGAGCCCGCCGTCAAAGTGCTTCCGGAGGAGTCCGCTAACTGAACGCGGGCTTATGAGTTTGACGATTATTACAGATTGTAAGGGGTTGGTTGGTTTTGCTCTCAAAAACTTTCGGATTTGAGTACCCGAAGGGGGTAGGGTTGCGCGTAATTTGGCGCGCCGCAGTTTTTGCAATGTTATTTTCTCTCTATGCCGTACCGGTTTTAGCCGCTGACGGTATGAAGGTTTCCCAGACGCCGATAGTGTTAGGCAACCCGGATGAGAGCAGAGGCACGGTCGAGGTGGACATGTCGGGCGCGGTGACGTCTCAGGACGAAGGACCGCTCGAAGAGGGCCGTCCATCACAGGATAGACCGAGGAGAGAGCGCTCCAGGATACAGTCTCCGGCGATACTCTCGCTCACGGTCGAGGGTAACTCGGAAGTCGTCTCTCAACACATACTGTCCGTGGTCTCGTCCAAGGCGGGGACTCCGATGGATGAGAACAGGCTCGCCAAGGATGCCGACGCCATATATGAACAGGGGTTCTATTCCAACGTGGACTACCGCATCACCGACGAGGCCGATGGGGTCAATGTGATATTCATGGTCGCGGAAAACCCAACGATAGAGGATATACACTTCTTCGGCAACGCGACCTACTCGGAGGAAAAACTTCTGGACGTCTGTTTCACGAAACCGGGAATGATATTCAACAGGGTATTTTTCAGGAACGACCTTCAGCGCATAAAGGAGAAATATCAGCAGGACGGGTATGTCATGGCCCGCGTAAGCGACGTCAAGATCGAAGGGCGGACGGTCAACGTCTACATCACGGAACCGAAGATTGGGCAGATAATCATACAGGGCAACAAAAGGACTAAGACGCACGTCATATCGAGGCAGCTTCGCCTTCACGAGGGCGACTTTTTCAACTCGACGCGTCTTCGCTACTCTTTGAGCAAACTGCAGGGGCTCGGCTACTTCGATGACGTCAACGTCGGGTTCGAGCCGGGAGATGACCCTGAGATAATAGATCTCATTCTGACGGTGTCGGAAGCGAAGACAGGGCGAATTGGCATTTCCGTGGGATACGGGACGCAGAGCGGTTTCAGCGGAGGGCTGTCGTACAGCGACAGCAACTGGCGCGGGCGCGGCGAGCGTTTCGGGGTCGGTTTCGATGTTGGAGACCGGGAGCAATACTGGATAACTCTCGACCAGCCCTACATGGATCAGAAGACGTTCGCCTGGAGGCTTGGAGCGTACAAACGCTCCTGGGATGACCTGAACTACTATGAAAGCGGCAACAAGCAGTTCGAATACGATGAAGAGCGGATAGGCGGTTACGCCGGTATAGGCCGTCAATTCTCCCCCCGCTCGAAGCTGAGCTGGTTTCTGACGACTGAGTGGCAGGAGATAGAGATAGCGTCGCATAACGGATTGCCGACCCCCAGGCAGCTCGAGGAGATGGAGAGCGGCAAGAACTTTATGGTCTCCGGCAGGATGACGCGCGACAATATGGACGAGTACGCGGATTTTCCAAAGGGAGACACGCAGTCAGTGACGGTCGAGAAGGGGCTGGAGGCCCTGGGTGGAGAGTGGTCTTACTGGAAGTACTGGCTGGAGGCCAAATATTACACTCCTCTCAATTTTCTGACCAGTATGTTTGAAAGGAATTTCACTGTCAACGATATTCCTCCCATTATCGCGGCCCGCATGATGGTAGGGGACGCGGATGGGTATCTGCCGTGGGCCGTGGATTACACGCTTGGCGGCGATAACACGCTTCGCGGCTACGAGGACAAGCGTTTCAGGGGGGATCAGATGTTCCTCGTGAACGCGGAACTCCGCCTTCCGGTGCACAAGACCGCGTCGCTGGTGTTTTTCTACGACATGGGCATGGCATGGGATACGAGGATAAACGAAAAGTTCGACTTGAGCGAGCTGGCCGACGCCTATGGACTTGGGTTCAGGGTCCGTACGCCTTTAGGCAACCTCAGGCTGGATTTTGCCCAGGGCGATGAGGAATCGAGAGTACATTTCGGCTTCGGGGAGATGTTCTAGTTCCCGAGCGTTTTTGAGAAACACCGGAGTTGCGGCAATAATGGCTGCCGCAACTCTCTTTGTCTTTACTCTTTTATGCGCGTATCCTTTTGCTGCGGAATCCTCCGTCAGAATAGAAGGCATGAACGATTGGCTCAAGGAGAGCGCGGAGCGCGGTTTGGAGGCGGTATACGATCATATACCGCAAACGGAACCCATGTCCGTTAAAGAAGGGCTTCTGAGGGTCGTGGCCGACAGACTGCTCCTCGGTTATTCCGTCGACTCCGTGACGATCGGTCCAAAAGACGCGGTAGCGATCAAACTGCGACTTGCCGCGACTCCGCCTGACTGGGATGTGGCTATATCGCCGCCGAACCTGAGTCCTCCTGTCGACGGATGGTTCGCTTCGGATGTGGATGGTATGGAAGCGGAGATTGCGTCGCTGGTCAAAGGAGTGCCGATGGAGACCCTCGCGTGGGGAGACATCGACCTGAGGCGGGAGATAGAGCGCATGAGCGCCGAGCGGATACCGGGGTGGCGTGTGGCCCTTTTGGCGCGAAGCGCCTCGGATGGCGGAACGATTCTCGATGTCTCCTTCACTCCCGAACAGCCCTTGGCCCTTGCTGTGACCACTAAGATCAACTCATCGTCCATACCGGCCATACTGCACTCGCGCCTCAGGGGCGACCTCATAAAAAGTTACGCTCCCGTAATAGGCGTTCCGGTTCCATGGCTCGAGCGTCACGAAACGGACATGCAATCTCTCGGACGGGATGTACTTTCCGGCGAATATCTCGTGGAGGTCGCGAAGGCCGACCCGAAAGTGAATGCCGACGCTGGGGTAGTGTCGAATGTAGACGTGGAACTTGAGAGCAAGCGCTATTCCGCATGGTTATGGATGGCGGTTTACGCCGGCGCGGAGGATCGTTATCCGGAGGTTGGTCTCCACCTGGGCCGAAGGGTGCAGCCGTTTTCCCGGTTGGAAATGGAACTATACGGCGAACTCATATTACGGCTCGACGACTGGGAACTGGAGAAGAGACTGGGCGTGAGGTGGTCCCCGCTGCAAAGTCTTTGGGTCGGCGGCGAGTGGAGCGACATGGACGACATATGGTGGGCCCGCGTGGCCGTCGAATCATGGGCGCGCCGTCCGTACGTCTGGCTGCGTTACAGCGAGGAGGACGACGTAAACGCCGCTCTCGGCTACAGGTTCAACGATTATATATCCATAGAACTTCATTACGATTCCAGGTTCGATGACGAATGGAACGTGCGGGCTCTTTTGAACCTTTGAGAAAGATGGGAGATTTTAAATGACGGAAATGACCCTCGGGGAAGCTGCGCGCCTGACTGGAGGACATCTGGTCGGCGACGGTTCCAGAATAATACGCGGGGTGTGCTCTCCGGACGAAGCTAGGGAGGATATGCTCTGCGTCATCTGGGATAAAAACGTTCTGGCCATGATACCGCCAGGCGTGCCAGTGTTGTCTCCAACCGGAGCCCTCGCCGGGCATGACGGTATAGAGCTCGATACCCCAAGGGCTTCGCTCGTCGCCCTTATGCCTTACTTCGACAGAAGGATCGACGATCCTCCCGGCATTCACGGCTCCTCCGTAGTGCACGCGTCGTCGTCGATAGGAGAAGCGTGCGTCATAGGGCCAGGGTGCGTCGTGTCTGAAGGGGCGTCTTTGGGCAGCCGAGTCATTCTCCAGGCGAACGTCTTCATCGGTAAAAACGTGATAATAGGCGATGATGTCCGCATAGAGGCCGGAGCGGCGCTTCAGGACTTCGTCGAGATCGGAAGCAGGGCGGTCATCCATTCGGGCGCCGCCATAGGATGTGAAGGGTTCGGTTTCGTTCCGGGCGACAACGGTTCATGGAAAAAAATTCCGCAGACGGGGACCGTCATTATTGGGGACGACGTGGAAATAGGCCCGAACACGACCATCGACCGAGCGACGTTTGGAGCTACGAAGATAGGGCGGGGAACCAAGATCGGGGCATGTGTCCACGTCGCGCATAACTGCGATGTGGGGCCCGATTCAATGATGGTAGGTTTTGTGGCCATCGGAGGCAGCGTCAGGACAGGACGAGGTCTTCTGGCCGCAGGGATGTCGGGTATAGCTGACCACGTCATAATCGGCGACGGAGTGACCATTGCCGGCCGGGCGGGAGTGACCAAGGACGTCGGGGACGGCGTAACGGTCTCAGGTTTTCCGGCCCAGGAGCACTCGTCCGAGAAACGTTTTCAGTCGTCGCTGCGCAGGGTGCGCGATTACGGCGAGAGGATCAAAAATATAGAACGCGTCCTGGGTGAGAAGTGATAACGCGTCGCGGCAGGCGCACTCTTCGCGGCGAGATTTCATGGCGCGGGGTCGGCTTGCATTCCGGGAAGATGTCGGCGGTAAAGGTCATGCCTGCCGAAGCCGGCGAGGGCATAATGTTTTCGTTCGGTTCGAGGCGCTGCGGCATAAGGGAGGCCAGTGCGGACGGCACTCGCAGGTGCACCTCTCTCTCGTTTCCCGGCGGAATATCGCTTTGTACCGTCGAACATCTCCTTGCCGCCATAATCGGCACAGGCCTGGATGATATCATCATCGAACCGGATGGGGATGAGTTCCCGATACTCGACGGCAGCGCGCTCCCATTCGCCTCCGATATGGTCGAGCGAGGTTTCGAGGAGTCGGACGTTCCACGCGGGACGCCGTCCATCGTTTCATGCGTCTGCGTCGAGGATGGCGCCTCGTCGGCAACGGCGGTTCCGTCGGACGAGCTCAGGATCACTTATATTATCGATTACCCCGGAACGGCGATAGGGACGGAGCTGAAGGACGTCGTAATGACTGAGGAGTCTTTTTTGAACGAAATAGCCCCGGCCAGGACGTTCTGTCTCGAATCGGAGGTTAAATCGCTTCGGGAGTCGGGCCTCGCTCGTGGAGGCACTTTGGACAACGCTCTCATAATAGGCGACGACGGACCGATAGGGAGCGGCTACAGGGTCGAAAAAGAGTGCGCGGCACACAAAATAACAGATCTTCTTGGAGATATGGCGCTTGCCGGATTTACGGCAAACGCACATTATATATGCGTACGCGCGGGACACAGTCTGCATTCGCGTCTTGTGCGCCGCGTCGCTCGAGGCGCTTTAAACAATTCAGGGAGGTAGTGAATGTGACTGACAATCATCAGGGTAAATATATTTTCGATATCAACAGGATAAAGGATTTGCTGCCGCACAGATATCCGTTCCTTCTCGTCGACCGGATTCTGGAGATAACTCTGGATGGCGAGGAGAAAAAAGTCATCGGAATAAAGAACATTTCGGCGAACGAACCGTTCTTTCAGGGACATTTTCCAAACGAGCCGGTAATGCCGGGCGTGTTGATACTGGAGGCTATGGGACAGGTCGGCTGCGTCATGATGGCTGTTGAACAGGACCGGCAGGATATAAAACCCGGAGAGCGCAGGATCGTATTTCTCACGACGATATACGAGGCCAAATTCCGGCGTCCGGTCGTCCCCGGAGACCAGCTTCGCACAGAGGCGACGCTCATCCGTTTCCGCGGAAAGATAGGCAAGATGAGATTCGTGGGCACAGTGGACGGGGAAGTTGTCGCCGAGGCTGTTATGGGATTCGTGAGCGCCACGACGCTGACGACGGATGAGCAGGAAGACCAGGATCATGCGTGAAACGTCAATTCATCCGACAGCCCTGGTGTCATCGGGAGCTGAACTCGGCGCGGGCGTGTCTGTTGGGCCGTACTCGATAGTGGACGGAGGCGCCAGAATAGGCGAAGGCACGGTGCTGGAAGCGTTCGTCCATCTCACTTCATATGTCGAAATAGGGAGCAACTGCCATATTTATGAGAATACTATCATAGGCCAACCGCCTCAGGATCACGACTTCGGCGGAGAGACGTCATACGTCCGCATAGCGGACGATGTGGTGCTGAGGGAAAACGTCACCATACACCGGGCGACGGGAGAGGGAATGGAGACAAGCGTGGGGAGAGGCACCATGCTCATGGAGGGGTGTCACCTCGGGCATAACGTTCATGTCGGCAATTACTGCACCTTTACGAACAAAGTGGGTCTTTCCGGGCACGTGCGAACCGGCGACTATGTCGTTGCGGGAGGGCTCGCCGGATTTCATCAGTTCGTCAGGGTGGGGTCATACGCCATGGTCGGCGGCATGGCAAAGATAGTGATGGACGTTCCGCCCTACTCCCTCGTGGACGGAAACCCGGCCTCTATGTTCGGGCTCAACTCCATTGGATTGCGCCGGCGTGGTTTCAGTCAGGATCAGAGGATGAAGATAAGACAGATATACAGGCTGCTCTTCGAGAGCGCCTCGAATCTGGATGAAGCGATGGAGCTCGTCATGGCGCGATATCCGGGAGACGAGCAGGCCGACGCGATAGTGTCGTTCGCCAAAGGGAGCAGGCGAGGCATGTATCACTGGCGTCCGGGCTCGCGCGAGCACAGGGGGCACTTCAAATGATACGTCTCGTGGCGATGGACGTGGATGGAACACTTACCGACGGCGGCATATATATGGATGGTGCGGGAGAGTTCAAAAAATTCTACGTGCAGGACGGATATGGAATTGTGTCACTGATTCGTTCGGGCGTGGAGATCGCCTTTATCAGCGGCAGGCACTCTCCGGCGACGGACGCGAGGGCGGGCGACCTCGGTGTGAAGCATGTCTATAACGGCACTAAGGATAAGCTCTCCGATCTCAAATCGCTTGCCGATAAGATAGGCGTCTCGCAATCGGAGGTCTGTTTTATCGGGGACGACGTTCCGGACATCCCCTGCATCGAGTGGGCGGGGCTCGGCGTTGCTGTGGGCGACGCCGTTGGCGAGGTGAAATCGTCGGCGGATATGACGACGGAGTCGCCCGGCGGGAGAGGCGCCGTCAGGGAAGCCGCGGACCGCATATTGAGCATGAACGGAGACTCGACGCCGATATGACTCGTCCCGGCTCATTCGCCCCGGACAAATTTATATTGGATCGTTTCATTCTGGGGCAGATGGCTTCGCCGTTCCTATTCGGCATAATGTCTTTCACCGTCATACTCGTGGCGGGGAACCTTCTCTTTCGTCTCGCGGATCTCGTGATCCAAAGGGGCGTGTCGATGGCGCTGGTGCTGAGGCTTTTTATATACTCGCTGCCCGGCGTAGTCGCGATGACGATACCGATGAGCTGCCTTCTGGCGGCCCTGCTTGGATTCGGCAGCATGTCCTCCAACTCGGAACTGGTGGCTCTGAAATCGGCGGGAATATCGTTCGGCCGCATAGTGCGTCCGCTCGTCATAGCGGGAGTATTCATATCGATATTCGCCTTCCTGCTGAACGAGACGGTCGTCCCCCTCTCGACGAGGGCGGCGGCCAACGTGATGCGCTATCAGATATACAGGCAGACTCCGCCTGTGTCAAAGGACAATGTCTTTATCCGCGATGTCTCGGATGGTATTTTGCGGCGCATAATTTATATCAAGGAAGTCATGCCCAGGTCGAGCGAGATGTCCGACATACTCGTTCAGGAGTTCGAGGAGGGGCATATCCGCAGGGTAGTGACGGCCCCCAAAGGAAACTGGATAGAGGGGGTGTGGTGGCTCCATGACGGTCAGGTTTTCGAGGTAAAGGACGACGGGCTGGTCGAGATGCTCTTTAGGTTCGACAGACAGAAACTCAATCTCGACATGGGGCCTTCCGAAATTGACTCGGACGCCGCCAATCCCGACGAGATGAATCTCAGGGAACTCTACATGACGATGAACAGCGCCGCCCGTCAGGGCAATAAAGCGGGAAAGCTTCAGATGCTCTTCTATCTCAGGATAGCGGTGCCATGGGCGAGCGTAGTGCTGATTCTGGTCGGAGCGGCGGTCGGAAGCCGCCCTCAGCGTTCGAGTTCGAGCATGGGGCTGGGTCTCTCGGTCGTCATAGTGTTTTGTTATTATGTGATAATGTCGTTGTGTAAATCTCTTGGAGAGGCTAACTTTTTGCCCGGAATCGTGGCGGCATGGATACCCAATGTCATATTTCTGGCTATAGGCACGTTCCTTATTCGTCGCGCCAACAGGCTTGGCTAGCAATATTTTAAGCTTAAAAATACATTTTTCTGATGGGAGATGGTCGAATGGCGGTCGCTTTGATTGCCGGAGAGGGGGCTCTGCCGGAGGAGATCGCGATGAGGCTCGCCCGCGTTGGCGAGCATCCGGTCGTGTACGCGATGCGTGAGGACTGCGAGGCTTTCTCCGATTACGCGGCCGACATAGTTCCGGTATTTAAAACGGAGCTTGCCGCCAGTTTGGCCGACATGGCATCGCGGGGAGTGCGTAAAGTGATGTTCGCGGGGCTTGTCCCCAAGACGCTGATGTATCGCCCCGAAATGCTCGATAAGATGGCCAGGAAGCTCGTGGACGATCTCGAAAATCGCGACGACCATACGCTTCTTGGGAGCATAGTGGCTATTTTCGAACGAGCCGGTTTCTCTGTGGTGGGCTACACCGATATTTTGAGCGACCTCATAGCTCAGCCCGGATTCGTAGCGGGCAGATGCCCGACGGATGACGAAACGGCGGACGTGCGCTACGGCATAGAGATCGCCCGGACGGTGGCGCCTCTATCGTTCGGCCAGAGCATAGTCGTGAATCGCAGGTCGGTGGTCGCGGTCGAGGCCATGGAGGGTACGGACGCCACGATACTGCGCGCCGGGGCTCTCTGCCGGAAAGGCGTACTCGTCAAGATGATAAAACAGGGACAGGATCCGAGGTTCGACATACCGGTCGTCGGTCCAAATACGCTGAATCTGATGAATAAAGCCGGGCTCACCTGTCTGGCGGTTCGCGCGGGTTGGACGCTCGTCATCTCCCCGGACGAATTTGCCGCTGTGGCGCGCGAGTACAATCTGTCAGTTACCGGAATAGATTATTGACGGGCGAAAGATCTATTTTCATCAGCGCCGGAGAGGTTTCCGGCGATCACTATACGGCCAGGGCAGCCTCGCTAATCAGGAAACATGGATTCGCCGGCAGGATATACGGCATGTGCGGGGCGGAAAGCCGCGCGGAGGGCATAGAAACTCTATGGAACAATGAAGCGCTGCATCTCATGGGTTTCTCCGAAGTCCTTCGTTCCATAGGATCGGTGATGCGCCTCATGAAGGATATGCGCAGAAATATACTCGAAACCGATCCGGACGCCATGATCGTGGCGGACAGCCCCGACTTTCATCTGCCTCTCATAAGGTATGTGAGGAAAAATGGCTACAAGGGGCGGATATTCTACATATCCCCTCCGTCGGTATGGGCATGGAGAAAAGGACGGGTAAAGACGATACGGCGAAGCGTCGACGTGTCGTTTCCGCTTTTCGGTTTCGAGGACGACTATCTCCGGAGTGAAGGCTGCGACACGAGATGGATCGGTCATCCTCTGGCCGAGGAATTTATAAATTTTACCGCGGATCGTGGAAACGTATCGAAAAATATATCCGGACCGGCTGCCGAGGGAAGCGTCATCGCGGCCCTTCTTCCGGGCAGCCGGAGGACGGAGATAGAGCCTCTTTATCCTGTGTTGTCCGGGTTATATAAGCGCCTGGAATCAAGAGGGGTTTCCCCTGTGTTTTCGGTAGCTCCCGGACTTGGGGGCCGCGCGCGCGATTTTCTCATAAAAAAACTGACGTCGGCGAACGAGAGGTTTTACGAGGGACCGGGGCGCAATATAATGGGTATGGCGGATATCGTGGTCGGCGCCAGCGGAACGGCCACAGCCGAAGCTCTTCTGCTGAGGCGTTTTATGATAGTCCTTTACAAAGTGAGACCCATGTCGTACGTTATAGGCCGCATGCTGCTTCGCGGAGTGAAATTCGCCATCCCGAACATTCTTGCCGGGGATTATTTCTACCCCGAGCTGCTCCAGGGGGAGGCCACTGCGGAAAACGCCCTCAAAGCTGTCGCGAGGTGGCTCGATATGGACGAATCGAAACGGGACGGCGCTATTCGCAAGATGGACAGATTGGCGGGAATGATGGGCAATCCAGGGGTGTATGATTACTGGGCCCGTGAAATTCTGGAGGTGCTTCAGTGAGGTTTGTTCCAAATTTTATAGAAAAAAGGCTGCGGTCGCGGGTTATGTCTTTCAAACCGTATCTCAGGGTGCTGAAATATTGCCGTCCTTATATGTCGAGACTGATTCCGGCTTTTATATGCATGTGGGCCGCGTCTGCGCTCGAAGTCGTTCCGATATTCGCGGTCAAGTATGTCATAGACGAGGTGCTGGGCAAGAAGGATTTCGCCATGATGTATCTGATCGTGGCGGGAGTCGTCGTCGTAACGCTGCTGAAGGTCTCCTTCGCCTATGTAAACACATATTTGATGACGTGGATCGGCAACAGCGTCATATTGGATATAAGACTTCAGGTGTATGACAAGACGCAGAAGCTCTCGTTGCGGGTGCTGTACAAACGGCGCGTTGGCGAATTCATTTCCCGCGTCACGAGCGACGTCTCGACCCTGCAAGGTATTCTGGCCCAGGTCGCAATGGATCTTTTCATAAAGGCCGCCAGCGCCGTGACCATTTTGGGCGCGATGATATATTTCAACTGGAGGCTCACCATGGTGGCCTTCATGATAATACCGGTCGCGTTTATCACTATGGACTTGGTTGGAAGGAAACTGCGCTCCATCGGCCACGTCGTGCAGGAGCAGCTGGCCCAGCTTTCGGCGATCGCTATGGAGGCAATGTCGGCCATCCGCATCGTGCGGGCCTTTGCCACCGAACAAGCCGAGTACGATCGCTTCGAAAAACAGAACAGGGGCTTTTTCAAGGCGACCTTGAGAGGGGCTCAGACCAGGGCAATACTCGACGGGATACTCGAGCTCGTCCAGTATATAGCCCTCGTCATCGTTCTCCTGATCGGGGGATATTTTGTGACGACAAATCAGTTATCCACCGGGGATCTGGTGGCGTTTTGCCTCGCCATCGGGACGCTTGCGCGCCCGGTTCAAATAATATCCCGCACCATTGCTCAACTGAACGGAGGCATCGCGTCGGCCGAGCGCGTGTTCGAGGTGCTGGACGAACCGGACGAGATAGCAATGGCGGAGAACCCGATAGCGCTTGATAAAATGCGTGGGGAGATAAAGTTCGAGAACGTGTCCTTCGAGTATTCGAGCGGGCAGCCGGTATTGAGGGATCTCAATATGACGGTGAAACCCGGCGAGCGAGTGGCCATTGTCGGAGTGACCGGCGCGGGAAAATCCACCATAGTGGATCTCATACTGCGCTTCTATGATCCCGTAAAGGGACGGATACTCATCGACGGCGTCGATTTGAGAGATCTCGATATATACAGCTTCAGAAGAAAGATCGGTTTTGTACCGCAGGATCCCGTGCTGATGAAGGGGACGCTGGCCGGCAACATCGCCTATGGCCTCGACGCGTGCTCGCCGGAGGCTATAAGGGATTCAGCGAAGACGGCCGGCATCGACGATTTTATATCGTCGCTTCCCATGCGATACGATTCCGAGGTGGGAGAACGCGGCGTCACGCTCTCGGGCGGACAGAGACAACGCGTCGCCATAGCGCGGGCCGTCGTGCGCAACCCCGTCATTCTCCTGATGGACGAGGCTACATCGTCGCTGGACTCCATGGTCGAGTCCCAGATACAGGAGGCCATGAACGAAGCCATGAGAGGGCGCACATCGATAGTCATAGCGCACCGATTGTCCACGATAAGGGATTCTGACAGGATTCTTGTGATATCGGAGGGGAAGATGGTGGAGGAGGGCAGCCACGAAGAGCTGCTCAAAATCCGCGGACACTATTTCAATCTCCATTCGATTCAGGCGGGGAGCAAAGTTGCCTGACATACTGGGCAGCTACCTGAGATACGCGAGAGGGGAATCGGGTCGCGGGTCGGTCTGGGCCGCGCTGGGGATCTCCGGCGCTCTCCTGAAGCCGCTCATTGTGGCTAGAAACGCTTTTTACGACCGGGGGCTGTTTTGCACGCTCGATCCGCCCCTGCCGGTTTTGAGCATCGGCAACCTCTGCAACGGCGGAACGAATAAGACCCCCATGGTCGATATGATGGCCAGAAGGTTGATGGAGTGGGGGCTTTCGGTCGGGATAGTGAGCAGAGGCTACAGCGGGGTCGTCAAATCTCCGATGTGGGTAGGTCAGGGCGGGGTGAGCTCAGACAGATCCATAACAGGAGACGAGCCTCTGATGCTGGCCGAACGCCTCCCAGGGACAAAAGTTGTCGTCTCTCCGGACAGGCACGACGGAGTCTGTTACCTCAGGGAGCTTGGCGCCGACGTGGTGCTGGCGGACGACGCTTTTCAGCACCGCAGGATGGGCCGCGATCTCGACATCGTCCTGATAGACGCCACATGTCCTTTCGGCAACGGAAAGCTGTTCCCGGCCGGAATACTGCGCGAACATGTGAGCTCGCTTCGCCGGGCCGATATCGTTATATTGACCAAGGCCGAGCAGGCAGGGGGAAATATCGACGCTATACGGGAAAAAATATCGCCGTGGACGAGCCCCGAGACTATTTTCACCGCGAGGGTCTGCGTGGAATCGTGGATGCGCTTTTCGGACGAAGGGCTTTCCGAATTCGTCCCGGAACGTGGAAACACCCCTCCCCAGTGTAAATTCATCGCTTTTTCGGCCATAGGCAATCCTCAGAGTTTTTATGATTCCCTCATATCGATGGGGCTCGATGTCGTCAAAAATTGCGCTTATCGCGACCATCACAGGTTTACCTGGCGGGATATCGACATGCTGGAGCGTCACGCCTCCATGCTGGGGGCCTCGGCGTTTATATGCACCGAGAAGGATCTTCAGAACATGCCGGATAACCTGTCGCTTCTTTACCCCCTTTACATACCGAAAATCAGCGTATCAATAGACGACGACGATAACTTCTGGCGCGCGGCCTCGAAAAAGCTGAGGCCGCGGTTCATCGTGGCCTCGAACGGGCATGGCGAGGATTCGATGGGTTCCATACTCGCCCTGCGTCTCAAAGAACGGTTTCCCAGCGCTTCGGTATCGGCGTTTTCCCTCGTCGGAAGCGGAACGGAGTATCGCGACAGGGGCATAGAGGTCATATCGCCGGATTCGGACATGCCAAGCGCCGGCATAGTGAAATATTCCGCGAGAGCGCTTATAGGCGATTTCAAACATGGTCTCCGTAAGATGATCAAAAAACAGATAGAAGTGTGGCGGCGCGAGAGCGGAAGGTTCCGCACTCCCATCTGCGTGGGCGACGTTTATCTCATGGCCCATACGCTGTGGGGGCAGGGAATGACTCCGCTCCTCGTCGCGACCGCCAAGAGCGTAAGGCTCAGCGGACACTGGATGGCGGAACGCGCTCTTATGCGTTCCCGCGCCCGCCGGGTGTGGACGCGCGACAAAGAGACGGCCGACGATCTGCGGGCACGCGGAGTCGACGCTGTTTTCAAAGGCAATCCCATAATGGATCTGGCTCGCTCCGCTGACATGACGGGAGATCCCTGGGACGATATGCCGCGCCCTCACGTGATGCTGCTGCCTGGAAGCAGGCCGCGGGCTTATAAGGACGCGAAGATGCTGCTGGATGCGGTCAAGCTCATATCGGAAAACGTGGATTGCGGTTTCATAATGGTGCTTGCCCCGACATTGGATATGGATATAATGCTTAAAGAGACCGGATGTCGGATGAACCTCTCTGGGATGATCGCGGCTGGGTTTGCGTCGGTCAAGATAAATACGGGCCCGATATCGCCCGCTGCCCGCGGCGCTGATATCCTCATAGGGCTTGGGGGCACGGCGAATCAAGTGGCGGCAGGCCTGGGGGCGCCGGTGCTCTCCATTATCGAGAAGGGCAAACTGGTGCAGAAAAAACTGCTGGGCGATTCTGAGATACTAGCGCCTCCCAACGCTAAATCGCTCGCGGACGCGGCGCTCGATATCCTGGCTGATCCGATGAAACGGAGCGCGATGTCGAGGGCAGGAATAGAACTCATGGGAGGCCCGGGCGCGCTCGACTCCGTAGCGGAGTATGCCGCCGACGAGCTTGGATGGGACGCGAGATGCATGCTGTTCGATACGCTGAGCCGCGTGTGGCTCGCGCATAACGAGTCGGCAGTCTTAAAGACGCCTGACGACCATGATCGGGAGGAGGTTCGGCCAATTTGGAAGATGCCGAAAAATCTGGCTTCAAGAGTGATGAAAGCCGTGAAAATAATAAAATAGGCGACGCTACGCTCGGCATAGGAGGCGACAGGCTCGTTATAGCGGCCGGCCCATGTATGTTGGAGTCGCTGGAGCTGGGGCTTCATGTGGCCCGGGAACTTGGGAGGATGTGCGCCGAACGGGGGTTCGGCTATATCTTCAAGGCGTCGTTCGACAAGGCGAACAGGACGTCGATTCACAGCGAACGAGGGCCTGGCATAGAGCAGGGGCTCGAATGGCTCGCGGAAATAAAGCGCGAAACGGGCTGTCCTGTGCTGACAGATATACATGAGCCGTCGCAGGCGGAGAGGGTCGCTTTGGTGGCAGATATGCTCCAGATACCGGCGTTTCTCTGCCGCCAGACGGATCTGCTCGTGGCGGCCGCTGGGACAGGACGCCCGCTCAACGTGAAAAAAGCGCAGTTCCTCGCTCCGGAGGATATGGCTTCCGTCGTAGAGAAGTGCCGCGAGTCGGGCGCGTCGGGATTAGTGCTGTGCGAGCGCGGAACGTCGTTCGGTTATCGCGGTCTCGTGGTGGATTTCAGGTCTCTCGTCATAATGAGGGAATTTGGAGCGCCGGTGATGTTCGACGCCACGCACAGCGTTCAGAAGCCTGGAGGTTTAGGGAATTCGAGCGGCGGGGACAGGCGATTTGTGCTTCCCCTGGTTCGCGCGGCCCTTGCCATAGGTGTGGACGCCGTTTTCATGGAGGTGCATCCCGATCCGGACAGGGCTTTGAGCGACGGACCGAACATGGTCCCTCTCGCGTCTGTGGGAGCTTTGTTGGATCAGATGGCCGAATGTGACGCGCTTTCCCGGAAAGCGATAGGATTTGCCGGTCTGAACTGGACGTAAATCGATAAAAGCGGCAATAAGAGACGGCGGGTGGGTTT
>JAITOL010000124.1 GCA_031289955.1 Synergistaceae bacterium
AGGGGCCCGTTTTTTGGTATATAATCGACGCATGAAACCCAGAGCGATGATTGCGATGAGCGGCGGGGTGGACAGCTCCGTCGCGGCCTTTCTTTTGCGCGAGCGTGATTACGACTGCATCGGAGTCACAATGAAGCTCTTTTCGAACGATGACGTCGGTCTGGATCGCGAGGACACATGCTGTTCCGCGCGCGACGCCGAGGACGCGCGAACCGTCTGCGCGAAACTAGGGATACCGCACTTCGTCTTCAACCTGTCGGACGAATTCGACGAGCACGTCATCCGGCGTTTCGTGGATGAGTACATGTCCGGGCGTACTCCAAACCCCTGTATAGACTGCAACCGGTTTGTAAAATTCGAGCATTTGTTCGCGCGAGCGCGTTCCGCGGGGCACGAATACATCGCGACGGGCCATTACGCCCGCGTGTCGCGTGACGCGACCGGGCGGTACTCGCTGCGGAAGGCAGCGGACGAAACGAAGGATCAGAGCTACGTTCTCTACTCGCTGACCCAGGAGCAGATGGCCCACACGCTCTTCCCGCTGGGAGGACTTACAAAAAAAGAAGTTCGCTCTATGGCTCTCTCGCGCGGATTTCGCAACGCCGCCAAAGAGGAGAGCCAGGACATCTGTTTCATACAGGGAGGGGACTATGTCTCTTTCATCGAGCGCAGGCTCGGACGCGGGTTCGAGCCGGGCGATTTTCTGGATACCTCCGGCAGGGTGATCGGGCGTCACAGGGGAGCCATACGCTACACGATCGGCCAGCGTCGTGGGCTGGGCGTGGGTTTTTCGCGCAGGATGTTCGTGTGTCGCAAAAACCATACCGAAAATACCGTTACCCTCGGAGACGAAAACGAGCTATATTCTAAAGTGATATATGCCGACGAAATAAATCTGATTGCTGTGGATACGATAGACGCCCCTACGCGCGTCACCGCGCGGACGAGGTACAGGCAGACCGAACACCAGGCCATGATCGAACAGGTCGGGGATGATATAATAAGGGTGGAGTTTGACGAGCCCGAGAGGTCGGCGGCGCCCGGACAGGCAATAGTCCTATATGACGGAGACGCGGTTTTCGGCGGAGGAACGATAACGAGAACCGAGATATAAGGGAATGCCCGGAAACGAGGGACACATGATAGATAAACTTGCGAAATGCGGCGATCTTAACGACGAAGAGTTGAAGACTCTGATAGAGACCGACAGTTACGACGCGGAGCTTCGCGCTGCGGCCGACGCGGCGAGACGGGCCGTTTACGGCGTCGACGTCTATATCAGGGGCCTGATAGAGTTCACAAACTACTGCAAAAACGACTGTTACTACTGCGGCATCAGGTGCGGGAACAAAAACGCGGAGCGCTACAGGCTCACGCCGGAGCGGATACTGTCGTGCGCCGATCAGGGCTACGACCTCGGATTCCGCACGTTCGTGCTCCAAGGGGGCGAGGATCCCTATTACACGGACGACATGATATGCTCGGTCGTCTCGGATATAAAGAGCCGTCATGGCGACTGCGCCGTCACTCTGTCGATAGGCGAGAAGCCGTATGACAGCTACGAGGCATACTGGCGGGCAGGCGCGGACAGGTATCTTCTGAGGCATGAGACGGCTGCGGGCGACCACTACCGCAAACTGCACCCCGACTCCATGAGCCTTGAGAACAGAAAACGCTGTCTGTGGGATCTCAAGGATATAGGTTTTCAGGTCGGCTCAGGTTTCATGGTGGGCTCGCCTTATCAGACAACGGAGAACTTGATCGCCGATCTTAGATTCCTGCAGGAGCTCCAGCCCGCGATGATCGGAATAGGGCCGTTTATAACGCACAAAGACACGCCGTTTCGCGAATTTGCGAGCGGAACCGTCGAAAGTACCCTGCGGCTCGTTTCGATACTGCGGCTGATGTTTCCATACGCGCTGATCCCGGCCACTACGGCGCTCGGCACCATCGCGCCCGACGGCAGGGAGCGGGGGCTCGCCGCCGGAGCGAACGTGGTAATGCCGAACCTGTCCCCGACCAGCGTCAGGAAGTATTATCTGCTCTACGACAACAAGATATGTATGGGCGACGAGGCGGCCGAGTGCCGCAGATGCCTCGAAGCCAGGGTGGAGCTCGCCGGTTACCGGATTATGGTGGCGAGGGGAGACGCCAAGACGCCGGATGTTATGAAGCGTGTTGCTGTCTGAAATGAGCGTCCACGAGAAATTAGCGGAGCTCAAAAATTACATAATGTCGCTCGGCAGCCTGGCGGTCGCGTTCTCCGGAGGGGTCGACTCGACGTTTTTGCTGAAGACCGCCCACGATGTGCTCGGCGATAATGTGATGGCCGTGACGGCCCGTTCGTGCTCGTTCCCCGAGCGTGAGCTAAAGGAGGCGTCCGAGTTCTGCGCGCGCGAGGGGATAATGCACGTCGTCCGCGACTCGGAGGAGCTGGAGATCGACGGGTTCGCGCAAAATCCGACGAACCGCTGCTATCTCTGCAAGAACGAGCTTTTTACGAAAATATGGGCCGTCGCACGCGAGCACGGCATGTCCAATGTGGCGGAGGGTTCGAATATGGACGACAACGGAGACTACAGGCCGGGGCTGACCGCCGTTGCCGAACAGGGGGTGACGAGCCCTCTGCGCCACGCGAATCTTGACAAGAACGAGATCCGGGAGCTGTCGCGCGAAATGGGCCTTCCGACGTGGAACAAACAGTCGTTCGCCTGCCTAGCGTCGCGCTTCCCATACGGCGAGAGCATCACCGCCGAGAGGCTCGGCATGGTCGACAAGGCGGAACAAATGCTGATTGACCTGGGTTTCCGGCAGGTTCGCGTGCGTCATCACGGACTTGTCGCCCGCATAGAGACGGACGAGGACGGCTTCAGGCTCTTCATGGACAGGGACATTCGCGACCGCGTATATAGACGCTTCAAGGAGGTCGGCTTCGCCTACGCGTCGCTCGACCTCATGGGTTACCGCACAGGCAGCATGAACGAGACGCTGCCGGCGTGAGTTTTCTCACGCAACACCTGCATGTACCCTTTCAAAACCTTGTTGCCATATTCGAAGGCCAATTTCCTCTAATTGCGCTTCCTGTTGCCAATCAACACGACCGAAGACATTAGACGTCAGCAAGCCTCCGTGATATGACTATTTTTCCGCCCCATAGTAAAATGCTATTGCTTCCTGCCCCGAGGCTTCGGGCAAGAGATCGGCTTCGTTATTATTCCAATTACGCCAGTATGTAACATCAAACTTGCTTGCAATTCCGGTGTAATTTTCTTTGTCCAGCAATTTTGAGGTGTTTATGGCAAAGTTTACCTCGCGGCCGCACCAGCGGGTATGCATTATTGTTTTTGGGGCTTTATCGCTCAAATTTATTATGTCCGGCGTGCTTCTTTAACACCCGCATCCAGGGGATATTCCCTTTACAACTCCCAAGTAGCAATGTATTAATATCATGGGGGTGTTGAATAAATGGATATGGATTTTTATGAGATGCATGTTTTTTCACCTGAACTTGAACGTGAATTCATCGAAACAGAACGGAAAAAACTTTTGCCAGAGAAACTCAACAGATACAGCGACAGATATCTGAAATTCCTTCTGGCCTCGCCGGAGCGCAAGAATATTCTCATAAATCTGTTAAACACCATATTGACTCTCATGGGTTATGAACAACTGAGCGACATCGCGCCAATCGACAGGGAACTGTCGCCGAATATCCAGAAGGGTAAAGGGATAAGGCTTGATTATCACGGGCGCACAAAATCCGGACGCATGGTCAATCTGGAGCTTCAAAAGGACAACGAAGGCTATTTCGAGAAACGCGCCCTTTATAACGCCGCCACTATCATACACAGGCAGTTATTGTCTGGTGACGACTATGATAAAATATGTCAAACGATTTTTATCGGCCTTCTCGGTTTTCCGCTGTTCAAGGGCGAGAAAAAGTGGCATTGGGATTTTATACTCACAAACTGCGATAGCGGAAGGATTTTGTCCGACGACCTTCTTCTGATTTTCGTCGAGGTCGGCAAATTGACTGAAACTCTGCGGGAACTGCGAACGAGGATGAAGGTTGAAAAACCCGATAAGGACGATCCCGCGGTGAGGCTTGCGTTGTGGGGCGGATATCTGACCGGTGAAGGAGTGGACATCGTGTCCGAGATTATGACTGAAGACAAGGTATTCCAGGAAGTCGCACAGGCCGAACATGACTACTGGGGCGACAGCAGAAACAGGTTTTTGCAGATGATAGAGGAAAAACACGAGCGCGACGCACTCTCGGCAAGGCTTTACGCCGAACGTACCGCCATGGAAAAAGAGCGTGTTGCTATGGAAAGGGGCATGGAAGCGGGTATGGAAGCAGGGATGGAAGCAGGGATGGAAAAAGGGATGGAAAAAGGGATGGAAGCGGGAATATTGAAAGCCGCGCATAATTTTCTCAAAATCGGCCTGCCCGTCGAGCAGGTTGCGGAAGGAACCGGACTGTCCATCGACGAAGTTCGGCGAATCAAGGAGATGGAGATAAAGCAATCAGGATAAAACAATCAGGTTAATCAGTTAACAACCGTTTTATTATTGACGTTTTGCCTCGAAACCGGGGACGGCTAATTTTTTTTCGAGCCACATGAAAATTATCGACGCGATCGTGACCATGACGAGGTATACGAGGCCGATTATCGAAAATACCAATGTGAATCGGAACGAACGGGTCGCTATCATCTTGCCGGCGCCCGTGAGCTCTATGTACGAGAGAATATAGGCGAGGGATGAGTATTTGACGAGATATATTATCTCGTTGGAGCAGCCCGGCAGCGCCCTGCGCGCGGCCTGCGGCATCACGATCGAAATGATGGCCTGCGCGCGGCTCATTCCGAGAGAACGCGCCGCTATGAGCTGGCCCGACCTCACCGACAGTATCGCGCCACGGATGTACTCCGAATTATAAGCCCCGTTGCACATGATGAATCCCAACACTGACGCGAAGAACGGCGACAGCGTGAGACCGAAGGATGGTAGGCAGAAGTAGATGATAAAAAGCAGGATGAGGAGCGGGGTTCCCTTGACGAGGGCCACGTATGTCCGGCAGAGCCACGACACCGGCTTGTTACCGTAAACCCATCCGGACGCGAGCATAAAACCGAGCGCTAGGCCAAATGGCACGGAACAGACGATGAGTTTGAGCGAAGCCAGCGTCCCTTGAAGCAGGGGGCCGGACAAATCCTCCATGATGAAACGAATGGAGTCATCCATCGATGCGCCTCAAAAAAGCCCTGGTTCGTTCGAAGCGTCCCGGTGAATCCGACGCCGCGTCGTTTCGAATTTCCCGCGGAGCGCCGCGCTCGACCACGACGCCGCCTTCCATGAACAACACCTCGTTCGCCACCGAATAGGCGAACTCCATCTCGTGCGAGACGACCAGCATTGTCATGCCTCCTGACGCCAGTTTTTTCATCACTTCCAGAACCTCGCCCGTAAGCTCCGGATCGAGCGCGCTCGTCGGCTCGTCGAAGAGCATGACTTCGGGGTTCATCGCGAGCGAACGGGCTATCGAAACTCGCTGTGCCTGCCCTCCTGACAGCTCCGCCGGATATTTGCCCGCGAAGCGCTCCATCCCAACCCGGGAGAGTTCCGACATGGCGAGTTCCCTCGCCGACGCTTTCTGCATCTTGAGCACCTTTATCAGGGCTATCTCCACATTGCGAAGGGCGGTGAGGTGATCGAAGAGGTAAAAATTCTGGAACACCATGCCCATGCGGCGGCGGACTCCGTCGATGTCGACGGCGTGGGTTATCTCGTCGTCCCCGAGCCATATCTGACCCGAGTCGGGTTCCACCAGCCTGTTGAGACAGCGAAGCAGCGTGCTCTTGCCCGTCCCCGACGGGCCGATGAATACTTTGACGTCGCCCTTTTGCACGTCGAACGAAACTCCCCGGAGCACTTCCTCCGAGTCGAAGCGTTTGTGGATATCCCTTACTTTCAGAATGACGTCGCCCATGTTACGAACCTCCGAAACCGGGAATGTGGAATCGCCTCTCGGCTGAGCGCAGTATGCGCATCCCGATGTAGTTCATTATTATGAATATAACGGCCGTCGCGAGATAGAGCGGCACCGGGGCCCTGGTACGGGAGACCTGGAGGCTTGCCCGCGTCAGCATTTCCATTACGCCTATCGCGTAACAGACGGACGAGTCCGTGAGCAGTATCGGATATTCGTTCGACCACGCGGGCAGGGCGATGCGCAGCGCCTGCGGCAGGATGACGTTTTCGATCGCGCATGGTTTGCTCATGCCGAGCGAGCGGGCCGCCTGCATCTGTCCCTGATCCACGGACAGTATCGCCCCCCGGAAAATTTGCGACTGATACGCCGAACTTCTGAGCCCCAACACCGCCGCGCCGACGAAAAAAGGCGGCAGGTCGACGCCCAAGAGAGGGAAAAGGCCGTAATAGAAAAGGAACAGCAATACAAGGCTGGGCAATCCCCGCAGAAACCAGACGTATATGGCAATCGGGCGAGAAAAGAGGGAGTTTCCCCAGTAAACCTGTATGACGCCAAGGGGAAGCCCGACCGCCAGCCCGACCGCCAGGGCCGTAATAACCAAGCCCAGGGTCGTGAAAAGACCCCAGGCTATATTAGGAAGCGATTCTAAAATAATGAGCGCGTTTTGCACTTTGCCCTTTACTTCTGCATTTCGTACTTGGCCTTGAGTTCCTCCCACTTTGGCGACGCCATCAGACGGCTCAAGCCCTCGTTTATCATCTTCTTGAGCTCCGTGTCCTCTTTGCGGATGGCTACGGCGTACTCCTCGCCGGTCTTGATCGTCCCTATTATCTTAAGAGGCTTGCCCTTGATAGCGCCGAGCACTATCATGTCGTCCATCATCGCCGTCTCGACGCGGCCTATCTCCAGATCCATCACCGCTGCCGGGAAGCTGTCGTACAGCCTGAATTTGTCGGCCGCCAGGACATCCTTCTTCACGAGGTTGTCCTCTATCCACTCGGCGGCGGTGCATCCGCGCTGAGTGCCGACTGCCAGCTTTCCTGCCATGAAGTCCTCGAAAGTCGCCGTCGACTCGTTCTTCACCGCGATGGCCTGGTCTATCTCCCAATAGACCGTCGAGAAATCGACGACCTTTTTGCGCTCATCGTTGGCTGTCATGCCCGAATAAACCATGTCGATCCTCTTCGCCAGCAGAGCGGGAATTATGCCATCCCACGCGGTCGGACGAATCTCGACCTCGAACCCCATCTCGTTCGCTATCCACTGGACCGACTCCACGTCGAAACCCGTGGGCTTGCCGTCCGAGTCCATGAAGCTGTACGGAGGGTAATCCCCGTCGATGCCAACTATATATTTAGTGGCGGCAAACCCGGCGGAAGCGCACAGCAAAAAGGACAGACACAAACATAGACACGCGAATTTACGAATCCTCATTATAAAATACCTCCAAAATTTATTAAATTGAAATCGAGAACATTTTACTATGGTTCCATTGGAATGTAAAGCAAATGTCTCGTCCCCCAAGCCGCGGCCAAAACCGTGAAAAGTTGTCCCAAACTCAGGCAGTTACAGGTTTTATCGTAAATTTTGGCCGCCGTTCCCCGACGGTTGATTCAAGCGCCCGACGTGGCAATTTTCCATCGATATTGTAAGCGCGAATGTGAAAAATTTATTTTTTGACAATTTTTGGGGACATGGGTTTCATGATAAGGTTTTCAGTCTTGCAACTAATGGGCCATGTTCAGCGCTTGACATTGTAAATTTTAGTGCTTATAATCGCGCAAATTTTACATAAGATAATTTTTTTAATATTTATGCAACATTTTTATTTCTGATGCTATTGCAATGCCTTGGTGATGACTGGGAGGTAAATTAACGTAACGCAAATGATTAAGAAGATATGATTCCGATATTATCTTGTCTGGGAATGCCGAAAATTTCCCGTTCATCAGGGACTCCGTGGCGCAGAAATACGCGAGAATCCAAAAAAAACTCAAGCCGATGGGACTTACGCTGAAAATAACGTTTGGCTACAGGCCCCCCGCGCTGCAGGCGCAATATCATGACGGAGCGGCGGCGTTTGTAAGAGGCGACTGGGAGAGCGCGGGTAAAATTTACACCGGCGCTGATTACGCGGGAGGGACGGGAACGCTGTTACGCGACGAGACTCATTTTGACGATATGGATCTCCACGCGGCTGCCGAGGTGTTTGCCGCCTATCCGCCGGTCGCGGGCCACACCACTGGAGGAGCTACGGATACCATAATAGCGCGTCTTTCCGATGGCGCGGAACTGCCTTTCTCGCCGCCAACTGAGGGTATGGATTCTGCGGAAGAAGCGGCTGTAATGAGCACGTTTGGGATCGTATCCCTGGCCGGTGGGCGTCATCCGGCGATAACGGACGAGATGTTCGCGAACAGGATGTTTCTGCACGATTTGATGGTCGAGCAGGGTTTTGCGCCATTTTACGGCGAGTGGTGGCACTTTATGTACGGCGACAGGGAATGGGCGGCGTTCATGGGAGAGCCGGCAGCTCTTTATGGACCTGGAACCAGGAATAATCCCGCAGCGGAAGTAGTTGCGGCGAACCTCGACCTGAGCGTGGGCCACGCGCTCCCCGAGGATGCGCAAAAAGAGGATGGCGGCTGTGTCACCGGAACCGCGGGCGTGTTTGCCATTATGCTCGCGGGGGTGTTCTGTATCAGGAGGAAAGTTTTTTAAGCATACACTGAACCTCTAACACAAAGCTCGCATGTGAAAAACGGGAGGGACGCATGAAGGCGGCCTCCCGTTTTTTGCGCCGCAGCATGTGCGCGAACAGACCCCGCTTACATGACAACTGCCAAAATGTCTGTTGTCGTCAGTTGGCGGGCGTTCTTGCGTATTTGTGTCCCATAACGATCTGAGTGACGGCACATTGTAGTATTCGCCGACAACGCCGAGCAGTTGGAAATTGAAGTCGATGAATTTATGGCAAAAATCGAGGAATTCAAGAATCAAGGCTGTGCTTTGTTTGAATGAGAGCAATAATAGTATTGCGCACAACAGCGAATCA
>JAITOL010000024.1 GCA_031289955.1 Synergistaceae bacterium
ATGACGCTCGAAGCGTCGCACGAAAAGCTCAGGCAGGACATAATGCTCGAAGTGAGCAATGCCCGGTCGGACATAACGAAAGCGCGCGAGCGAATCAGGATATCGGCGCTGACTCTCGCAAACGCCGAGGAAAACCGCAGGCTGGCGGAAGGCCGCTACGAGACTGGCGTCGGCGATCCGCTCGAAGTGACCGACGCGATATTGTCCTATACGGACGCGATACTTGCCAATAAACAGGCCATGTATGATCTGCGGATAGCTGTAATAAGCTTGGAAAACGCTACAGGCGTGGAATTCGGCCTCGAATAGAGAGCCCATTTGCGGAGGTGGATGAAGATGAAAAAATTCTTTAAGATTTTAATGGTTCTGGCTGCGCTCGCGGCGGCAGGTTACTGGGGATACCGGCGCCTGGCCCCCTCGAGCCCGACGTATGTCTACAGGACTCAGGCCGTGACGCGCGGATCGATCACGTCGAGCATCAGCGCGACCGGCACGGTGAACGCCGTCGAGATGGTGGAGGTCGGCACACAGGTGTCCGGCACAATCCAGGAGCTTTACGCGGACTTCAACAGTCCCGTCAAAAAAGGCGCTCTTCTGGCGCTCCTGGACCCCGACGTTCTGTCGTCCCGGGTGGCGGAGAGCAAAGCGAACCTGGCGGTGTTGAACGCCGGAGTCGCGAAGGCGAGGGCGGAGTTGGAGAACGCGACCCGCAATTACAACAGAAACAAGGAGCTGTGGGACCGCAAACTGATAGCGCAACTCGAACTCGACAGCGCGCAGACGAGCCTGACGCTCGCTAAAGCGTCACTGGCGGAGGCCAATTCCAGGGTGGTGCAGGCACATGAGACTCTGCGACAGGCCGAGACGAACCTCCAGTACACGAAGATAGTCTCCCCCATCGACGGCGTGGTGATTTCCCGTCAGGTCGACGTGGGGCAGACTGTGGCGGCGAGCCTTCAGACCCCGACGCTGTTCTCGATAGCGAAGGATCTCACCCAGATGCAGGTGGAGGCCAATATCGACGAGGCCGATATCGGCAGGATAAACGAGGGACAGCGCGCGATATGCAAGTTCGACTCGTGGCCCGACGACTCGTTCGAGGCGGTCGTGTCGCAAAAGCGTCTGTCGCCGGAGACGATATCGAACGTCGTCACCTACGTGGTGATACTCAAGATCGAAAACAAAGAGAGAAAGCTGATGCCGGGCATGACGGCGAATATTTCAGTCATTACCGAGCAGCGGGACGGCGTTATTAAGGTGCCTGCGGCGGCTCTCCGTTTCACCCCGCCAGCCGACGCGTTCGCGGCCGAGAAAAAAACCGACGAGGCGTCCGCAGCCGGTCAGGGGGGGCTGTTCGTGATACCGCGCCGCAGATCGGGCGCCTCGAACGGGAGCGTCGAACAGACCGTATGGCTCGTTGAAAACGGCGTTCTCAAAGGGAGCGTGGCCATAAACGAGACAGGCGTGAACGACAGGACATGGATCGAGATTCGCGGAGAGGCTTTGGACGAACTGCGCGAGGGGCAGGAGCTGGCAGTGGCGGTGACGACGGAGTCCGAGGCTTCGGCCGCCGCCGGGACGAAGTGATGAGCGCGATCATCGAGGTCCGCGACCTGGTGAAGGCGTATAAATCCGGGGATACCGAGCTTCGCGCCCTGGACGGAGTGTCGTTCTCGATAGAGCGCGGCGAGTTCGTGGCGATCATGGGCCCATCCGGTTCGGGCAAATCGACAACAATGAACATGCTGGGCTGCCTCGACACTCCGACGGAAGGATCGTACATATTGGACGGCCGGGACGTGTCGAAGCTGTCGGGCGACGATTTGGCCCACGTTCGCAACGCCACGCTCGGCTTCATATTTCAGGGCTTCAACCTGCTTCCTCGACTCTCCGCGCTCGACAATGTAGCCCTGCCGCTGGTGTACTCGGGCGCCGATTCTAGGGAGCGGCTGCGCAGGGCGCGCGGCGCGCTCGAAAAAGTCGGTCTGGAGTCGCGCATGAAACACCGCCCGAGCCAGTTGTCCGGGGGGCAGCAGCAGCGAGTGGCGATTGCCCGCGCGCTCGTTGGCGAGGCGCCGATAATACTGGCCGACGAACCCACAGGCAACCTCGACACCAAAACAAGCATGGAGATAATGGACCTGCTGTGCGGGATAAACGACGAGGGGCGGACGGTGGTGCTGGTCACGCACGAGCCCGATATATCGGAGTACGCGTCCAGGGTTCTGCGCTTCAAGGACGGCCGTCTCGTCGAAGATGTTCGGCGGATGCCGCGGAGAAACGCCGCTAGCGCGGCGTGATGAGGGGCGATTTGAATGTTTGAGGTTTTCCGCACCGCTGTTTCATCTTTATGGGCCAACAAGACCCGTTCGATTTTGACAATGCTCGGGGTCGTCATCGGCGTTGGGGCTGTGATCGCGATGATCGCCGTCGGCAACGGCGCGAGCGGGCAGATGGAGGGCGTCATATCCGGCATGGGCGTCAATTTGATAATGATCCGCCCCGGCGCGCCGAGCCAGGGCGGCGTCCGCATGAGCGCCGGAAGCGGCGCGGGGCTCACGCTGTCCGACATAAGGGCCATAGAGGAGGAGTGCTGGTCGATCAAGGCTGTGGCCCCGCAGGTCAGCACGTCGGCGCAGGTCATATTCGAGAATCACAACTGGGCGACGTCGGTCACCGGCACTACGGCCGGTTTTTTCGACATCCGCGAATATCACGCCGAGAGTGGCCGCCTCCTCGACGACGAGGACGAACGAAGCGCGGCCAAGACCGCGGTGCTGGGCTCTACCGTCGCCAAGGAGCTTTTCGGCTCGATGGATCCGATAGGGAGGAACATCCGCATCAGAAACATACCGTTCGAAGTCGTGGGCGTGCTCGCGGCCAAAGGGCAGTCGGCCATGGGCCCCGATCAGGACGATGTGATAATAGTGCCGATCACGACAGCCCAGCGGAGGCTCTCCCGCAGCTCGTTCCCCGACTCCATAAACATGGCGTACGTGCAGGCTCGCGACGTCAGCATGATAGAGAGCGCCATGGACGAGGTGTCGGCGCTTCTTCGCCAGCGTCACCGGATAGCTCAGGGGGGCGATGACGATTTCAACATAGGCAACATGACCGACATGATAAACAGCCTCAAACAGACGACGCGCGTCATGACGCTGCTTTTGGGGTCGGTCGCCTCCATATCGCTCATAGTGGGCGGCATCGGGATAATGAACATAATGCTCGTGTCCGTGACGGAGCGCACGAGGGAGATAGGCATCCGCATGGCCATCGGGGCGCGCGCTTTCGACATAAGGATACAGTTTTTGCTCGAAGCTATGCTGTTATCGCTCGTCGGCGGCGTCATCGGCATATTGCTCGGGTGGGGGACTTCATTCGGTGTGTCGCAGGTGCTCAAGTGGCCCACCTCCGTCTCGGGAGGGGCTGTGGCCCTGGCCGCCGGGTTCTCGTGCGTCATTGGGGTGTTCTTCGGATTTTATCCGGCGTGGAAGGCGTCGACGCTGCATCCGATAGACGCGCTCAGGTTCGAATAGATGAACATAAAGCGGCGTCTTTTCGTCTCTCACATCCTGATGATCGTCATTCCGCTCGTCGTGAGCCTCGCCGTGTTCTTCGGAGGGCTGCACATATTCGCGACATTGGCAGGGCTGCGCGATGGCGCCCGCCGGGACGGACGGTCGTTCCTGGAGACCGCCGAGCTGGCGGGCGAGCTCGTGGAGCGATGGAGGGCCGATGGGGCCGGCGTCGAGACGATGATAGCGGACGCCGGGAAATTCAACTCCGGCCAGGGCGAGAGGGGCCCGGTTCTGCTCATATATAAAGACGGCTCGTTGGTGAGCGACGGCGTCGTCCCAATGCCGGAGGATATTCTGGGCAGGGCGCTCGGCGAGGAGGGAGACGCCGCGATATTCGGAAGAGCCTCGGCCCGGGTGAGGAGGGTTGGCGATTATCAGGTTGTGCTCTTAGAGGGGCTCCGGGCGGCGAAAATGTCGCAGAACTACAGGGACGTCATGCTAAAGGGCACGATAATGTCATTTATATGTTCCGCCATCATAATACTGCTGACGAACTGGTTTCTGACCCAGTTCGTATTCAGGCGGATACTTCACGCGATGGATACCCTCAATGGCGGCGTGCGCCAGATACGCGACGGCAACCTCGATTTCCGGATAGAGTACGGGGAAAACGACGAGTTCACGGCGGTATGCGACGATTTCAACAGCATGGCCGGCCGGCTCAAGGATGTCGAGACCGCCAGATGGCGCGACGAACAGAGCCGCAGGGAGCTGATAGCGGGAATCTCGCACGACCTCCGGACGCCGCTTACCTCCATAAAAGCGTACGTCGAGGGGCTCGAACGCGGCGTTGCCTCCACCCCGGAGGCGAAGTCGCGCTATGTGGACACCATAAAGAAGAAGACGGACGATCTCGAGCACATAATAGACACGCTCTTTCTCTTCGCCAAACTCGACACCGGCGAGTTTCCATACCGGATGGAGCGCGTCGAGCTGTGGGGCGTGGTCTCAGAGATAGCCTCGGGCACGGCGGGCGAATACGAATCCAGAGGTCTCGACATATCCGCGCGCGACGCGGGGGCCCGGGCGTACGTTTCCATCGACGCCTCTCAGATGAGATTTGTGCTCATAAACATATTCGAGAACAGCCTCAAATACAGGTCGAAGGACAGAGCGCGCATGGAAATGACGATGTCCGGGGAATCGGGGTCGGCCGTGCTCACGCTGAACGACGACGGCCCGGGCGTGCCGGAGGAGACGCTCGGCAAGTTGTTCGACCTCTTCTTCCGGATAGATGGTTCTCGCAGCAACCCGAGCCAGGGCAGCGGGCTTGGGCTCGCCATAGTGTCGAAGGTGATAGCCCACTTCGGCGGAACGATAGAGGCGCGCAACGTCCCGCCGGGAGGGCTTTCGATAGTGATAAAATTGCCCATAGCGTCGGAAGAGCGAGGGGAGGCGGGGGTTCGTTGAGCGGCAAACATATCCTGATAGTGGAGGACGACAGATCTATCGCGGAGATAGAGCGCGATTTCCTAGAGATAAACGGCATGGAGTGCACGATAGTGGGCAACGGCACGGACGGGCTGAGGGAGGCCGCCTCCGGTAAATACGACCTGATACTGCTAGATCTGATGCTGCCCGGTCTCGACGGATACGAGATAACGAAGAGAATAAGGGGCACCGTCGACATCCCGATACTGATGGTCACGGCGAAGACCCAGGACTCCGACAAGATACGCGGTCTCGGTCTCGGCGCGGACGACTACATCTCGAAGCCGTTCTCCCCGACCGAGCTCGTCGCCAGGGTGAAAGCGAACCTCTCGCAGTACGAGAGGCTGACCGGAGGGGGCGAGACGCTCCATGAGGAGCTGAACCGGGGCAACGTCCGGATAAACACGGCGTCGCGGAGAGTATACGTGGACGAGCGCGAGATAGAGCTCAAAAACAAGGAGTACGAGCTGCTGCACTTTCTGGTTCTAAACCCGGAGGTAGTTTACAGCAAGGAAACGCTGTACGAGAGGATATGGGGCATGGACGCGTTCGGCGACACCGCGACGGTCGCGGTCCACATAAACAGGCTGCGCGAAAAAATAGAGCGCGACCCCTCGGAACCGGATCACATCGAGACGGTCTGGGGCGCGGGCTACAGGTTCAAATATTGACAAACCCTCTTTAACGCCGCAATGTAGATGTTTTACTAACGCAGTTTTTCGAGCGCGGACACGCCAAACGCCGTCATCATGGATATTCCGGTCGCGAGCGCGTCCTCGTCGATGTTAAAACGCGGCGAGTGGTGGGGGAAGTCCGCGCCCTTCGCCGGGTTTCCCGCGCCGACGAAGAAAAACGTCCCTGGGATGTGCTCCAGGTAGACGCCGAAATCCTCGGAGACCATCAGCGGAGGAGACTCCTCCGTCAGGCCGGGCCCCGCTATCTCTACAGCCGCGTCCCTCAATATCTCGGTGATTTTCGGGTCATTTACAACGCTCGGCAGCATATAGGAGACGCGAGTCTCAGCCGTGCAGCGATACGCGCTCGCTATGCCGTCGCCTATCCTGCGCAGGCGTTCTTCCTGGCTTGTGCGCACTTCATCCCTGAACGAGCGGAGGCTGCCCAGTATGGCGACCCTCTCGGGGATTATGTTGAACGTGTCCCCGGAGGAAATTTTTCCTATCGAGACCACGGCGGAGTCGAGGGGGTCGAGCTCCCTGCTCGTGATGGTCTGTATCGCGCTGACATAGTTAGCCGCCGCCACTATTGGATCCACTGCCATGTGAGGCATCGCGCCGTGTCCGCCCTTGCCCCGGATCGTCACGTTGAGCCTGTCGGACGATGCCATCACCGGCCCTTGCCTCCACTGAACCTTGCCGGTCTCCACGAACGACCATAGATGCAGACCGCCTATCGCGTCGACCCCTTCAATAGCGCCGTCCTCTATCATCTTTCGCGCGCCGGACGGGTCTCCGTTCTCCTCGGCCGGCTGGAATATGAAGCGTATCGAGCCTCGCAGGGAGGGCGCCATCGACTTCAGTATCCGCGCCGCGCCGAGCAGGATCGAAATATGTCCGTCGTGTCCGCACGCGTGCATAGCCCCGTCGTTTTGCGACCTGTACGGGACGTCGTTTTCCTCGCGCACGGGAAGGGCGTCCATGTCGGAGCGCAGAGCCACGCGCGGCCCGTCGCCGCAGTCGAGATCGGCCGTCACTCCGGCCTCGGTCCCTCCGAAGCCTCGTTTGATGTTCGTGAGTCCAAGCTCGCGCAGATGCGCTTCCACGTATTTGCTCGTCTCGATCTCATGCCATGACACCTCGGGATGAGCGTGGAGAAACCTCCGCGTCTCCACTGTCTCGGACAACAATTCCCCGGCAGCGTTCTTTATGTGTTCAGCGTTCAATTCCCCGATCCTCCTTTACGATCTCGTGAGCCAAATGAGCCACAGTTACCGAAAGACACAAATTGGGCGCGGTTGATGCGGGTAATTTTTTATAGCCGCATTCAGTTTTTCTCCTGAAAAGCGCGTACCCATTGAAGCACAAGGCTTGGAAGCCTATCAACAACTTCTCTGCCAAAAATGACTTCATCTAAATAACCCATATGCAACATATCAATAAGTCTGCACAGATAAGATCGGCCGCACTCCCACCAAGTGTAATAATCATCCACGATTAACAGATGATAAATCTTTCGTTGCGTCGCATTTTCAAGCTCTTCAAGCTCAAAGCCATCCAGGAGGGATTCGTAAACC
>JAITOL010000028.1 GCA_031289955.1 Synergistaceae bacterium
GCGGCTTTGTGTCGTCAGCTCTCTTGTTTGACGCCCTTCGTCACTTCACCTCGTAGACCCAGCCGAATTTATCGGGTTTCGCGCAGGTCTGGATGCTTGTTATCTCGTCGTACAGCCTCTGCGATACTGGGCCTATTTTGCCGTCGTTGAACCGCATCACGACGTCGCCCCATTTCAACTCGCCGATGGGGGATATGACGGCGGCCGTGCCGGCGCACATGGCTTCCCTCGCGCGTCCTGTTTTGTATGCGTCCGCCAGCTCCTGTATCGATATTTTGCGCTCGGATATCGGCATGCCCCAGCTCTTTACCAGCTCTATTATGGACTTGCGCGTCACGCCGGGCAGGATGCTGCCGTTGAGTTCGGGCGTAACCACTTCTCCGTCTATGACGAAGAATATGTTCATGCCGCCGACCTCCTCGATGTACTTGCGCTCGATCCCGTCGAGCCACAACACCTGTGAGTATCCGGCCTTAGTAGCCTCCTCCTGCGATTTCAGCGACGCGGCGTAGTTGCCGGCGCATTTGGCGAATCCGGTGCCTCCGCGCACCGCGCGGACGTATTTGTTTTCCACGTATATCCTGACCGGCTCCAGCCCGCTCTTGAAGTACGATCCGACGGGGGAGAGTATCGTCGCGAACAAAAACGAGTTCGACGGATGCACGCCCAAAAACGCCTCGTTCGCCACTATGAAGGGACGCACGTAAAGAGACGTTCCAGGGGAAGCAGGAACCCAGTCGGATTCGACGCGGACGAGTTTCGATATGGCTTCCAGAGTCTCCCTCTCGTCGATGGGCGCTATGCACATGCGTTCGCAGCTGTTGTTCATGCGGGCCATGTTCTGATCCGGCCTGAACATCACTATGCGGCCATCTTTGGTCTTATACGCCTTCATACCCTCGAATATGAGCTGGCCGTAGTGCAGCGCGCAGGTGGCGGGATCCAAAGACAGCGGCCCATACGGCACTATTCGGGCGTCATGCCAGCCCTGCCCCTTTTTGTAGTCGATCAGGAGCATGTGGTTCGTGAACACGCTTCCAAAATGTATGTTCGAGAGCTCCTCATCCGTCGGGGGTCTTTTGGGGTTTGGGTTCTTTTCAACGCGTACTTCCATTGCGCTCATTTCCTTTCTATTCTGGAGGGGGCAGGAATCTCCCGCCCTTTATAATTTCCGGTCTAAAGTATAGCCTACAGTCGATAATTTTCAATATTATACGCGAAAAAGACGCGCGTTTGCGGCGTTACGTTAGAAGCGCTATGTCGCCGAACCCCTTTATCTCGTGGGCGACGCGTTTGCCGCAGGCCACATCCAGCACATAGCTCCAGAGGCGTTCCGAGGCGTTTTCCAACGGTTCTCCGTCCAGGATGGGGCTGGCGTCGAAGTCGGCCCAGCTGGCTAAGTCGGTCGAGGCGGCTATCTTTATCGTGGGGACTGCGGCGCTAAATTGGGCGTCGCGCCCGGTGACGAATAAAATCATGTGCGCGCCGCTTCCCGCAACTGACGCGCATGCTTCGGCCGAGTCGGGGCTTCCCGGCGCGAGCTGGACGCCGCTTGAGAGCGTCGCGGTTTCCCCGTAACGCAGGACGCCCGCGATCTGAGACTCGCCGATAATCGCCCTCGCCGCCGCGGATTTTTCATCCATCGTCGTGACGCCGTTTTCCCGGTCGTCTGGTGATAACTCCGATAGATTATCGGATCCGAGGCGATACATGGCGGAGTAGGCGTCGTAGGTAGTTTTTTTAGTCATGCGGGACGTCATATCGAAAGGCGCGCGGAACATCTCCGGGCACGTCGCCGCCAACACTGTGCCACCCTGAGACGACAGGTTACAGGCGAATCGGCCCAATAGGGAGTTCGCCAGGGCGCCGGAATATTCTCCGCCGGATATCACCCCAGCGCAGAGAAATTTCGCCGTGAACTCCTCGCGCACCCGGGGGGCTGTGGCTGCCAGATCGTCGAGCAGCCTCGGTATTGTATCCTCCGCGTTTTTTTGCGTTATGGCGAACATGGCGTGACAACCATCGGCGAGCGCGCTGTTGTAGAGGTCGGAGACCTGAATGTTCTCGCGTCCAGGGCCGACGAACAAAACGCCGGCGGTGTTCGGGCCGCGCGCGAGGCCGAGCGGAATATCGAGCGCAGCTCCCCCGTCGTCCATATCGCTGCCGAACGGATGATCGAACAGGCGCACAGAGTCTATCCAGTAGGGTTTGTGATAATTCTCCAGGATGTATTTTATCTCTTCCCGGACGCACCCGACGGACGGAATGACCCAGAGGTCGTTGCGTATGCCTGGCCGCAGCGCGCCAATCCTGCGGTAACCCATGAACGATGATACCGGCGAGCCCGTTTCGGCGGGATAGGGGCCGCTCCACTCGGGAAACGCCGCCCATTGCGCGGCGGGCGGCGAAAGGACGTTATGCTCGTGAACCCAGTCGCCGGTTTTTATATCCATTGACGCGATACCTATCGGACGCCCGTATTTGATCACCTGTTCGCCGGCGGCGATATCCTCCGACGCTGTTTTGTGCCGCGCGGGAATATCGGAGCTCAGCCTGACGCCGCCGGCAAACGAGCCGACTGCGCCTCCCTGGGGCAGCACGACGACGTTATCCGCCGCCGACAGGCGAACGAAGTTATTCATGCTCCGGGACGCGATACATTCTGGATGAAATTTTCCATACTCAACATGTATTTATTATAATCATTTTCACCGGATTTAATGCTATAATTATTAAGGTTAAATGTATAATTTGAAGGCTTGGAAGACATGCATAGGGAGCGCTTGTGCTGGTGAAAAAGTTCGATGATTTTATGAGCGAATTGATGGACACTATGGTCGGCATAGCGAAAAACTATGACCTGTTGCGCGCCCCTAACGAAGAGTTGCAGGGATATGCGGAGCGCGTGAGGCTTCGTGCCCGTCTCACCAGCATGGCTACTTTGGCGCACTGGATGGCGATCGACCTGGCTGCCCTCGACGGCATCGCGGAAGATGAGCGCCGGGTCAACGCGCGTTATGAGGCCATTCGCGCCGCGCGGCAGATGATAGACAGCCTGGCCGACAACAGGCCGCAGGGCCCTCAGGTCATACCGGTGGCGCCCGATTCCGAGGATGAGGAGTCCGCAAAGGTCAGGATGGCGGCCATAGGCGTATCGCCTCCGGAGGAGATGACATACGCTGAATACGCTCAAATGTTGAGCGGCGAGCAGGTGACGTCGTTTCCGCCGGCCAGAAGGCAGAACGACGACCTGATGAGCGACGCGGCGGTGTGAGGCTGTAATTTCAGACTGGCATATATAATATAAAGACACGCGGAAGCCGGGGATTTCTCTCCGGCTTCCGCGTCTTGTTGGGGTTTGGCTTTGTTACAGGATGCTCTTTAACGCGTGTATTGCATCATCGTAGTCCGGTTCGTTTGACTGTTCGCTGACAAGCTGAACATAACGTACGACGTTTTCTCTGTCTATGATGAATATAGAGCGGGCCAGCAGGCGGAGTTCCTTTATCAGCACGCCGTAACCCTCGCCGAACGAGACGCTCCTGTGGTCGGAGAGAACCTCG
>JAITOL010000030.1 GCA_031289955.1 Synergistaceae bacterium
TCACGACAAAAAGCGCAGCAGCAGACCCATGACGCAGAGGAAGGCAACTACGCCGGCCACGGCAAACGCTATGGCCATTTGGTGCGGGGATTTTCGCATGGCCGGCTCGGGGGCGGCGAGGCGGACGGCTTTGACGCGCACCGTGCCGGCTATGCGGATGGCCCCTGTGATTCCGTCCGAAAGTTGGATCGCCAGGGTCACAGAGCCCATATCGTTCATCTGTGCCGCGCTGACCTCTCCGGATACGATCCCGTCGAAATTCTCGACCGCGCTTTTCATCATACTGTAGAAAACCGAATCCTCTTTCAGTTTGCAGAAGACAGAATCCCCGGCGGCAAGCGCGCTCGCCGGTATGCCGGAGACGGGGTCTAAAATGGGGTCGCACGCCACGACTACGTCGGGAGTCGATTTTACCTCTTCGTCAGCGCCGCCGGCGGAGGCGCGCGCTTCATCACCGGGCGATGTCATGTTTTTGTCGTCGTCCGCTTTCCTGAGCGCCGGTATTATCAGATACAGATCTTCGCGGCTCATCTCCTGCATCTCCAGGAATGAAATGGCGTTCAGCCCCAGCACCGACGAGCAGAAGTACGTTATCTTATGCTCCATAGCCTTTGGATCCGCTATATTTTTTTCTCCCTGCAGCAGCCGCGAACTCGCTATGTAACCCGCAAGGCTGTTTTCATACTCGGACAGCTCGGCAGTACGCATTTCCGGGCGAGGGGACGTGAGCTTCGCGTAAAGTTCGGACAGCGACGCGACGGAATCTATGGGCTCGCGCGAGAACAGCTCCCCGTGATACAGGAGATCGTTATCGTCCATCACGCCCATGCAAAATCCGTGGATCGGATTTGAGTTGGCGTCATGGCCGTTTATAACGCACTTGATTACAGCTATTTTTCCCGAATAATCCCCGAAGTCCATTTAATTCCCCATCCGTCAGAAAAAGATATAATAGAGCGCGGCGATAGCGGCAAACAGAATAATGGCGATCGAGGCCCCGAACACCACTCCAACGGGAATATCGATATGCTTCCGCCGCGCGGATTTGCCCGTATCGTCGGGCGGAGCGACCTTTATCCTGACCTTGCCCGACAGTTTCATAACGCCCGATATGCCGTCGGAGAGCGTCACGCTTATCGTCGCGGTGCCCAGTTCGTTCAGCAATATACCGGTGATAATCGCAGTGACTATACCGTCAAAACCCTTGATATTCCTCGACAGCAGCTTGAAAAACACGGAGTCCTCCGGCAGCTTCACCATGACCTTCTCCCCCACGTTCAACTCGTTCATGGCAACGCCTCGGACGGGATCGAGTATCGGCTCGCAGCGAATCACTATTTCGTCCCTGTGGGTCTCTTCTTCCTCGGAAGTTATATCATCATCGACGACTACCTCCGGAGCGGCTGTATCAGGCTCTTCCCGCTCGGGCTGTTTTCCTCCCGTCGATGAGCCGGAGGCGGCGCCTCCATCGTTCTCGAAGAGAATTATGTCGCTGTCGGACGCGTCGAAATATTCGATGAGGGATACGGCCTTGAGCTGGAGATTTTCGAGGCAGAACCTGCTTATGGCCTGTTCCGCCTGCTTCGTGTTGCGGTTTTTGGCGACGTTGTTCAAAACGGCGCCGCGTTGGAGGTATTTGAACAGCTCCTCCTCGTGGTGCACAACCGCCGGGTCGCGATCACCGCCGGCCTTGCGGTCCCTGTGAATATACAGAAGTTCGTTCCACTCCAGGGACTTGGGCGTCGTCTCTCGCGAGAACATCGTGCTGAGATACATTACATCCCTTCTCGACGCGACCCCCAGAATAGTGCCGTAGAGAGTGTTCCCCTTATCGTCCTTGGCGTCGATATAACCCTTGACGATGATATATATCTTGAGCCCAAGCTCCGAATCCATGTGAATCCCCCCACAACATGCGGCACACTCGCTGGCGTCCAAACTATACTACATATTGTACAACTGGAATAAAGCTTTTTACGATAAATCTTTCAACAATACGTCGTTGGCTCGATAATGATGATACAATATTTTTTCATCCGAGGGGAAAAAACCTCAAATAATCAGCGAGGCGCGATGGGAAGGTTCGACATACTTTTCGAGAACGACAGAACCCTGTCACATGAAAAACCGAACCGCAACGTGACCGACAAAGTGACGGGGCTTCCGGATGGCGTGTGGGCGCGCGGCGGCGTCTACAGAACCGTGAGCGAATACAAAACTCGCGAAGCCTATGGCGCGCGTCCTCTCGGCAACCCCGACCTCATGTATGTAATGCGGGACTTCGGAGCGAAAAACAGCGTCGTCTTCCTGGATCTCGAAACGACCGGCCTGTCGGGCGGAACGGGCACTTACGCGTTCTTGTGCGGGCTCGGTCGCGTCGAGGGAGACGCCTTCATGGTGACTCAGTATTTCCTGAAAAGCCCCGCGTATGAGGCGCAGTGGCTCTCGGCCATAGACGCCGACATACCTGAGGGCTCGACGCTCGTCACATACAACGGAAAGACGTTCGACGTCCCAATGCTCGTGACGCGGCATATAATGACGAGGCTTCGCGCGCACTGGGAGTCGTCGCCCCACATAGACCTGCTCCACTTCTCGCGCAAGCTCTATCGGGGATATCTCGAATCCTGCTCGCTCGGAAACGTCGAGCGCCGCGTGCTGGGCGTCAGGCGGAGCGGCGAGGATGTGCCGGGTTCGATGATACCATATCTTTATATGCGCTACCTCCGGGAGCGCGACGCTTCTCCGCTGCGGGGGGTCTTCTACCACAACGAACTCGACATAGCGTCGCTCGCGGCGCTCTACTGCCATGTGGCCCGGGCGCTCGACGGCGACTCGGCGAGCGGCCCGGAGCTGATACGAGCCGGTGATATCTGGAGCGCCTCGGGGCGTCACGACAGAGCTTCCGCGATATGGGACAAGGCCGCGGCACACCCGGACACGCGAGCGGAGGCGTGCGCGCGGAGGGGTTATCTCGCGAAAAAAAACAAGGATTACGCCGCCGCGTTCGGGCATTTCACCAGCGCTCTGGACGAGATGTCGTCACGACACGGCAGGAACGCGCCGCATGATGTATTCGTCGCGGCGCTAGAAGAGCTGGCGAAGATCGAGGAACACCGTTTCGCCTCGCCTGAACGGGCGCTCGGATATGTCCGAACCGCGCTCGACATTCTGAAGCGCGACAGATATTACAGAGGCCATGTCGACGCGGACGCTTCTCGCGCCATGCGGCGCAGACAGGCGAGACTTGAACGAAAAATACTCTCCGGCGGCAATACGGAAGAAATGAAGTGATTACCATAGGAAAACGCAATATGAAGCTGTCCCCGAACACGCGGCTTCTTGTCTCGATATTCATCCCTCTTTACGTGATACACTGCGTCGAACAGGTATATTTCACATACGGCAACGTGCTTCAGAAGTACGGCCTCACCCCGGAGACCACAGGCCTCGTCTTGGGCAGCTTTTTCATAGCGATAATGCTAATGCGCCCCGTCGGAGGATGGCTGCTGGAAAACCTGGGCATAAGGCGCACCATGTTCGTTGGAAGCGTCGTGGGTTTCGCGGGATGCTCGATTCTGTTTGGCTCGCACAGCGTCCCGATGCTCTTTGCGGGCCGCGTGCTCTCGGGGGCGGCTTTCGGAATATACACGATGGGGCTGTTTTCGTATCAATCGCTCGAGGTGCCGGAGGACGCGCGCGGGATGTCGTTCGCGCTGACGGTGAGCGGCGGCATACTGCCGGCGGCCACCGTGACGCCGATCGGCGAATGGCTGATAACTAACGGCTGGATGAAATCTTATCTCGCTATCGGGCCGATTTTGTGCGTCGTCTGTTTCATGCTCGGCCGAAAAATGAAATCGGCTTCGGAGGGCGCCGCCAAAAAAACATGGGGCAAATACAGGGATCTCGTTTTCATACGGCCGTTCGTCATGGTCGCCCTGACCGGCACGATGATGGCCCTCATAGACGCGGCGACGGTCTCCATATCGCTTTTAGCCCTGAAACACGGCCTCGTTACGTCGTATTTCATGGCGAGCTACTCCGTGGCGGCGCTGATCGTCAGGCTCGGAGGCGCGCGAGTGCTGAACATCCTGCCGAGGTCGTTCTGCATAGCTCCGTGCGGGATGATGATGGCCGGAGCGATAGGCGCGATAACATACGCCCCGTCGAACGGCGCGTTTTTGATCTGGGGCGCTCTCTTCGGCGTTGGGATAGGGGCCGGTTTCCCCATGCTGCTCGCGTCCGTGAGCGACGCGCTGCCCCCGGAGCTCATGCCAAAGGGCGCCGCCTGCGCCCTTCTGCTATACGACGCTGGCTGGGCAATAACTCCGCTCATCGTCGGATACATGACGCCGGAGCTCGGGCTCGAACGCTCGTTCATGGCGCTGGCCTTAGTGGTGTTCGTCGCGATGTCGGCCCTCATGGTTTTTTACTGGCTGCCTGAGCGTCACAGACGCGCACGCGCGCGTTGACCGCGATAATGGCAGGTTATATACTGAACCCGGATAAAAATTTTCAATGCGCCGAAAGGGGAGATGAGATCATGCCTAACGACAAGACCACTGTTCCCGCTCATATTTTCAGGGAGTACGACATAAGGGGGGTGGCGGAAACCGAACTCACCGAGGAAACGGTCCACGCCATAGGACGCGCCTACGGGACATACCTCTCGGATCTCGGCGTGTTTTCCGTGACGGTGGGCGGCGACGCCCGCCTCTCGACCCCCCGGATCAAATCCGCGATAATAGACGGCCTCGCTCAAACCGGCATATCGGTGACCGACATAGGGCTCGTCGCCACCCCTGTATTTTACTGGAGCCTCCATCACTTCGGAGTGGACGGCGGCGTCATGGTGACGGGAAGCCACAACCCTTCGGAGTTCAACGGCCTCAAGCTCGCGTACGGCAAGGCAACAATCTGGGGCGACGAGATACAGGAGATATACAGGATAATCGCGGAAAACAGAATGGAAAAACCGGGAACGAGAGGCGCTGTGAGCGAAGCGGACATCTCTGGGCTTTACTCGGATATGCTCTCGTCGAAGATAAAACTGGGCGCAAAAAAACTGAAGGTCGTCACCGACTCCGGCAACGGCACAGGAGGCATCTACGCGCCAGAATTTATAAGAAACATAGGAGCGGACGTGATAGAGCTCTTCAGCGAACCGGACGGACACTTCCCGAACCACCACCCCGACCCGACAAAGCGCGAGTACCTGCCCGCGCTCATGGACGCCGTTCTCGAAAACGGAGCGGACGCGGGAATCGGCTTCGATGGAGACTCCGACCGCATAGGGGTCGTCGACGACAAGGGAAATATGATATTCGGCGACCAGCTCATGGCTCTCTACTGGCGGGAGATTCTGAGCGCCCACCCCGGCGCCGTTGCGATAATCGAGATAAAGAGCTCGATGATGCTGCCCGAGGAAGTGACCCGCCTCGGAGGCAGGCCCATATGGTGGAAATCGGGACATTCGCTCGTGAAAGCGAAGATGAAGGACGAAAACGCCCTCTTCGCCGGCGAGGTCTCGGGACACATGTTCTTCGCGGACGAATACTACGGCTACGACGACGCGTTCTACGCGGCCGGGCGGCTGTTGCGCATACTATCGAACACGGATAAGAAACTGTCCGACCTCATAGCGGAGCTGCCCTCTTACCCATCGACGGCGGAAACCCGTTTTCCATGCCCCGACGACAAAAAGTTCGACATAGTGGAACGAGTGAAGGAGTCGGCGATAAAGAACATGGAGACGATAACGGTCGACGGAGTCCGCATAATCTACAAAAACGGCTGGGGCCTGCTCCGCGTCTCGAACACACAGCCGATACTGGTCGCGCGGGCGGAAGGCACTACAAAACCAGCCTTAGAAGAAATCTCAGCCGACATGAAGCGCCGCGTAAAAGAAGCCGGAGGCCCGGATTTCGACTGGGAGTATTGAGGCGGGAAAAGACAAAAATACAAAGAGCCTAACGGGGCCGCGTAAAAACGGCCCCGGTTCAGTTAGCGATATTCATCCGGCAAATTATTACCATGCATTAAGCTTACTGTCGGCTAGCTCAAATAATAAATCCCCGCCCAAAAGAACTTTTAACGAATCAAGAAAAATATACGCTTTATCCAGCTCGCCTAGTCCGAATACTTCGAGCAATTCCGCCTTGATTATTCCGTTTTCGCGCAGCTTAACGCTTACATTGATATTACAAACAAAAGAAAACACATCTTCTCTGCCGTGCTCTGATTCGACTGAAAAACCATATATACTTTCTCTCGCATATTCTTTATTATCTCTCGCGAAAGTCAGAAAAACTCCGGCATCTCGTTGTGTAATAAAAAATTCCCTTCTTTTTTTCTCTTTTTTAGCGCAGTAATAGCAACAATAAAAACCAGCTGCAAATAACGGCCACACCCATTTTGTAAAAGACAGACAAGATATTATCCAAATCCAAAGAGGCGCGCCCATTAATGCGACCACTAAAAATCTCGAGTCGCTGAACCCGTGTTTGAAATAATATCTGTCTTCCATTTTATAAAAACCGCACTCGTTTATGCCCATTTCGTGCGATACAGGCTGATTGTAAATCAAATTCGCGTCATGGATTTTAGAGGGTTGTTTTGAGATTTTCAATTTGAAATTAATAAAAGACAAGAAATTTTCCTCAAAAAAGACCCTGAATTTTTCATCTTTTTTACCTCTGATATCTCGTACATCAGTAAGTGGAATGCCATTCTCAAACCTGTGACCCCGCCTCCAAATCTTGTAAAAATAGTGTTCGTGATCAAACGAATGTATAAACGGCTTATCTATCCCTCCGATATCCGAGAAACAGAGAAGAGGAATACGAATAAAGTTAAACACGTGATAATAAATCATTTCTCTTTTGAAATCTATCACATATTTCTTAAAAATAACCCCTTTGAGCGGTATAAACGCGAAAAGACAGATGGAATAATACATTACTCGGCTAATATCGCTCCATGTCGTCTGTGAGCGATTTAAAAATATCGCTATATACTCTGGAAAAAG
>JAITOL010000050.1 GCA_031289955.1 Synergistaceae bacterium
TACGGGAATGGAGAACCGCGAAAATTACCGTGATTACGTGTTCGGGAGATATGACGGAACGCCCAAAGACCCGGAATGGGCGGAGGCGATCACCGGAGCGAGCGCGGATACGATACGGCGGCTGGCCAGGAAATACGCGACCTCCAAACCCGCCGCACTTCTTCAGGGTTACGGACCTCAGAGGAACGGCAACGGGGAGCAGACGGTGCGCAGCGGCGCCATGCTCGCCTGCCTGACCGGAAATGTCGGCATACCGGGAGGCTCGGCCTGCGGCGCCGGATACGTCGCGAGATATCCCGACCCTGAAATAGCTTCCGTGCCAAACCCATATCCGGGAAAGATACCGGCGTTTTTGTGGACCGACGCCATTTTAAGAGGCGGCGAGATGACGTCCGCCAATGACGGAGTGATTGGCGTCGAACGGCTGGACGCCAGCGTCAAACTGATTTTTAACCTTGCCGGCAACACGCTTGTCAACCAACATTCGGACGTCAACAGGAGCGCGTCCATATTGAGGGACACAAAATTGTGCGAGTTCATAGTCTGCTCCGACCTGTTTTTGACTTCGAGCGCAAAGTTCGCGGATATCCTGCTTCCCGGAACCTCGATGTTCGAGAGTGAAAATATTGGGATGCCCTGGCGGGAGGGCGACTATCTGCTGTACTGCGATAAATCGACGGAACCCCTGTTCGAGTGCAGATCCGAATACGATTGGCTGTCGGACGCGGCCCGCAAGATGGGCTATTACGAAAAGTTCACTCAGGGTGGAAAGAGCGTTCGGGAACTTCTCGCGGCCGCTTACGAGACCGTGAGAGGAAACGAGGATGACATGCCGGATTTTGAGACGTTCCGGGCACGCGGCGTTCATTTTTACAAAAAGCCGTCCCGTTCCGTCGCGTTCGAGGCAAACGTCGGTGATCCGGAAAACAACCCATTTCCGACGCCCAGCGGCAAGATAGAGATCTTTTCCCCTCGCCTTTACGCGATGGGCAATCCGCTGGAGATCCCGGCCCTGCCCAAGTATGTTCCCAGCTTCGAAGGGCCTGCCGATCCGCTCTTCGCAAAGTACCCGTTTCAGTTGGTCGGATGGCATACAAAGAGGAGAACTCACTCGGTGCACGACAATAACAGGGCTATGGATCGCCTCGATCCGCTAAAAATATGGATAAATACATCGGACGCGCGCGAGAGGAACATTCAGGAGGACGACCTGCTTGATGTGTTTAACGACAGGGGAAGGGTGCGGATACGGGCGCATGTGACGGACAGAATAATCCCGGGAGTCCTCGCAATCGCTCAGGGGGGATGGTTCACTCCCGACGAGGCCGGGGTCGATCTGCGCGGCTGCATAAACACTCTGACGACGGCCCGCCCGACTCCGCTCGCGAAAGGGAATCCCCAGCACAGCAACCTTGTGGACATAGCTCGGTCTGTTTAGCTATGGAACCGCTAACTTACGGACGAAGTTTTTTTATTAACCGGGCAACGGCGAGATCGGCGGGGCAATTTATCGTGAAAAAAGGCGTCGCGTCCTCACGCGAATATTCGATCACGTGGTGATATTCTTCCGGGACTACTTTGGACAGTTTTAAAAGATTTTTGGCCATACAGTCCTCGAAATATTTCAACGCTCCCGGTTCGTAAACGGACGCCAGAGTCTCCCGCTGACCCGTTTCCGCGCTGGCGAACGTAGTGAGGAGAGTCCCTGGGCTGCGGATTTCCCATCCGGCCAACAAATTCGACAGGGTATTCTCATTGATGAACGGCATATCGCAGGCTAACGCAAGGCACGGGCCGCCGACGCGGCGTAACGCCGTAGCGATCGCGCCAACAGGACCAGCGTCCGGTATATCGTCCCGCCATGACTCGAACTCGGGATGTTCGCGCCCGGCTATTATCACACGCGGCACGAGCCTGCCAAGAAGACGCGCCGTTCGAGTGAGGAGATTTTCGTCGTTTGTCTCGCACGGAACGATATGTCCCTTGTCGAAACCCAGGCGCGAACTTTTCCCCCCAGCCAGGACAATACCGGTCACTCCATCATAAAGGTCCGTCCGTTCCCGAATATATGGTGACTCTCCCTTGCAGGCGCGGCAAAAATTGCCGTCCCTGGACGGAAACATCTCTTTGCAGCACGGGCATTGCGCAATCCCGCCACTTGGCACGTTTACGAGAAAATCGGAGCGCACGCGAACGAAGGACACATCGCAGATATCGCTCCCAGCCCGTTCTATCTCCGACCAGAGGGATTCTATGTCCTGATCTTCCTTACACGCGGTCTTCATGAGCCATGCTTCAATTTCGGGAAAGTCTTTTACTTTGCGGGGATCAATACGCGCGCGCGCGCCTTCTCCGTTGCCGCTGTCGAACAGAGAGAGCGCGAATCGTCCAAAATCCATAATTTTAATCCTGCCGTTGCCGGCGCTGCATGATGTAAGCAATTGAACCGCGTCCGCAAGGCATTTCGTCGTCTCTATTATGGCTGCCAGACGAACGCCTGATGGGATGGCGGTTTTTGCGGCCTCCACCATGCAGCCTCCGATCAGGAGCCCCGGCGCCGGAAATCCATGAATTCGAGAGGCCTTTTCCTTGAATTGTTCAAACGTATATGGACCAATCATCAGAATACCGCCTCTACATACACGAACTGGACTTTGGGGCTTTACACTCCAACCGCCATCTCTGTTTCCAAAGCCAAAAGCTGATCGGACCAGGATGACGCCCATGCCTGAAGTTCCGCTACCTCCATTGGCGACGGCGTCGTCGACACTTCATGTTCGACAATTTTATTCGCGAGGTTCATGTACACTTTTGCCTGCGCGGAATCGGGCGCGGCCTCAATAGTCGTTTTCCCCCTGAGTTCCGATTGGGTAACTGTTATGGATCGCGGAATATATTCCATAACCTGCGTTTGTGTGCGCGTCACAAAATCATCTATAATGTCCCTGGCGTATGCCGCGTTGACCGAATTCGCGATAACTCCTCCCAACAACGCGCCGCCCGAGTTCGAGTATTTTTTTATGCCCTTGAACAGGTTGTTCGAGGCGTAAATGCTCATAAAATCAGACGAAGAAACTGTAAACACATGCTGAGCTATGCCCTCTCGGATCGGCATGGCAAAGCCGCCGCAGACGACGTCTCCGAGCACGTCATAGACGACGTAGTCGAGGTCGAGTTCCTCAAAAGCGCGCTGTTGTTTGAATATTTCGACCGCCGAGATGATTCCTCGCCCCGCGCACCCCACGCCCGGCGCCGGGCCACCCGCCTCCACGCAATAAACCCCGTTGAAGCCCTGGAAAATTACGTCCGCCGCCTTTACGGAACCCTTTTCCCGCAAGGTATCCAACACTGTCGGGATGTACTTGCCATTTCGCAGCGTATTTGTGGAGTCGCTCTTCGGATCGCAGCCAAACTGCATGACGTTGAATCCAAGTTTTGAAAGAACGGCGCTCAAATTTGACGTCGTCGTCGATTTCCCTATTCCGCCCTTGCCATAGATCGCAATCTGCTTGATTTTCTTTGTCATTGTCGAACCTCCAAATACATATCATATTGATATGTTTATATGGTTATGTGATGCCAGAAACTGTAGAATATATCATTACTCTTGTCAATATCAAAAACTAAAATTAGCGGGAGGTCTGCTATAAGCTATATTCCTGTTCCGGAACCGCGCTTGCGAGGTTCAATGTTTCGAGCACTTGTTTGCGCAGCGACAGAAAATCCTGACTGCCGCGATTGCGCGGCCGGCCCAGTTTTATGGTGATAATTTCGCTGATTTTGCCGGGGCGCGGGGTCATGATGACCAGGCGGTCGCTGAGGTAAATTGCTTCGTCAACGTCGTGGGTGACGAGTATCATGGTAGTGCCGTCGGTCTTCCACAGTTCGAGCAATTTATCCTGCAAATCGGCGCGGGTGAAACTGTCGAGCGCGCCCATAGGCTCATCGAGCAGCAGGACGGCCGGATGGTTGATGAGCGAACGCGCGATAGCCGCGCGCTGCGCCATGCCTCCGGAAATCTGGTGCGGATATGAACGCTCGAAACCGCACAGCCCGACCATATCGATGTACTTTTGAATTTCGTCTTTGTTTTGGCGAAACACTCCGCGCGCTTTCAAACCAGCGGCGATGTTACGCTCAACGGTCAGCCATGGAAACAGGCTGCTTTGTTGGAATACGTACCCGCGTTCGGGCGACGGAGAATGAATTTCCGCGCCGTCCAGGGAGAGCGTGCCCAATTCAGGAGTGTCGAGACCGGCCATCAGGCGCAGGAGTGTGGTTTTGCCGCATCCGGACGGCCCGATTATCGAGATGAACTCGCCTTTGTTGATGCTCAGGCTGACTTCCTGCAAGGCGGTGACTTCGCCGCCGTTCACGTCGGTATATGTGCGGTAAACGCCCGTAACCTCAATTCGAGACTCGCTCATTGACTAACCCCCTTTGCCATATCAGCGCGCGCCCCTGAATGAACGCGATGAGTTTCATAATCAGCGAGAACAGAACAGCCATTATGATGATAGCGGCGTAAACCTTGTAGTAGCTGCTCCAGGCCTTTGCCCAGTTTATGTAGTATCCCAAGCCGCCGCGCGCGCCCATCATCTCCGTCATTACAAGCGTTGTGAACGCCAAACCGTTTGCGGTTGCCACTCCGGTAAATATGGACGGCAGCGCGTTCGGGAGCGCGATGTGGAAAAGTTGGTACCATTCTTTCCCGCCGATAGTTTCGGCAACCTCAAAATACACTTTCGGCGTATTCGCTATGCCGCGCGCCGTCTGAAAACCAATCGGGAACCAACCGCACATCGACACGAGAAAGCAGCCCGCTATGAGCGAAGAGGGAAACACCGTCAGCGCGAACGGCATCCAGGCTACCGCCGGGATTACTCCAGTCATTTTCAGAATTGGCATTATCCAATAGTTCGCTCTCGCAAACCAGCCAATGAGGACGCCTGTGCCAACCCCAAGTATTACGCCGCTCGTGAACCCGAAAAAGTACAACCGGAGCGAAAATAAAATATGCCCGAACAAAAGACCGCGTTCATCGACAAAAACCCAGGTTATTTGTGACGGACCCGGAAAGAACGGCATCGGCAATATTAAAAATTTCGTGCCGAGCAGATCCCAGACCATCAGGGCAAGCCCCATCGCGAGGCGAAACGGGGCGCGTTTGTTGAACTTCTCCCGACGCTCCGGCTTGAACGCCGCGTATGCGGCCATACCAAGGTACAGGATGAACAACCCCGCCAATATCACGCGGTAAGCGCGATCATCGACTCCCGGAGACTTCGTTGGAACGATGACGCTGACAATCTCAGCCAGCAGAAACCCGCTCAGCGTCATTACTGTGCTAATGATAAATTTCATAAGAAGCGCTCGCTTTCAAATTTACCGGAATACGTAATGAGGGGCGTATAGCGGCAATACAGCCGGACGCCCCTCATAGCGCGCGTTAATAATCGTTGGTCTCGACTTTGACGTATAGCTTTTTAGCGACTTCTTCCGCGTTGGTTGCTTTCAGGAATCCAAGGTCAATCAACTTCCCGCTGAAATACACAACGTCCTCGTAGATATTCGTTGTGCCGGCGGCGCGATCCGCGTATGTCGGGTAGTTGTAGTTCTTGATGAGTTCCACCGCGAGACCGAGGTCGTCAATATTGACGTACTTCTTCTCCGTAACTATCTTGGCGGCCTCTTCAGGATTGTCGTTGATCCAGTTCTGCGCCTTGTGATACGCGCGGAGCAGGGAGGCGATTTGTTTCGGATCTTCCTTCAGAACTTTCGTGGACGCCATCAGGAAGCAGCAGTATCTTCCGGCAAACGGCTCGGTTTCCGTGAGGTCAAAAATCTTGCGGAAGCCTTGCTCTTTGACGGCGATCGCGCCGATCGGATCCCAGATAGCGACCGCGTCCACTTCGCCTTTCTTTGCCGCTTCGATTTCGAGGTTGCCGTCGCCATATGGAATCAGTTCGACTTCCTGGTTCGCGGCGGCTTTAATGCCGTTCGTTTCGAGCCATACGATAGCAACTTGCGCCTCTGTTCCGCCGAGTTCCTCGATGGCGATTTTCTTGCCGCGCAAATCTTTGACATCGCGTATCGGCGAATCTTTCGGCACGATGATTGTGATACAGCCGCGATGCAGACCGTCGACAACCACGATTCCAAGTCCGTTTTCAATTGACGGGAAGTATGCGTAATCCCAGTTCGCGATCGGCAGAGTGCCGTTGTGGAGCCCGAGCTTGCGCGTTTCGCTGTCGGCGGTGATCAGCTCGACATCGTAGCCTTCTTCCGCGAAATACCCGTTTTCATATGCGATAAGCGTCGGGATGCCGCACAGCGAAGTTGATTTGTTGATCTGAATCTTCTTCAACTCTTTGGCGGGCGCGGCTTCGGTTTCGTTCACGCAAACCGCGAGCGACGTGATAGCCAGAGCGAATAATAGCGCGACAGACAAGATGCGTTTGACCATTGTAGTAGCCCTCCATAAAATAAGATTATTTGTCCTCAATTCGATGTTATCGGGATTAGCGCGGCTTTAACGCGAGTTTTTACAACAATCGGTGACGTTGGTTGGTTTGCGAAGCATATATATATCCTCCCTCCGGCAGATGTAAAGAACAAATAAAACATATTAAATTGATAGGTTTATATGTATTTACTGCAAAACGACATTAACACTCAAATCTCTATCTGTCAAGAGAGATTTTTTTACGTTGTCATTCGTCTGTGATAATGAGCGGGATGGACAAAAATCCGATTCCGGCGATAGCGATGATAAAGAATAGCGCGACGTGACTGTCCGAGCGCCGCGCTACGAGCGAAACGCGCGGTTACGCTATCGCCTGACGTAACCGCACTGTTCGACGAAATTCTGTCCCTGTTCCGACAATATCCAGTCGATCAGCTTTCGGGTGTTCGCGCTCTCGTCTCCCGTCGTAACCGCGTAGATGTCGGCCGTAAACGGATAGCGGCCGTTTCGGATGTTGGCGGGAGTCGGCTCGACTCCGTCTATCGCTATCAGCTTTATGTTGTCGTTCGGTTTCTTTCCGCCCGCGAAAAACCGGAACGAGTAACCGATGGCGGACGAGTAGTTCCTGTACTCCGCGACACTGTAGCGGGGTCCACTGCTCAAAATGGTCCCCGAATGTTCCTCTATCAGCGGGGTCGGTAGTTTTTCGCCCTCCATGACGCGGATCGTCATCACCGCCTGGCTACCCGAGTCCTCGGGGCGCTGAAATGGCATTATGCGTTTGTTCCTTCCGCCCACAGCGCGCCAGTTCGATATTTTCTTCCGATAAATATCCCGTATCTGTTCGACGCTGAGATTGTCAACGGGGTTGTCACTGTTCACGAAGAAGACGAACGCTTCGCGTCCTATCGGCATGAGGCGGAACTCGACGCTTTTGGCGGCGGCAGTTTCGACCTGCGCCTTTGATGGCCGCGCTCCGAAGAAAATGTCGATTTCGCCGTCCGAGAGACGCTCGTAACCGATACTCGTGCAAACGACGTAGTCTCCGGCCGTTTGACCGTCGAGCCCCTTGTAGATGGACAGGGCAATAGCGCCGTATAAAGGGTAA
>JAITOL010000056.1 GCA_031289955.1 Synergistaceae bacterium
AATTCTTGAAAGAAAATGTTAAAAAATGGCGAAACATCTGAACGTATTTTAAATCATCGGAAGTGAAACCGTTTTCAGCCATAAAATCCTTTATGAAGGGCACTGGGCAATCCGCGAAAAATTCATCGAGAAGAACTTCCCACTTATCAACCGGCTCTTCCTTGCGGAATATCTTCACTACCGTCTCGGCGTCTATTTTTAACGCATACGACACGTTAAGCAGTATGGCAATGACTTCTGCCGCAGTACCTTTCGGCACAAATTTTCGTGGTGTTCTTAAAGCAGTGTCTATCATTTGGCCCTCCCCCTTATTGACTGTTTTAGAGACGTGAGTCTGAGGATTGCGTCCAAAAGCATCTTAATATCCTCTCTCCCAGCAGAGGTTGCGCTCCCTGTGAATTTAACTACATGGACATATCGCCGTCCCTAAAAGCCTATTATCCCAATATTATACTATCCAAGTAGACACGCGAAAGGGAAAGGATATGCATCGCCAGCGATTTTCTACTCGGATAACATACTATCTTAATAGAATGCGAGTAACGCAACGCTTTGTCCTTGTGTACCTCCTATTTCTTGGGCTGCATACGGGTTTTTATCCTTCAGATACTTGCTCACCAATTCAAAACCCGCAGCAGCGTAGACCATAGTTGCCGCATCGACTTTACATTTCCTCAGGTGATTGAAACGGAAATTACTGGGGAGGCTCTCTAGGATAGACCCTCCCGCCAGCATGCCGGTTTAACTATATATTACACTGCTTGCTTGTTATAACGTCTGCCGCCGTCGTATTTTTCATGCAGAAAACCAAGAACGCTCATAGCGGTAGTTTCAACGCTCGTATCGGTAGTGTCTATCGCTAAATGGTATGAGGAAGCCTCGCCCCATTTTTTCCCTATTGAGCGGTAGTACGCTCTCCTCTGCTTGTCGATCAGTTGCAGTGAATCAGTTGCGGCGCCCTGCTGAGTTAGCCGCTGGATAGATTTACCCCTCTGTTTCTCGTTCGCGTGAACAAATATCTTTAGAACGTCGCCGCACTCCGCGTATAAGATTGAAGCGTGGCTGTTCACGAGAACGCACGGACCGGCATCGGCAAAGAAACGAGTAGCCTTCCCCATCGCGGCGATAAAGTTTTCAGCGGGAGGCATCATTATTTTATCATAGTCCTCGGCGTTGAAATCATACGCTATTTGCACTTTCCTCTCCGCGTATTTTTCGAGAAGCCGCAGCTCTATTCCGCTTATTTTCGCCGCTTCAGCCGTAAGCTCCTTCAACCCGTAACAGGGAATATCGAGATTCACCGCGACCGCTTTGCCAATTTCCTCCCCGCCGCTTCCGTACTGTTCGTCGATCGCGATTACTAGGGCGTCAGGTTGTTTTTTCAACTTCAACCCGTCATTGATGCGCCAGACGTTTTGCGAATAATACAGCCTGCGTCCGGCAATCAACCCCATCCCCATAATAAACAGAGAACAGCCGACTCCCAAAAACAGCGAGTCGATGGACGTTGGCAAAACCGCTTTCCCAATCACTACTCCGACAGGGGCGGTAAGCATGGATGCCATCACATAATTGGAGGGGATCCTTCCAGGCAGGAACACCGCAGCGCACAACGGAACAAAGCCAACGGCGCCACGAAGGCCCATAGAAAGATAGCTCCAGTTCAATATCGCAGGACCAGCGCCGGCTATGGCAAGCAGCGACGCGCCGGCGAGAATCCCAACGATGACGAGACGGTTTATTTTTAACAATTTACGGCCATCCGTTTTCCTGTTAATATAAACCTTATAAATATCGTTCACTAACATTGCGCCAAGGCCCAGTGAAATTCCCGAAGCAGTCCCGACAAGAGCGACCAGGAGAATCGCCATGATTCCGCCGGCAGCCAGGGGCGGCATTTTATCCAATACAAACAAGGGAAGCGCGGAAGCCGAGGCTATATCTGGATAATTTAACTTCATGTACATCCCGACAAAAATCCCGGCGACCCCAATGAGCGGGATTATCACAGCGCAGGCGTAAAGACCGTAAAGGCTCAGCTTCAAACGGCGCGTGGACACGACGGCCTGAATATAGACCTGAGTCGTCAGAAAGCCCATGACCAGAGACAATCCAGCCCCAAGATCCGTCGAAACTCCTCGCGAGAAAAGGCTGAAATACTGTCCTGCCGGCAGCGCGCCAGTAAAACCGGAGAGACCGCCCTGCAGGTAAAAGGCGCTCAACCCGCAGGCGCCTACGCCCACATAGAGCAGCCCGGTTTTTAACATGCCGACAAGCCCCGCGCCCCATACACCGCCAAAAATGACATACACCAACATCAGCCCTACGGTGAGCAGCGCCGCCTGGAACGCGGCGACGCCGCTGATAGCCGTTATCAGTGCAATGCCTGAGAGGATCTGAGCGGTTATAGTCAGGAAACTGCCAATAGAGGAAAGAAGCGTGGCAGCGGTCGCGACCGGGCGCCCATATTCGCGCGAGAAAATCTCCGGGAACGTGCCTATGCCGCTTTCGTACAAGGGTTTTGCGAAAAAAAACGCCATAGCCAAACATCCGAGCCCGCCTCCAAGAGTAAACCACCACGCTGAAAAACCGAACGTGAACGCCAGCTGTGCGGTCCCGATCGTTGACGAACCTCCGACGAGGGTTCCTATTACGGCGCCGGCTAACATACCAGCCCCAGTCTTTCTGCCTCCGTTTGTAAAATCCTCGGCCGATTTCACCTTCCGACCGGAATATACGCCGGCTGCCGTGACGACAAGCAAGATCAGTGAAGCGCCGAGGTAATGTATGATATTCAAGAAAATTGTCCTCCTTCGACAAATTGCGACACAGGAGACCGGTTGCGAACCAGCCTCCTGCCGGCTCTTATGCGCTTTTTTCCTGTAACCCGGCCAGCGTATCCGAGTCGAAGAAAAAATTGAATATGCGCAACGCGGATTTTTTATGGCTCAATCCCACGGTATCGAAAACCAACTGATAGAAGGGCGCCGTCCCCCACTCGCTGTTGAGCTTCCGGTAATATGCCGTTCTCTTGAGATCTGCTTTCATTAGTTTTTCCACCGCAGCATCAGGATTCATGTCTGTATACTCTGGGAGCGACTGTATTCTCGTCTCAGCATCGGCGTGAACGAAGACGCGGACGACGTTCTTCTTGTCCTTAAAGGCAATGGAGGCGTGACCGCCTGCAATAACGCAGGGGCCGTTTTGAGCAAGGGCAAGCGCGGCGGCTGATTTTGCAGCAATAAGCCTTCCGGCTGGCGGAAACTTTATCTTGTCATAATCGTCCGCGGTAAAATCATAGGCGGCAAGAAGGCGCGTTTCCGCGTACTTTTCCAAAACCCTTTTCTCTATTCCGCTTTCTCTCGCCGCCTCGCTCAGCAAGTCGTCCGCGCCGAAAAACGGAGCATTCAGGAGTTCGGCCAGCTCGATCGCTATTCCCTCACCGTCTCCTCCAATTTGTTGATCGATTGTAATAATGGATTTTTTCAGGTCCTTCACATCTATCATCCCTTCCTATTACAATTTAAACTTAACAAAATTCTCTAAATGTCAATGAACGCGCTGTTTCTGTGAACTTCTCCCCTCCTTCCGGCCTGCTTGCCAAGCATAAAACGCCGATTTACGCGAAAGAGCCTCATGGCGTGCGGCAAATAAAAAAAGCCGGCAGGCGAATGTCCGCTTTCGCGGGGACATTCTTCCTGCCGGCTTTTGTGCAAAGCGTGAACGCCTTTATGAGGCGTTTTTGCTCAAAACGGCTTTTTATTCGTATGTATCTTCTCCTGGACTGCGCTTTCCTACTATTTCCTCATACTTGTTGAAAACTAGTTTAAACCCTGTTTCAACCGCCTTCTTCGAATAGCCGAAATAACGTTTTTCCAGTATCTTCAGAAGCCCATCCACTCCATCGTTCATATTGTAACCGTATGATATGCGGGAGATGAAGTCCTTGCCCAGTTCCGTGATAAGAGAAAGTTCAGTTCGCATTATCACTCCTGTGTGCATATTCACCTCTAAGGCTATCACCAGGAATTTATACACTTCCTGTGACGTGGTGTTCGCCGGAAGTTTGACGTGACTGCTGATAAATATAGTATTGGTATCCATTTAATCCCCCCTTTAAAACAAAAAATGCCAGCAAGAAAAAGGACGAAATCCCTCTTCCCTACTGGCTTCAAATCAGATAATCATCAGCTTATGGCTGTTTTCTGAGATGAACAGCGTCACATTGACATTACATATAGTATGTCACTATTTCAGGCGAATGTCAATGGTCTTTTCGCAATTTTATCTCCTGCGACAATTGAAAAGATAACTTCCAGAGTGTGGGTGGAGCGGCGGAAGTTACCTTTTCAATTGTCGCCTATAAAAAAAATTGCAAACTGGATGTGCTCGTTATTGCGGGGGTATCTACTCGGATGATATAATTACTGAGATAATAAGTAATCAACTACCATGGTTTTCGCAAGCGTGGCCCTTTCTATTGGGTAATCGTCTGTTTGAGGAGCGTTGCCATGAAAACGTACAAACGCACTACGCTCAAATCGATAAGCGATCCATGCTTCGCAGCGTTCATGTTTTTCCTGTGTCTTTACTTCGGAGGAATGGATCTGGGAGTGGCGGCGGTCTCGGGCGTAGTGTTTTTCTTTTCCTCGCTCTTATTCGGCGCCATCTTCAGAGACGATATTTATTTTGAGCTTGCTTCGGAAGGTAGACTCGACTACTACAAAAACAGGGAACTCGTAAAAAAATTCGATATCAAGAAATGTCGCGTGGGATATCGTCGCAAGAGAGATTTGCTTTCGAGAGTTTTTTTCTCGCGCGATATCGAGCTGATCGTTTTGGAGGACGGCAGCGCTGACGAATTCGTGATCAACTGCGGCTCAATAGGTTTGAATCAATCCATGGAACTGTGCGAACAATTAGAGGAGTTATCTTTAAGAGAGGAGTAATATTATCCTGCGCGCCGCAGGGGCGCACACTTTTTCTCGTTTCTCGTCATCTTGTGATTCTCACCGACGCGTCTTGCCGCCCTCACTCGCCAGCGGACCGGGATTTACCTCCCAGGTGTTCTCGCAGTTTGGCGAGCACTCCGTCGAGGTCGAGCGGTTTCCCAGTGTGGCCGTTCATGCCGCTCGCGATGCATTTTTCGACATCCTCGCGGAACACGTTGGCGGTCATGGCTATGATTGGTATATGTTTCGCGGACGGGACGTCAAGGGCGCGGATGCGGCGAGTTGCCTCGTAGCCGTCCATCTCCGGCATCTGCACGTCCATGAAGATCATGTCGTACGCATCCGGAGCGGCGCTGAAGATCGCCAGCGCCTCCGCTCCATTTTCGGCGCAGTCTATCTCAAGGCGCGTAGGTTCAAGCAGGGTGAGTACGATCTCACGGTTGATCTCTACGTCCTCCGCCAACAGTATGCGATATCCCTCGAACTGGTTTAAAAACTCGGCCTGCGTGTCCCGAACATCCTCGGAAGCATCCGGTGTGCCAAGGTATTCGTTGATGCAGTCGTTTACAGCGGACGGGAAGAGCGGTTTTTGCAGGAACTTATTCACCCCAGCGGCACGCGCCTCCTCCTCGATAGGTCCCAATTCAGCTACCGATATCATGAGGACGACGTATTTGCCGGCGTCGCGCTCTTTTATCCTTCGCGAGAACTCTATGCCGTCCATTTCGGGCATTTTCCAGTCCACGAAGAATATGTCGTAAGGGCCGTCATTCTCGGCCCTCCGGTACGCTTCCTCGCCGCTTGAGGCAACGTCGCAGACGACGCCCAGCCATCCGGCGATATCTTTGAAGTATTCCCCTGTCTCCGGCGAGTCGTTCACCGCGAGCAGGCGCACGCCGTCCCTGTTTACGCCGGGACTCTGAGTGGCCAGTGGTTCGCCCGAGCGCAAAAGCGTGATTGTGAAGGCGAAGATCGAGCCATGCTCCGGCTCCGACTTTAACCATATTTTGCCCCCCATCATCTCGATGATGCGTTTTGATATCACAAGGCCAAGTCCGGTGCCGCCGAACTTTCGCGATATGGTGTTGTCCGCCTGGCCGAACGACGAAAACAGGCGGGACTGCTGTTCCTCGCTGATCCCTATTCCAGTGTCTGTCACGTCGATTTGTATGGTGCAGACGGAGTTCTCCTCCCGAGTCAGTTTTGTGTCGAGGCGTATGGAGCCGTGCTCGGGTGTGAATTTCACGGCGTTTGAGAGCAGATTTGCTATGACCTGCGCGAGGCGCTGCTCGTCGCCGATCATCTCCCTTGGGATATTCTTGTCGACCCGAACCATAAAATTCTGCTGTTTTTCCTCCACGCGAAAGTTGATGACGTTCGTCACTTTTTGAAGCATCTTCTCGAAGTTGAAGCTCGAATTGGACAATTCGAACTTATTCGCCTCTATCTTAGACATGTCAAGTATATCGTTGATTACGCCGAGCAGATGAGTGGATGCGTCCTTTATCTTGTCCAGACAGTAGTCCTTGCGCTCCGCGGCTGGGGCGGACTTCGCTATTGTGGTCATTCCGATGATAGCGTTCATGGGTGTGCGCATCTCATGGCTGATATTCGCGAGAAAAACGCTCTTCGATATGTTGGCGGCCTCGGATTGTCTCACTTTCTTCTGGTATAGGGAAAAACAGAGACAGCCGCTTGAGATGACGATGGTCATGGAGACCACCAACATTACAGAGAGCGCGTTTATGCGGTCTTGCATAAGAAGCACCTGTTCGTCGCCGATGTCGACTCCAGCGACGGCTATCACCCGGCCGTCAAAGTCGAACACAGGAGCAAAAGCGGAGAGAATCCCGTCGTAACCAACGGAATAATTTCCCAGCCCGGCAGTTGCGGCCGTGCCGGAGAACGCGACGGCGGGGCTTTCCTCCATCTCGATGGGAGGAGACGCCAGATTGACCGTATCCTCGGTGGTGTCGTTGTCGATAATGAACTGTATCCCTCCGTCGTCCGTTTTCCGCATGTAATACGCAAATAGGATGTCAGACTCCTCCGCAAAGGCGATCAGGCGATTTTTGATCTCGGCAAAAAGAGGTTTCTCCATATCCCGCGACGTGACGAGCCCGTTCAGTTCCTCCGGAGAAACGATTTGTGCCGCGGAACGGCTGACAGCAATCAGACGCGCCTCTATATTCGATCTGAGGAACTCGGAGGTGGATCGCATCATATTGCCCGTGTAGACGGATATGATCAATACTATTAAGGAGGAGACGAAGAAAAGCAGTAATATGAGATTGTTTTTAAGATGTATTTTCATAACAAACCCCATTCTGCCGTAACAGTCTCCGGCTCAAAGAGTAAAATGCTCATGATTTGAATTCTATTTTACACTACATTATGGAAGGTTGACTTACTATTTTTCATGCCCCAACTATTTCCCCTGATCTTCCAGAAATTCGTTGACCTCACGGGTGGTGGGCATCGATATCGCCGCGCCGTAGCGCGTTGCCACAATCGCGGCGCAGGCGTTGGCCCAGGTCAGTGTCTCGCTCAGGAAATCTGGCGTTATACAGGCGAGTCCTTCCTTGCAGAGCGGCGCGAGCTTCGATATGACGCCCGCCATGAAGGCATCGCCGCAGCCTGTCGTCTCCGCGACCTTCACCTTGAAACCAGGGACCCTTACCGTCTCCCCGCGCCACAGGGCACGGACGCCTCTCGGTCCTTCGGTGACTATCACGAGGCCGTACTGGTTGTAATCAAGCTTTCGCAGGGCGCCCGCTACGGGGTCGGTCCTGTCACGGGTTGGTCCAGTGAGCCAGAGCAAGTCGTCGTCGCTCAACTTCAGGACGTCAACGGTTTTAACGAGGTAATTCACCCTCT
>JAITOL010000161.1 GCA_031289955.1 Synergistaceae bacterium
TGTCTGACATAACGCGCACGCCCATACGTGGCCAAAAGCCGTTTCGTATAGGCATAAGCGCGATAAATCAGCCTTTCATCAACGTTTTACCCAGCTCGAGCGCCTGAAGGTTCAGGTCGATAAAAGCGGGCTTGACGTTTTCTCGGATGATTTTGTGCCAATCGGTATTCTCGAGCTTCATGTGCCTGATAATGGCGCCCAGCAAAATTACATTGGTCACCTTGCTGTTTCCTATCTTTGCAGCTTCTGCTGGGCCGTCTATCACAATCAGCGTCTTCACCGCGTTTTGCAGCTCGGCTAGGACATTGTCAGGATAATCGAGCCGCCCTGTCATAACAGGCATACTGTCAATCCGCTCCGTGCTGACCACGATAGCGCCGTCGGGCTTGACATAGTCAGTCCAGCGGAGCGTCTCCATCTCCTCAAAGGAGACGAGGATATCCGCCTCGCCCCTGCTGATTACTGGCGCGGCCACCTTCCCAGCCTCGCTGTAGCGCACGTCAGCGGATACGGACCCTCCGCGCTGACTCATACCGTGAATCTCGTTCATCTTTACATCGTACCCGGATTCAAGCAGCCCTATCGTCAGCAGCTTGCTCGCCGTGATAGTTCCCTGCCCGCCGACGCCAACAAGCAAAATACTCTTCGTCATCTGCAATTACTCCTTAACAATGGCCTTCTTGGGACATACCTGCGCGCATACGGTACAGCCCATACAGCTATTCCCGATAAGCGCCTTCTTCTCCGCGCGATTGAAGGCGATGGCGGGACAGCCCACATTCAGACAGGCTCTACAGCCAACGCAGGTTTCCGATTTGACCTTATACTTATCCTTGAACATATTGGGGAACTCTCTCTTATCCTGATCTGAAAATTTCTTGAGCACACAGGGCCAGCGCGTAATGATCACAGAGGACTCGTCCTTGCGGTCAAACGCGGCCTTTAGCGCATTTGTTACCGCGCTGAGGTCATTGGGGTCGATGACCTCGACATGTCTGATGCCTATGGCCTTGCACATGGCGGCGATATCCACCTCGACGGCCGCATCGCCCTGCGCTGTAAAGCCGGTGCCGGGGTTTTCCTGATGCCCGGTCATCGCAGTGATGCGGTTGTCGAGAATGATGTTCACAGTGTTGCTGTTGTTGTAGGCCACGTCAATCAGGGAAGCGATCCCACTATGCAGAAATGTGGAGTCGCCTAGAACGGAAACCACCCTCGTCGAGCCGTTCTTCTTGTTCATCGCCTTCTGGAACCCATGACCGACGCTGATGCTGGAGCCCATACATATACCGGCGTCCCCTGTGTGATAGGGTTCGCCCGTAGTCAGCGTATAGCAGCCGATGTCCGATGAGATCATAATGTCCTTGAATTTGGACAGCGCATAGAACAAACCCCTGTGTGGGCAGCCGGAGCAGAGCATCGGCGGGCGAGGCAAGACCTTCCCGCGATCGATGTTCGCAGCGGGGGCAGGAATGCCAAGCAGCTTTTCTCGCAGGATGTCCGGCAGCAGCTCGCCGCGGTTCGGCAGCAGATCCTTCCCATGGCACGCTATACCGGCAAGCCGGGCCGCGTCCTCTATGATAGGATCTGTCTCCTCGATGACATATACCTTGTCCACCCTGGCGGCAAAGCTCTTCATCTTCTCAATTGGCAGGGGGTGAACGAAGCCCAGCTTGAGGTAGGAGGCGTTTTCGCCAAAAACTTCCTTCGCATAGTAGTAGGAGACGCCGGAGCAGATGATGCCGATCTTCGTATCGTGCATCTCCTCGCGATTGAACTGTGTGGCCATGGAGTATTCCGCGAGTCCATCGATCTTCCCCATGCACTTCTCGAGCAGCATGGGGGAATGAGCTGGCACCGGCACATATTTGGCTGGGTTTTTAACATATTCCCTGGGCTCTGCCTCCTGGCGATCCTCCAGCTCTACTATGGTCTTGGAGTGGCAGACGCGGGTGGTTATTCGTACAACCACCGGCGTGTCAGCCATCTCACTGACCTTATAGGCTTCCTTCACCATATCCTTTGCCTCCTGACTGTCCGAAGGCTCAAAAAAAGGATAGCGCGCGAATTTGAAGAAGGTACGGTTGTCCTGAGCTGTCTGACCGCTGGACTGCTGCCCCGGCTCATCGGCCACGACAATTACCATGCCCGCGTTGCAGCCGGTGTACGACATGCACATAAATGGGTCGGCGCAAGCGTTTACGCCCACGCACTTCATGGAAACGAAGCTCCGCAGACCCGCCATTGAAGCGCCCAGGGCGCTTTCGAGTGAAACCTTTTCATTTGGCGCCCATTCCGCTATGATATTGCTTTTATCGTATGTCGAGAGCGTCTCGAGAATCTCGGTGCTCGGGGTTCCCGGATAAGCTGCGGCAAAACTGGTCCCCGCCTCCCAGGCGCCCCTGGCGATAGCTTCGTTCCCTGTTAGCAGTCGTTTCATACATCTATTCTCCTTATTCTAGGTTATTTGGCCGAAACAATTCATTTGGTTTCAATTGGTATTAAGATATTATTTCACAACCTTTTGACGCAAGAATATCGGCAAAATTACTGCGATCCCACGCGCCAGCCTCAATCGTTTTGAGCAAATCCCTTTCAGCGTTGCTTTGGGCGCGCGCCTTTTCGGCGACAACTTTCGCGTCGGCGGGGCGTATTACGACAAGTCCGTCAGCGTCGCCGATGAGGATATCGCCGGGTAATACAGCCATACCGCCCACTACGACAGGAACGTTGACTTCGCCCGGGCCGTTTTTGTAGGGCCCGTTTGGCGACGTCCCAATAGCGAACACGGGAAAATCAAGTTCGGCGAGAGCTTCGCTGTCTCTGGTACAGCCGTTTACAACGATGCCGCCCAAGCCCATTTTCTTCGCGTGGCTTACCATAATCTCGCCGAACAGCGCGCGTTCGGTGGCGCCGCCGCCATCGACGACAAGGATATCGCCGGGCTGGGCCAAATCAATCGACCGGTTGAAAAGCAGATTGTCTCCAGCGGGCACTTTGACCGTAAACGCCGGACCAAGCAGCCGCGTTTTGTTGAATGGACGCAGCCCATTGATCGCGTAAAGCCTGTTTGTGTTGTCGCAAATATTAGGGGTCGGAAGTCCAGAGAATAAATCTATCACCGACCGGTCCGGGCGCTCAATATTAAGGTATTGCCGGAAACCCACGTTAGCCATTATTTTATTTCACATCCCCTTATTTCTTCGCTTCTTTTTCCTTTTCGGCCTGAAGGAAGTAATATCCGGTCTTTACACGGGCTTCGTCCAGACGCATTCCTTCTTTGATGAATCCGACTATGACTTCTTCGCGCTCGTTTATTTCCTGCGCCGCCTTCAGCGTCTCTTCCGCGAGCTCGAAGGGTACGACCAGGACCCCCGTATCGTCACCGAACATGATGTCGCCGGGGTTTACCCGAATGCCCGACATATGGACCGGAATTTGTACGGCTTCCAGATAATAGCGCTGTTTGCCCGTCCACATGAATATATCCTTCGCGAACATCGGATATCCCATTTCGAGTTGAGCGGGAATGTCGCGCACAATGCCGTCTATAACCGTACCTGCGACGCCATTACGCTTCGCCACCATTGACATAAGGTCTCCCCAGCAGGAGTAGTCCAGTTTGCCGCCATTGTCGATGACTACGACGTCGCCCGGTTCCACATCGTCGAGATAGTCCATATTCGTTTCTTTTTTTCCGCCGCTAACCGCGAACATACAGGTGAACGCCTGGCCGCAAAGCCTAAGACCCGTCTGAATGGGCTTGATGCCATGCAAACCGCTGTTTACGCCAAAGCGGTTGAGAGCGTCGGAAATCGAGGTTGTATCGAGCTTTTTATAAGCATCGATAATTTCTTTCGAAAGCCTTTTCTCCCGAGGGAGTTTTGGAATTTCAATCTTCGGAACTTCTGGATTTGACATAATAGTGTACCTGCCTTTCGTCATATAATTTATTTAAGCATGTTCTCGTAACCGGACTTTGCATCAACTTCTCCAAGGCCCGCGCCCTGTTTTATGCTTCGGATCATATCCGCTTCTTTGGCAGCTATTTGTTCCGCCTTGGCAGTGACCTCCTCCAAACGCTCTTGAGGAATAATCACAACTCCGCTCTTGTCGCCGACGACAACATCGCCGCAGCGGCAGAGCGCGCCTCCGACGGCGACCGGCTGGTTCGCCGGCGCCTCCATAAACCGCCCGCGGGCGGTCAGCACGGTTCTACCCTTGCAATACATGGGAAATCCCAAATCAAATATTTCGTCCACATCGCGCACAAGGCCATCGGACACCCAACCGGCGATTCCCTTCACCGCCGCGGCCGTCGCGGCAATACCTCCGCAGGTGTTCATATCCTGGCACACGCTGCCTTCGACCACAACCACATCGCCGGCCTTCGCGTTCTGGATTGTTTCCATCCCCCCATGCTTCTGCTTGGGCAGGTGATCGCTTGGAATGAAGCGTTGGGTAATCGCCTCGCCGACAATTTTCTTGCAGCCTTCGTACAGCGGATATATTCCGCGGCAAACGTTAGAGAATCCCAAAGCGTCCATGGCGTCGGAGATATTTGTCGTTCCCAGCTTGTAAAGCCGCTCCCGCAGTTCTTTAGTCAATACTCCCATAATTATCTATCCTCCATCCGTTAAAATCTTGTTATATGCGGGGACGCCGCCCCTACTGGCGTTCAATGCAATGACAAGCGACATAGTGGTTTTGCGAGATCTCGACCAGCGGGGGATCTCTCGGAACACACAAGGCGCTGACATGGAAATTGCACCTTTTTGAGAATCTGCATCCCGCCGGCGGGTCTATCGGGGAACTCGGCTCGCCGTGAAGCATAACTCTATTTCTTTTTTTCCCTGTCTCAGGTACGAGAATCGCCGATAGCAGCGCTTTCGTATAAGGATGCAAAGGATTGTCGAAAAGCTCTTCCGCCGGCGCTTTTTCAACGACTTGGCCTAAATACATGACGGCTATATCATCCGCGAAGTAGTTTACGACGGACAGATTGTGCGTGATGAAAATAAACGTCAGGCCGAGCTCTGTTTGCAGCCTCTTCAACAGGTTTAGTATCTGCGCCTGTATCGAAACGTCCAGCGCCGACACAGGTTCGTCGCACACTATGAAATCAGGCTGCATAGATATGGCGCGCGCTATCCCGATTCGTTGACGCCTGCCGCCGTCGAGCTCGTGGGGATACGAGTTAAAAAGGCGCTCGGCCAGACCGACCGTTTCCATAAGCTCCAAAATACGGCTTTCCAGCTTATCCTTATCGCCCCGGTCTATTATTCTATTATGCAAAAGAGGTTCCGAAATAATCTGTGATACTGTTTTTCTCGGATTTAACGAGGAATATGGGTCTTGGAATATTATCTGTATTTCCTTCCTCGCTTTTGTCATTTCAGCCTTTGAAATCTTGCATATATCCCTGCCCTTATAGATAATTTCGCCAGAAGTCGGCTCTATAAGCCTGATAATGCATCTTCCCGTCGTCGATTTCCCGCATCCCGACTCCCCTACTATCCCGAGCGTTTTCCCGGGCTTTATGGTGAAGCTAACGCCGTCGACCGCGTGAACGATGCCTTTTCCCGTCTTAAAATACTTTATTAAGTTCTTGACCTCAAACAGATTCTCATATAAATTCTCAGGCATTATTATGACCCTCCTTTAAATTCAAATGGAAATCTGGATTATCATAGGCTCTGCAAAGCACCGAGTGGGTTTGATTGATTTTCCTCAAAGAGAGCTTATCCGCGGAGCATTCCTCAAAGGCGTAAGCGCAGCGGGGCGCGAACGCGCATCCTTTTGGCAGCTTTGTCGGGTCGGGCATAAGCCCCGGTATCGGCACGAGCGACGCTTTTTTGTTGTTGATTTTGGGAATCGAGTAAAAAAGCCCCTCGGTATATGGATGCGTCGTATGGTTAAATACATCGTCGAGCGTGCCCGATTCAACTATCTTTCCCGCGTACATAACTGCCACCTCGTCGCATATCTCGGCGACTACGCCGAGATCATGCGTTATCATAACAATGGCCGTGCCGAATTTTTCTTTCAGTTGACCTATCATGTCGAGAACCTGAGCCTGTATCGTCACATCGAGCGCCGTCGTCGGTTCGTCCGCGATCAGCAGCTTTGGGTTGCACGCCAGGGCAATGGCGATGACAACGCGCTGTTTCATGCCTCCCGAAAATTGATGAGGGTATTCGCTCGCTCGCATTCCCGGAATACCGACGAGCTCGAGCATTTCCATCGCGCGCCTGTAAGCCGCGGCATTGTTTACTTTCTCATGGAGCTTTACGCTCTCGGCTATCTGATCTCCCACGGTCATGACGGGGTTGAGCGAGGTCATGGGGTCCTGGAAGATCATCGAAACGTCCTTGCCGCGTATCTTCTCAAGCTGCTTGGGAGAGAGTTTCAGCACGTTATTACCGCTCAATACTATTTCTCCGCTCTCGATCACTCCCAGAGGGCCGGGCACGAGATTCAGTATCGAAAGGGCCGCCGTGGTCTTGCCTGCGCCTGTCTCCCCCACAAGCCCTATGGTCCTGCCTTTTTTCAGCGAAAAACTTATATCGTTTACCGCTTCGACTCTCTCGGTTTCGAGGACGTAGTGAACGGTTAGATTCTTAACCTCGAGCAGAAACTCTTCACTGTCGTCAACTCTGTCGATGGTTGTTTCTTCCGCCACGATAACGTCCTCCTATCTTTTCAACTTGGGGTCAAGCGCGTCACGCAGTCCATCGCCGAGAATATTGAACGCCAAAACAGCTATCATTATAAATATGCCCGGGAAGTAGGTCAGGAACGGCGCCATCCTCAGATAGTTGCGTCCATCGGAGATAAGCGCGCCCCACTCCGGCGTTGGCACCGGCACCCCGAAGCCGAGGAAGCTGAGAGACGCCGCCTCGATGATGGCGGAACCAATTCTGCACGTATATGTGACTATTATCGGCGACAGTCCGTTTGGCACGACTTGCGTAAAAAGTGTCTTGAGGCTCCCATACCCTATCGCGGTCGCCGACTCGACGAATTCCTGATTCCGTACAAGCAGAACAGAACCCCTTGTAACCCTGATAAACTCAGGAATGCTGTGCACTCCAACGGCAAATACAAGATTGAAAAGGTTCGTCCCCAAGACCGTAACAATGCACATCCCCAGGAGCAGACCGGGTATTGAAGCCAAAATGTCCGAAGCGCGCATGATAATGTCCTCCGTACGCCCTCCATAGAAGCCCGCGATCGAGCCGAGTATTATTCCAACCACGAGAGCGAAACCCACTGAGAATAGTCCTATGACAAGCGAGTACCTCGTTCCGTACAATACTCTATAGAAAAGGTCGCGCCCCATATTGTCCGTCCCGAAAAAATGCTCTGAACTTGGCGGTTTATATGCGTTTGAGGGGTCAATGGCCGTCACCTGCGTATTATAATCCACAAAGAATGAAGAATACAACGCTATTATGACAAAGATGAAAAATATGACCAGTCCCATGACGGCGCCTTTGTTTCTTTTAAGCCTATGCCATATCTCGCCGAGCGCGCTTTGTTTTTTATACCGTTTAGAAACGGACAGTGTCGCCGCATCGTTCCCGCTCATGCCATCACCGCCTTCTTACTTTTCTTTGTCCCCTGATACTGAGCTCTTATTCTTGGATCGACCACGGCGTACATAATGTCGACCAGCAGCAGGAGAAGTACATATATTATGGAGGTCAATATGACACACCCGCACGCTAGCGTAACATCTCTCTGCTCGACCGCCTCAATGGTCAAACGCCCGATACCGGGCCACGAGAAAACCGACTCGACGATGGCCTGTCCCGCAAGGGTGCGGCTCAAAACGTTTCCAATAGTCGTGATAATGGGTATCCACGCGTTTCCGAGCGCGTGTACCCGAATGACCGACTTTTCCGGCACGCCTTTGGCCCGCGCCGTGCGAAGGTAGTCGGAATGAAGGACTTCAAGCATCGCGGAACGCGTCTGCCTCGTGACCATCGCCATAAGCATGAGTCCGCTCGTAATAGCGGGCAGCACAAAACTCTTGAGCCCCGCGTTCCCTCCCGCGGGAAAAATCTTAAAATCCAGCGAAAACCATCTAAGCAATAACAGCCCGAGCCAAAAACTTGGCATGGACATACCAATCAGTGTAAACCCCGTCGTCAGGTTATCCCATATCGTACTGGAATATTTCGCGGCTAGAATTCCAAGCGGCAGCGACAATCCTACGCCGATGACGAGCGACGCCAGAGCGAGCCACAGCGTGTTCGGGAGTCTGGCGATAAATGACTGCCAGACGCTCGAACCGGTAATTTGCGAAGTTCCCAAGTCTCCTTGAAGCAAGCCCCACATGTACTTCGCGTACCGATAAACCATGGGCTTGTCGAGGTCATACTTCGCCATTATCTCCTGTAGTTCGGCCTGCGTCGTGCTGTCTGTGATCATTTTGTCGACTATCGTACCGGGCGCCAGAGATAAAAGCGTATATATTATAAAGGAAACGCAGATGATCACAGGTATCAGCCACAAAATTCGCCGTAAGACATAACGTAACATTTTATTGCCACCTTTTTTTCGTTTCGGCGGACATGAAATATGTTCCGGCGCTCATGACAGTTGACAGACATCCCAGCGAACGCCTGTCAACTGTCATACGCTTTTTTTTACTTGCTTTTTACCATATAGATGCGCGAAATATCATGAGTCGCGTCGGCACTTAGCCTGACGCCGCCAACGTTTTTATCTTCGATAAAAACGGTAGTTCTGGCGTAGAGGTAAATGAACGGCAATTCATCCGCTTCGATCTGCTGGATCTGTTTGTAAAGTTTTTCGCGCTCGACGACGTCAATAGTCACGGTCGCCTGATCTATCAGCTTAGCTACTTCCTGGTTGTTATAACTGGCTCTGTTAGCCACGGAACCGGGATAAAGGAAGGACTTGATGGAACTCGCCGAGAAACTGAACGGCCCCACGTAAGCTACCATCTGAGCTTGATTGCCGTCGTATTTCGCGTAGGCGAAGAGTCCGTTTGCGTCCGTCTGGAAAATCTTTATTTTTACTCCTATCTTTTGCAGTTCGGCTTGAGCGAGTTGAGCGTGTTTCACCCAGTCGCCGTTGCCCGCGACTATCTCGACCTCTTCGCCCTTGTACGAGGACTTGGCCAGATACTCTTTCGCGAGTTCGATATCCTGCTTTATCAGCGGAATATCCGTGTTTCTGAACTCGGTCTGTATGCCCCACCACGAGCCGTCCGTCGGCGCCTCGCCAAAGCCCGCTTGAGCCACTTGGATCATATCAGCGCGATTTATGACGGCGGCGACTGCTTTTCTGAAGTTTATATCCCCCGTGATCTTGTCGTTCATATTGAACGCGAGATACATGGAGCTGTTTACGGTAACGGTTTCATACCTGAAAGCGGGATCGGCCATAGCGTATTGATAATCGGTCTGATCCAGTTGGAAACAAGCCTGAGCTTCACCGTTCTGAAGCTGGATAAGCCTTGTCGAGGGCTCTACGACATATTTAAGCGTCAGTTTCTTTGTCGGTGTCGCCTGTCCCCAGTAACTCGAGTTGACCTCGAACTTCACGTAGTCGTTGGAGGCAAATCCGACTATTTTCCATAAACCGGTGCCTACCCAAGCCCCTTTTTCAGCGTCGGCGTCAATAGCCTTCTGATTGAGAATACTCGTGTACACGTTGCTCAACTCCATCAGGAAGTCGACGTCCACGTCTTTTGTCGTAAATTCTATCGTGTAGTCGTCCGGCGCGTTCATGGTTTCTATGTTCTTTGTGTTGTCGTAAGCCTGCGTGCCTTTCGCAGCCTGATGCCTCTGAAAGCTGTATATAACGTCTTTTGCCGTGAACTTTTCGCCGTTATGGAACACGACGTCGTCGCGCAGTTTGAACGTGAAATGCTTCGAATCGGCTGTTTCCCAGCTCTTCGCCAATGACGGCACTATTTTGCCAGCCACGCAGTCAACCAGCGTGTCGTAAACCAACGTGTCTATCCATCTGTTGGTGAGGACGTTCGAAGCGGGGTTGTCGATGTCGATGACTGAGAATTTGTTATTATCGGATATTACCACGAGGTCATCGACAAATTCGACGCCAGTCGGCAAGACGAGCTGGCCGTCCTCGGTAAAGGTGCCAGGAGTGCCGCTCGGACTGTCTGCGGCACTGCCGCAGCTTATCAGCAACGAAAATACCATTGCCAATGATAAGAATACCAGCGCTGATTTTCTACATTTTTTCATATTAATTTATATCCCCTTTCTTATGTTGTTTGGGCATGTGTCTTCCTCATGTTGATTTGCCTGGTTACCAAGATAACGGCGAGCGCCGCGACTATCCCGATTATATTGAAGGTAAGATCCACGATTATTACCGAAACGGCACATAGTATCAACAATAATCTGGAAAGAATTGGCAGCTCCGTAAAACACCAGCCGCTGATGGAGAAACCCAGAATCGCGCATCCCAAAAGGGCCGTGATTATGGCGAACGCGATATCACCGGCGGCGCCCATCAGCAGAAGCTCATTGTTATATACGAATATGAACGGAACAATGAATCCGGCGGCGGCTAGCTTTATTGCCTCCCATCCGGTTTCCCATATTCCAGCGCCTGAAATGCCGCTGGCCGTAAATGTCGATAGCGCGACAGGCGGAGTGATGCCGGACAGAATCCCGAAATACAGAATAAACATATGCGCAGGAAGAATTTTCACATCCATCTTGAGCATCGCGGGGACTATGAGAACAGACAGCACGATATACGCGGCCGAGGTGGGAAGCCCCATCCCCAGGACAAGCGCCGCCAGCATGGCCAGCAGAAGCGTTATAATCAGGCTTCCATGTGAAATCATGTTGATTATGCTGCTGATTTTGAGTCCCAGACTGGTGATGTTGATAGTACACATAACGATGCCGGCCAGCATACAGGCTATAGCCAACGGCCCGGCGATTTTAGCGGCGCTTCGGCAGGCGTCGAGCAGCGCGTTTAACGTCAGCGTTCCGCGTTTGAACGCAAGCGTCACCAAAGCGGCGACCGCAATCGTCCAAATCGCGGCTCTCTGCGGTGAATAGCCGCGGAACACCATTACGATTATCACGAGCATCGGGATGAGATAAAACCATCCGTCCCTGAACACCTCTTTTATTTTGGGAAGAGTGGAGGGGGCTACCTTCTCCATTTTTTGCCTACGGGCAAAACCGTATATAGAAAAGGAGAGCGTCAGGTAGTACAGCATGGCTGGCACGAACGCGGCAGTAGCTATCTTGACGTATGGTATACCGGTGACGTCGCTCATGAGAAATGCCACGGCCCCCATAACAGGAGGCATAATTTGTCCCCCGGTGGAGGCGACCGCCTCCACCGCGCCCGCCACGCTCGCTTGGTAGCCGGTTTTTTTCATGAGTGGGATCGTGAATGTGCCGGTAACCGCGACGTTGGCGGGGCCGGAACCGTTGACCATGCCCATGAGCATGCTGGAATAGACCGCGGCTTGGGCGGGACCGCCGCGAGCCCGTCCCGCGACGGAATCCGCCAGATTTACGTAGAACGAACCCGAGCCGCTTACGTCCATAAGCGTACCGAAGAAGATAAACAACAGCAGGAATCTCGCGGAGACCATCAGCGTGGATCCGAACATTCCGTCAGTGGACGTAAATAGATTTGAAAAAATACGTTTCACTGAAAAGCTCGACGTCGTGAAATAGCCCGTGAGATTATGCCCAAACAGCGCGTAAACCGTAAACAGAATGCAAATTACGGGCAGTATCCAGCCTATGGTTCTGAAACCCAAATACAACGCCAAGACGAAACATAAAATCGCCACGGCGATATCAAACGAGCTGTAAACGCCCTCGACACGCGACAAAAGCTGTTGAAGCCATATCTGGTATACCGCGACAAAAGCTATAACCAGGCAAAGAAATAACTCTACCATAAACCCCAACTTGAATTTGAAGGGCCGGGTCAGGATAATTATGCAGCTTATGAAACAGAAATGCACAGCCGCCTGCAAATAGCCCGGAATAACAATTGTTGTCGCGGTAGCCAGATGAAACGCCACAATAAGCGCAGACAGAGCCGTTATCAGGACAGATCGCGCTGACATGCGACCTTTTGTTTGCCCGACCTGAGTTTCTTCAAAGCTCATGTTTCTCCGCTCCCGTTCTTACTTCACAAATCCGATTTCTTTGAAGTATTTCAGCGCGCCAGGATGCATCGGAATGGTCTGGTCGGCGATGTTCTTGAGTTCTACGTCTCCTAGAACTGAATGAGAAAGTTTAACGGCATCCCAATTTTCAACAACCTGTTTGCAGAACTCGTAAACGACATCGTCGCTCAGTTTGGGATTGCAGAAAATCATACTGCGGTTGGCGACGCAGTGGATGTCGTTGTCAACGCCGGTATAGGTTCCTGCCTTGACAAGCCCGGGCATAACATGGGGCAGGTTTTCCTTACAGACCTTTTCAATGATTTTTTCATCGGCCTGAACAAGCACATACTCGCCGCTGACCATAAGGTTCGAAAACATCGCGGCGGGGGCGCCTATCCAAATAAACATCGCGTCTATGTCGCCGTCAGAGAGTTTTTGGCTTGCCTCGTCCTGCGCGAGGTGAAAGACAGTGGCGTCTTTCTTGGGATCCACGCCGTGCCCCAGCATGATGGCCTCGCAGGCTTCATAGATGTCTGCGACGTTAGTTCCGGTGCAAACCTTTTTTCCGGCAAGATCAGCGTAGGAGTTAATGCCGGAGCTTTTGCGGGCGAGCATATGACCCTGGGCATAGTGAAGCCCCATGATGCTGCTAATGTTTGTCAATTCCCTGCTCGCGTAATCCCCTATTTTGTGGTAGGCAGCGTAAAGGCTGCTGCTCGCGGAAAACGCCAGATCCATTTCCCCTTCGTTGATAAGTTGCAGGTTTTCGTTGGCGCCCTTTGTGGACTGAACGAGCACGTGCAGAAAGCTGGACTTAGTGTTGATGACGTCGCCCATTCCGGCTCCTATGGCGTAAAACGCGCCGCCCGTCGCCGCTGTTCCGAAAGAAACCGTCTCGCCGGCGCTGGCGCTATTGGAGCCCAGCCAGGAAATCGTCAATGCCAGAACAAATGCGACTATGCGCAAGCGTTTCATTATTTTTATTCCTCCTGGAGTTAAAATTGCCTTTTTATTTTGCCGTGATCTCTTTTATGCCCAAAGACATTCCCACTATTGGTGAGAAAAAGGCGTGAGCGCTTTATTCAGCGTTGTGAATTTAAAAACGCTGGGTCCTTTTCCTGCGCCGCCGCCAGCGACTACGTAACCTTCATTTGTGTCCGGCTTGATCGTCACGTTGGCGACGCCCAGATACTTGCCTTCCTCACGACCGGGAATGAGTACATTCGCGACAGGAACGCCGGTGGGCGAAAAGATCAGGATTCTTCCATGAAGTTGAATGGCGTCGTACACATATCCCGCGGAGTCAGTTCGTACTCCGTCGGTTCCTCCAGGCGCGCCGGTGCCGTAGAACGCGTAACAGAGACCGTCAAACATCGTTAGGCTCACGCCGTCCTTGTTCAGCTGGGCGCGCAGGAGAGCGTTGCGTCCTGACTCGGTCACCCAAAGAACCTTTTCGTCAGGAGAAAGGCAGATACCGTTAGGCATGGCGAGATTTTCGATGACCGCAACGCATTCTGTGAAATCGGCGTTGAACCGATATACGCCGCCGACCGGATTGGCGGCCGTTCCGTCGGAATCAGTGACATACAGATTCCCGTTGGAGTCAAATATCAAATCGTTGATGTTGTCAGGTTTGCCATTCGCGCTGCGCGTCTCAATTTTAGTAAAGCTGCCGTCTTTATTTTGATACATAATATTGTTGTCCGTCCCGACAATGAACAGGCGCCCGTCTTTGTGAAACGCGCAGGAAGTCGTCTTCGTAGCCGTATTCTCATACGCCAGAGATACTTTCTTTTCCGGCGTCACCTTGTAGATGAGTCCTTTCGAGATTGTCGTCACATACAGGTTGCCGTCCTTGTCAAAGCAGGGACCCTCCGCCGGAATGGATGGGTCGTCAGCCAGCTGCACCCATAACTCCGCCTCGTAAGTAGGAAGATTCGCCACCTCCGGGGGAAGCGGGGAAACGTCTTTGTTCACCGCCGCAATGGCATCCGCCGCCGTCATGATTTCCGCCGCCGCTGCCCCAGTGTTTGCCGCGCACATGAAAGCTACCATAGACACAAGTATCAACGCTGTTAGTTTTTTCATGTTCTTTCTCCTCTTGTTCAGTTTTTTATAACCTATATAATAATATTATACATCGTGAACCGGAAGCTCGTTGACAACTATTGGATCGTGTACTCGGAACACCTCGACATACTTGATGTTTTTGTTTCCCGACATTCTGGCGGCTTGCCAGCCCCTGTGCGTATTGAGGCGGCCGTGGATGAACGGACCCTCTGTCTGTGTCTTAATGCACTTCATAGCTTCTTCTTTCTTTGAATAGAAATCTGTAATATCGAGGTAGACGTCAGGAACGAAGCCGCTCCGCTCCGGTTCCGACGCCTCGAAGCCAAAAATAGGCACTGTCTTTGTCGATTTCAGCCCGTCTGACGGGATACCGGGCTGTGCGGCCATTATCGAGGCGCGCACCACAATTTCGTGCGCGATGCCGTGATCGCGGTTTGTGGTATCCACCGTGTCATGTGTGATAATAAGCGACGGCTTGACTTCGCGGATTTTTTCATTCAGTCTCTGAAGTATCTCAGGGCTGATTTCGAGCATACAGTCGTCGAAATCCCACATTTCCAAGTTAGTGACTCCAAGCACGGCGGCGGCGTCCTGAGCTTCCTGATAACGTATCTTCTTTACGTTTTCAAACGTCTGACCTTCCGTTTTCCACAGCGCGGACGATTCTCCCCTCGCTCCGAACGTCAGACAAACGACGAATACCTGCGCGCCGTTTGCTGTGTACTTCGCAATGGCACCACTCGAACGCCACACCCAGTCAGCTGAGTGCGCTCCGACTACCAGCACACGCTTATCACTTATCATAAATCAATGACCTCCTCGCTTATTTGCGTTTCGGGATATGTCTGGAACTATTTTTGGCTTTTACTTTTAAATTATTTAGAAACCGGCGCCGAGTAACTTCTTGGGATTATCCACAATTGTCTTGCGGACTTCATTCTCAGTAGCTCCATTTTCCAGCAACCACTTCGCGAAGAACTCGAGCCCTTCATTCGGGTCTTGGCGGCCAACCTGGCCGAGATCCGTCGAGAGGAGAACATGATCATAGCCAATCTTTTTGATCTGTTCCAGACAGACTTCCCATGTCACTTTGCCGGTTGTGCAGCCGTTCAAGCAGTGTTCCATGTAAACGCCGTACTTGTTGACCAGTTCCAGTTGTTGTTCAATTTCAAAGAAGGCCAGAGGAGAGTCGCAGTGAGTGCAGATGATACGATCGACATGCCTCTCGTGGGCCGCTTTGATAACGGCAAACGCCTCTTTTACCGTGATGTGCCCGGTACACAGAATCATTTCGTGCTTTGCAATCACGTCCAGAACATCGATAACTTCGGGCAAAACTTTGCCGTTTTCATCGACGACGTTCACAGGACTCACCCGCATACCGTCAGCCTTGAGTTCCAACAAGACGCTGACCCAATAAGGGCGCTTGCCCTCGGGCATTAACTCCGCTTCGTTGATACATGTCAATGTGTCAATTGTTGGAAACCAGACGACCTTCGCGCCGTCACGCCCGGCAATGTCGACCGCGAAGGGGTTCATGCCGCCCACCGTGTTGTTCAGTGTGATGGAACCGATTACCTTGAAACCAGGATTACGCGAATTTGCAATTTTCGCCCAAGGCGACGTGGTGAAATAGTGGTTCTTGGAAACGAAACCCGCCATACCAGCTTTAGACATGATATCAGCGAACTCGAGGCAGTCACTCTTTCTAGGCAGAACGTCCGGGCCGGCGTGAACATGCATGTCATACGCGCCGGTTATAATTGTACCAGCCATATTTCTCCTCCTCACAATATCTTCTTATTATAATTTTGAACAACCGCTTTGTTTTTTTATAATAGCATTAAAAAACACAGGGTGTAAAATTGTTAAATTAAAACGATCCATTGCAAAATACTATCATCCTCCTAAACGGGCGGACCGATCCAGCGTCTGCGGAATTTTCCGAATTAGTCACTTCGGGTCTGTAGAACGCAAATTCATGTTATAATGAAAGCGTTTAATAAAATCTGTGCTTAGGCAGTGTACATAAATCTTTACACCTTTACAGCCATTGAAAAGGCACTGCTATGGCGGTTGGGTAGTTTATGTGTATATGTTATATTCCCGCACTCCCTTAGTGATTAGCTATAGATAGCATTGGAGGTATCGGTTTGACGATTACTCAGATGCAGTATTTTAAAGCCGTATGCGACTACGGCGGTGTTTCTAAGGCTGCGGAGGCTATCCATGTATCTCAGCCTTCGATATCCATTGCGATTCGGGAGTTGGAAAACGAATTTGGGGTGGCCTTGTTTCGGCGCGAGAATAAACAGATGCTGCTCACGGACGAGGGCGTGTTTTTCTATAAACAAGCCGGCATATCGCTCGGCGAGTTGGAATCCCTCGCGATTCAAATGACTGATATGGGAAGTTCCAACCGCCGAATCAGCCTGAATATGCCCGTATTGAGCGCCGCGTATTTTTTTACGTACCTTATGGAAGGTTTTAAGTTCGCACATTCGGATATCACTTTTGAAGTAAAACAAAATAATTTCAACAAGGCTTTAAAAATGTTGGGAAGCGACACCAGCGACCTGGCAATCGTTGTCGACAACGGAACTATACCGGAGAAATTCGGCCAGTTAACAGTGCTTTCAACGGAATTTGTTTACTGTGTTTCATCCGAGCACCCGCTTGCCGGCAGAGACGTGGTCGGTTTCGTCGATTTGAGCAACGAGCAGCTCATTCTCAACCAGGACGATTCTTTTATGACTACCCAAGTGAAAAAGCGGTTTTACGAACTCGGCCTTGTGCCGAACATTCTGCTCTACGCGGTTCAGCTGTCACTGATAAAGGAACTGCTTTACACCAAAATGGCCGGAACTTTCTTGAGCAAAGAGCTGGCAAATATGATTCCTGAAACCGTCGGCATCCCCTTGGAACATTCAATCTACCTCAACTATGCGCTGGTATGGAAAAAAGATGGTTACATGCGTCATGGCGTGAAAAAATTCATCGAATATATAAAGGAAAAATGCGCGCCGCCAACGCCGAGTTTGTAGTATATGACGTGCGGGGCCGGCGAACGTAAAAAGCCGGTCCGATGTATAAACACTTGGACCGGCTTTTTGGGCGCGGCAGAATTACGCAAACACTTCTTCTTTTTTAAACACCCGTGAAATGAGCTTCTGTTCGAAGGAGTAGCGTATTGCCAGCTCCAGAGCGTCCCATACATTTTCCTTGCCGAAACGGATGGCTTGAGGCGACGCGGCGCTTGCGGCCCGCACCGACTCGATTCCCTGCCTGAACAAATCTGTAATGGCCAGTACCGCGGCGGCGTCATTTTTGATCAGTTTTTCGGTGACGACTACCATGTGGTTGATTGGAACTGTTTTGTGCTTTTCATACCACGCGGCGGAAGCGGCGTCCACGTTGGGTATCAAGTGAGTGAAACCCGCGCCGTTTCCCTGCTTTGGGCCGATAATGACAGCCGAAAGTTCCCCGTCGCGGAGCATTTGAGTCAAATCCGCCCCCTTTGACAGCTCAACGTTCGGAGGATTGACATATCCTTCGACGTGGGGCGCTTCTGACGTCACCCATGTCACGTCGTCGCAGGGAACGCCGTACTGTTCTTGCAGTACGCCGCGAACCCAGATGCCAGTCGTTTGTGTGTAAGCTCTGACTCCAACGCGCTTTCCCTTCAGATCGCCGGGAGTCAACGCGCCGTTCTTAGGCTCATACCACAGGCTGCCATGATGGAATTCGCCACCCATGACAGCCGGCAGCAATTTAAGAGGCTTGCCGGAATCGAGCGCTTGGAAGAACGTGCCAACGGCCATTTCGCATACGTCGAATTTCTGCTCCTCGACCATCGGGTTAAAGGCCTTGTTTATGGGATTGTATTCTATGAAATTCAACTTGATCCCAGGGCTTGCAATCTGCCCTTCCTTGATCGCGCGAGTATGGGGGTATGTATCCAGAACTATCGATATTTCTCTTTCCGGAACAACGGCGTTACCACTCATCATGATTCATCCTCCTCTTCAATTTGCGGAGCTGTCATTGTGGACTCCAGTCTGCAATCTCCCACAGCGGACGTCTACCCCCGCGTCATTGCGGACTCCGACCCGCAATTTCGTTCTTGAGCCACAATCTCGAAGAATAAATCTTAGCATCGGGGATTCTCGAAGTAAAATTGATTTTCGCAATAATCTCTTAGTAAAAAAATATCGATCCTTGCCGCGACGACACACGCCATCCCGCTTGATGCCAAGCCGCGATCAAACGTTTGTCTTTAATTTGCCTGAACAATGGCATAGCCTGGTTTTTACGCTTTACCTCATTTTCCCGACAGCTCCGCCCGGCCGACGAGCATGAGCAGCACCTCGTTAGCGCCTTCCCCTATCTCCAGCATTTTCGCGTCGCGCAGCAGCAGCTCTGGCAGGACGTCTTTGCTGTATCCTCTCGCGCCGTGGATCTGGATCGCCTCCATGGCGCTTTTTACGGCGTGGGACGAGCTGAAAAACTTCGCCATCGCGGCCTCTTTAGTGTGCCTCTCGCCGGACGCCCTTTTTCTCGCGGCTTCGAGCGTCAAAAGTTTCGCCGCCTCCAGGCCGATCGCCATTTCGGCTATCTTGAACTGGATGGCCTGAATGTTCGCGATCGGGGCGCCGAACGCCTCGCGCCGGTTCGCGAACTCTCGCGAGACGTCGAGCGCCGCCTCTGTGATGCCGGCGCCCATCGCCGCTATGCAGACACGCGCTCCGTCGAGGGCGCCCATCGCTATTTTGAAGCCGTCGCCCTCTTTGCCGAGCAGCGCGTCCGTGCCGACATTGCAATTTTTAAGTAAAAGGTCCGTCGTGCGCGAACCTCTCATCCCCATCTTGTCCTCATCCCTGCCTATGGCGAGCCCGGGGTTCGCCCTCTCCACTATGAAGGCCGATATTCCCTTCGCGCCTTTTCGGTCGCCCTCGCAATCCGTCCGCGCCATGACGATATATACGCCGGCGAGACCGCCGTTCGTACACCAGCTCTTTACGCCGTCGAGGACGTAGCCGTCCGGCGTTTTTTTCGCCTCCGCGCTCACCGCCGCCGCGTCCGAACCGGCGCCGGGTTCCGTCAGGGCGAAGGCGAAATAACTCTTACCCGCTGACATCGGAAGATATTTCTTTTTTTGTTCGTCGCTTCCATGTCTCAGGATTGCCTCGGCGCCCAGCCAGTGGGCGTCAAGCGACAGCGCGACGCTCGCGCTCCCCTTCGCCAGCTCGTAGAGTACGACCACGGCCGACAGCGCGTCGCCCCCCAAGCCGCCGTACTCGGCCGGCAGAAGCGCGCCTGGCAGCCCGGTCTCCATCATTCTGTCGTGCAGAGTCTGAGAAAACCCATTGAGATCCATTTCGCGATTATGCGGCGCGACCTCCGCCGCGAACTCGCGCGCGGTCTTTTTCGCGGCCCTCTGCCCTTGGGTCAGTTCAGCTAACATGACGTCATCCCCCTTATCGTCTGCATCGTCTGCTTCAGATGAATGATAGCCGCTGCGCGGCGAAACGTCAAAAATCCCGCCGCAGGGATCCGCCTGGACGTTGCCTGGCGAAGGAGAAGGACCTGATGGATCAGAACAAGCTGTTTTTATTCTTGCGGAGA